>DATARD010000065.1:0-2436 GCA_036264355.1 Thermoanaerobaculia bacterium
TGGGCGACGTCCTCGCCCTCACCCTCCGCGGCGCTTCCTTTCGCGAGGGGCGGCTGCTCTTCGGAGACGCCCTGAGCGACGCCGTGGCCCATTGACACCGCATCGACGTCGCACTGACACCGAAAGACGGCCGGCGCCTCACCAGCGCCGGCCGTTTTCTTTATTCCTGGGCCAGCTCGCGCAGGGCTTGCGCGACCCGCCGGCGGTGAGCCGGACCGACGCCGTCGAAGGCGATGCCGGCGCAGCGCCCCTGCCGCCAGCGCACGACGCCGCTCGTCCGCAAGCTGCCCTGTCCTGTCGCGAGGGCAAAACGCACAGGATGGGTGACCCGCCAAGCGTCCGGGACCGCCGCGAAGCAGGCGCCGCTCCACGAGAGGTTCTCCAACCGAAGACGCAGACGCTGTCCATTGTCCAGGATCAACGACACGTCGCGATCGACCCAGATCCGGGGCTCGCCGCGGGTCGAGGGAGAGCGCCGGCTCACCTCACGGCGGCGCCCCACGCGGGAACGCAATAAAGACTCGAGGAGAGGATCGTTCAACAGCTCCTGGAGGCAGTCCTGCGGGATCCGCTGGACGACGGTGTCGCTGATGGTGCGCGCCGACGCGAGCCGGCGAGCGTTCTGCATGACCTCCATCTCCCCGAACAGCTCACCGGGAATCACGTCCCGGAGCCGTTCGAGAGGCTGCCCCGGTATCTCGGAACGGATGACGACTCCTCCCTGCACCACGAGATAAAGGCCGTCGCAGGGATCGTCGCGAAGAAAGATCACTTCGTTGGGACCGAGCTGCCGTTCCTCCAGACAGGACTCCAAGCGCGCGAGCCGTTCCGCTCCGAGTCCCTGAAAAACGGCGAGTCTCTCCAGATTGGCTTCAGGCATATTCCCTCCAGGAAAGCAAAAAAACAGAAGAACAAAGCGTACAACGGGTTCACGGCCGGCCCTGGATCAGGCTGCCGGGTACGTGATTGAACGAGGAGTCGTGAATCTCGCGGGGAGAGCTCGACCGGAACGGCGGGTGCGGCCCTCCACCGGCACCGCAATGCCGGCACGGCTGCGGTATGGACACCGGCGCGGCGAACCAGGGATAGACGTAGGCCGAGTATCTGGGTGCATAGGGACCGGAATCCGCGGCCGGCGACTGCTGGAGTCTCTCCTGAAGCTCGAGCTGGGCCAAAGCCAGCTCGGCCTCACGAGCTGCCTGAGTCGCTTGTGCGGCGCGCGCCGCGGCCCGTTCGGAATGCCGGCGCGCAGCCTCCTCCTGCTGAGCCTGCTGGCGGGCCGCCTGCTCTTCGCTGGTGATCCACTGGCCATTTGCCTGCACAAGCCCCTGGCGCCGCATCGAGTCGGCATAGGGAATCCACCGGTCGAGCTGCGCGTCGAGGACATACCCATAGGAGCGCAAGAGAGGAGCGAGGCCCGCCAGGCGCGGCTCCAGGTCGCCGGCCGCGAGACCGGCCTCCCGAGCCCCCTGCTCCAGCCCCTGCCTTTTGGCCCAGAGCGCCAGCTTCAGCCACTCGTCGGCTCCCGCCCCGCTGCGCTGCAAGGCGGTCTTCCTCTTGAGGTACTCGGCGAAATCGGAGGAGGATTTCTCGACCCGCAGGACATGGCTGCGCGGCAGGCTCAACGAGCCTCCCGGCATCTGGATCTTGACCGACGTCTCGGTCTCGTCCGCAATGACCCCTTCGAAGGTTCTGCCGTTGGTGAGATAGACGGTGTCGGCGAAACCCGCCGCCCGGACCAGGAAGGCGAAGAGGAAGAGAGAGAGGAGCCGCGAACGCATCGAGGGATCCTTTCGTCCGTAGAAACCGGCGGACTGCCCCTATGGTACCACCAGCCGGGCAAGAAAAAAGGGCGGTCCAGAGACCGCCCTTTGGGGGTTCGGCTTCTTGGCTTCGGGGCTAATCGCCTTCGAGGACCTCTTGCGGCAGGCTGCGGATCTCCTCCTCGCCGAACTCGAAGAAGAGCTCTTCCTCGGCCTCCGGCTCGGACTCGATGAACTCCTCGGCCATGTGGAAGTCGTGGTAGAAGTCCATGCCCGTGCCGGCGGGGATGACCCGCCCCACGATCACGTTCTCCTTGAGACCACGCAGACCGTCCACCTTGCCGCTGATCGCCGCCTCGGTGAGCACCCGGGTGGTCTCCTGGAAACTCGCCGCCGAGATGAAGCTGTCGGTGGACAGCGACGCCTTGGTGATGCCGAGCAGCAGCGGGCGGCCGATGGCGGGCGTGCCGCCGGCGGCGATGACCCGCTCGTTCTCTTCCTGGAACTTCCAGCGGTCCACCTGCTCGTCGATCAGGAACTCGGTGTCGCCGACCTCCTCGATCTTCACCGACCGCATCATCTGGCGCACGATCACCTCGATGTGCTTGTCGTTGATCGCCACGCTCTGCGACCGGTAGACCTCCTGGATCTTGTCGGTCATGTAGCGCTGCAG
>DATARD010000097.1:0-6934 GCA_036264355.1 Thermoanaerobaculia bacterium
CCCCCTCTCCCGGCGGAAGGGAGGGGGATGGGAGAGGGGGGCCAGGGGGGTGAGGGCCCAGCAGTACGACCTCCGTTCCAACCGGCAACCGGCCTGCCAGCTCGGACGTGGTCACCACGACCGGCGCCTTGCAGTCCTCCAGGATCCAGGCGATCCGTTCCGCCGGGTAGGTGGGATCGACGGGCACGTAGACGCCTCCCGCTTCGAGGATCCCCACAAAGCCGGCGATCGCTTCGACCGAGCGGTCGAGGAACAGGACGACCGGCACCTCGGGACCGACGCCGTGCTCGCGGAGACGGAGGGCCAGGCTCGCGGACTGCCGGCCGAGATCTCCGAAGGTCAGGCGGCGGTCTCCGCAGACGGCGGCCAGGGCCTCGGGAGCTTCCGCGATCCGCTGCGCGATCAAGCAATGCAGGCACGGCGGATCCGCCGAGGCGCTCGCCGTGTCGTTCCATTCGATCGCGAGCTGGCTCCGTTCAGCGGCGGTGAGCAGTGGCAGCTCCGACAGCCGCCGCGCCGGGTCGTCCATGGCGCCGAGCAGCAGTTGCTCGAGATGCGCGAGGAAGCGCTCCATGGTCGTCGCGTCGAAGAGGTCGGCGTTGTAGTCGAGGACACCGTCGAGCACACCGTCGAGCACGCCGCTCAGCCGGTCGGCGGCGTCGGTCAGCGCGAGGTCGAGATCGAATTTCGCGGAGCGGGCCGCGAAGGAGAGCGGGTGGAGCGTGATGCCGGGCAGCTCCAGGGGGGACTGCGGAAGGTTCAGGACCTGGAAGCTGACCTGGAAGAGCGGCGTGTGCCGCAGGTCGCGCTCGGGCCGCAGCTCTTCGACCAGCTTCGCGAAGGGGACGCTCTGGTGGTCGTAGGCGCCGAGCGCGGTCTCGCGGACGCGGTCCACGAGGTCTCCGAAACCCGGATCGCCGGAGAGATCGGTGCGCAGGACGAGCATGTTGACGAAGAAACCGATCAGTTTTTCCACGTCGCCGTGATTGCGGTTGGCGATCGGCGTTCCGACGGAGATGTCGGTCTGGCCGGTGTGGCGGTGAAGGAGTGCCTGGAAGCCGGCGAGGAGCGTCATGAACAGGGTGGCGCCGTGGTCGCGGCTGAAGGCGTGCAACGGCTCGGTCAAGGAGGGCCGGAGGACCGGATGGAGCAGGCCGCTCGGCGCCTGGGCGAGGATCGGCCGCGGCCGGTCGGTGGGCAGCTCGAGCACCGCGGCGCCGGTGAGCTGCCCGCGCCACCAGGCGACTTGGCGCTCCAGCACCTCGCCCTGCAGCCACCCCCGCTGCCAGGCGGCGAAGTCGGCGTACTGGACGGCGAGCGGAGGCAGGGAAGCCGGCACGCCCGCGACTCGCGCCCGGTAGAGGGCGGACAGCTCGCGCACGAAGACGCCGACCGACCAGCCGTCGAAGATGATGTGGTGGAACGAGAAGAGCATGGCGTGGTCGTTCTCGCCGAGGCGCATCAGGAGGCCGCGCACGAGCGGGCCTTGCGCCAGCGAGAAGGGCCGGAGCGCCTGGGAGAGCGCGAGGCGGTGGACTTCTTCGCCGTGCAGGTCCTCCGGGAGCGCCCGCAGGTCGATCACGGGGATCTCGAACGGGTCGAACGGGAATGTGGGCCGGATGACCTGCACGGCCTCGCCGTCGACTTCGGGGAAGGCGGTGCGCAGGCTCTCGTGGCGGAGCAGGATCTCGTCCAGAGCGCCGCGGAAGGCGGCGATGTCGAGCGGTCCTTCCAGGCGGAAGGCCGCCGCTTCGTTGTAGGCCAGCGTCCGCGCTTCGAGCCGGTCGAGGAACCACAGGCGCTCCTGGGCGAAGGAGAGCGGGAGGCGGCCGTCGCGCGGCACAGGGAGAATCGGAGGCACCTCCGCCTCGCCGCCGCCGAGCCGCAAGCGCGAGATCTCGGCGGCCACGGAGACGACGCTTGGCGCTTCGAAGAACGTGCGCAGCGGCAGCTCGACGCCAAACGCCTGGCGCACGCGGGAGACGGCCTGGGTGGCGAGCAGGGAGTGGCCGCCGAGCGCGAAGAAGTCGTCTTCGATGCCGATCCGGTCGACGCCGAGCAGCTCCTTCCAGATCGCGAGCAGCCGCTCTTCGGTCGCATTGCGCGCCGCCACGAGCGACCGGCCGCTCTCCGGCAAGCCGCCGGGAGCAGGGAGCCGCCGCCGGTCGACCTTGCCGTTCGGGGTGATCGGCAGGGCATCGAGCAGCACGAAGGCGGACGGCATCATGTAGGCGGGCAGGCGCGCCTCCAGGAAGGCGCGCAGCTCGGGGACGATGCGGCGGGCGAACCGGCCCTGGAGGGGGTTGTTGGTGTAGGCGGCGAGGGAGGGGGGCTCCGCGCCGAAAGCGCCCTCACCCCCGGCCCCTCTCCCGGCCCCCTCCCAACCTGCCGGGAGAGGGGAGACAAGCAATCGGCTCCGGATCGTCGCCTCGAACGATCCATCCGCTCCCTGATCGGCCCAGCTCAGCTCGACCTCATAGGGAAAATCTTTCGCGAGGTCCCAGAGGTCCTGCGGCTCGACGGCTCCGAGGGCGGCTTCGGTGGCTCGGCGGCGGAGGTCCTCGGCGGTTTCGATCCCCTCGGGAGCCTCTTGCAGCAGCCGGACCGCCGCGGTGTCCTCGGCGACGCGGGCGTTCGGGATGTTGCGAAGACGCAGGACCGGAGGCGCCTCCACGGTGAGCCAGCGGCGCACTTCGGCGAGAGTCAGCCCCTCTCGCCTCCAGTCCAATTCTTCTGTTGTCCCCCTCTCCCGGGAGGGTGTGAGGGTGTGTGGGAGAGGGGGTAGGGGGTGAGGGCCCACCCGCAGCACGGCCTGGTAGCGGAAGCCGGTCAGCTCGTTGTGGGCCCGGCCGTGCTTAAGATGGATCTCGATGCGTCCGAGCTTCGGCAGCCGCTCCCGCAAGGCGGTGGAAAAGGCGGGATCGATCGCCAGCTCGTTCTCGTCCATGTGGCGGGCGTGCACCTTCTGGCGCAGCCGGGAGAGCGGCGTCGCGGGATCGGCCTGGAACAGCTCCAGCGCGGTGTGGAACGCTGCGAGGAGCGGCAGGCTGCGCAGATCTCCCAGGAAGATGGCGCCGCCAGGACGCACCAGCTCGACGGCGCGCGCCACCACCTCGGCGAGATAGTCGGCGCTCGGAAAGTACTGCGCCACCGAGTTGACGACCACGGTGTCGAAGGAGTCGGCCGCGAAGCCGTCGAGCTCGTGCGCGGACTTGCGCAGCAGCCGGACGCGGCCGTCGCCCAGCCCCACGCGGCCGAGCTGGCTCTCGATGTAGCGGAGGGCGCGGCCGGAGACGTCGATGCCGGTATACGCCTCGCAACGCGGCGCGATGCGGAAGAGGATCATGCCGGTGCCGCAGCCGATCTCCAGCGTCCGCCGCGGCTCGAGCGCCGTGATCCCGCGGATCGTGTCGTCCAGCCACTCCTCCATCTCGCTCGCCGGGAGAGGCAGGCCCGTGTAGGTGCTGTTCCAGCCCACAGTATTGAAAGTTGGATCGTTGAACGTCGGATCGGCCTCCGGCGCCTCTTCCCGGTAGAGGTCGTCGAAGATCTCTCCCCACTGCGAGACCTGCTCCGTCTGCTCGCCGCTCCCGGCGGACTCGTAGGCCGGGTTCTGCACCACGTAGGCGGCGAGGCGCTTGTCGCCCGGGACGTCCTCGCGGGCGAGCACGACGGCCTGCCGCACCGCGGGGTGCTCGGCCAGGCGGGCCTCAATCTCTCCCAGCTCGATGCGGAAGCCTCGGATCTTCACCTGATGGTCGATGCGGCCGAGGATCTCGAGGATCCCGTCCGCGCGCCGACGGACCAGGTCGCCCGTGCGGTAGAGACGGCTGCCGGCCGGTCCCGCGAAATCGGGCACGAAGCGCTCGGCGGTCAGCTCCGGCCGCCGCCAGTAGCCCCAGGCGAGGCCCTGGCCACCGATCGCCAGCTCGCCCACCACGCCGAGCGGCACCGGCTGAAGCCAGCGGTCCACCGCGAAGAGCGTCGTATTGGCGACCGGCGATCCGATCGGGAGCGAGCCCGGCGGCGCGGTGCGGATCGGATACCAGGTGGAATACGTCGCGTTCTCCGTGGGCCCGTACATGTTGAGGAGCCGCTGGGGAGGCCGGCTGGCGAGCACCCGCCGTGCTGCCGCCGGATCGACCGTCTCGCCACCCACCAGCAGCTCGCGCATCCCCGCGAAGGCGTCGGGCTCCTCCCGGGCCATCTGGGCGAACAGGGCCGAAGCGAGGATCATGTTGGTGATCCGGTGCTCGGAGAGGGCCGCGGCGAAGCCCGGAGGCGACAGGACGACGTCGCGCGGGATCACCACCAGGGTGGCGCCGTTGAGCAGCGCGCCCCAGATCTCATAGGTCGACGCGTCGAAGTTGAGGTTCGACACCTGCGCCACGCGGTCGTCCGGCCCCAGATGCACATAGTTGGTGTCTCGCACCAGCCGCACGATGGCCCGGTGCGAGAGGGCCACACCTTTCGGCCGGCCCGTCGAGCCCGAGGTGTAGATGACGTGCGCGAGGGCCTCACCCCCCTGGCCCCCCTCTCCCATCGCCCCCCCTTCCTCCGGGAGAGGGGGGAAATCCTCGGGGGTAAGGGTTGCCCGGCCGGCGAGGAGTCCCTGCGGCAAACGCGCCCGGGCCGTCTCGTCCACGACCAGCAGGCGGAGGTCGCAGTCGTCCATCATCAAGGCCAGGCGCTCGGCGGGGTAGTCGGGATCGAGCGGCACGTAGGCGGCGCCGGTCTTGAGGATCGCGACCAGCGCCACCACCGCCTGGGCCGAGCGTTCGACGCAGAGGCCGACGAAGCTCCCGGGGCCGGCTCCCCGGCGCCGCAGCGCCTGGGCGAGGCCGTCCGCGTGGCGGTTCAGATCCGTGTAGGAGAGGCTGGCCGTGCCCGCGGTGCCCGCGATGACCGCGGGTGTCTCCGGGGCGCGGCGCACGTGCTCCAGGAACAGCTCCTGGAAGCTCGACGTGGACGGCCATTCCGCGGCGGAGTCGTTCCACTCGCAGGCGAGCTGGTGGCGCTCCGCGGCGCCGAGGAGCGGCAGGAAGGCGACCGGCGCTTCCGGATCGGCGACGGCTGCCGCGAGGAGATTCTCGAAACAGCGCAGCAGGCGCAGCATCGAGGCCGCTTCGAAAATCTCGCTGTTGTATTCGAGCGCTCCCGTGAGCCGGTCGCCGTCTTCGAAGAGAAAGAGGGAGAGATCGAACTTGGCCGTGCCGCCGGTCACCTTGCCTTCCTCCGGCGGCGAGAGAGTGAGGCCGCGCACCTCCGCTTCGGCACGCGGGAAGTTCTGGTAGCCGCACATGACCTGGATCAGCGGGTTGCGGCTCAGGCTCCTCTCCGGCTGCAGCTCCTCGACCAGGCGCTCGAACGGCAGGTCCTGGTGCGCGTAGGAGGCGAGGGAGGTCTCGCGGACCCGGCCGACGAGCTGCGCGAAGCCCGGCGTGCCCGAGAGGTCCGTGCGCAGGACCAGCGTGTTGACGAAGAAGCCGATCAGGCCCTCGACCTCCCGCCGCGTACGGTTCGCGATGGCCATGCCGACGGCGACGTCCTCGCATCCCGCGAAGCGGCCGAGGAGCGCCGTGAAGCCGGCGAGGAGGATCATCGATTGCGTCGCACCGCGGCGGCGGGTGAGCGCCGAGAGGGCGCGCGCCAGCTCGGCCGGCAGCGCAAAGGACTCGGTGGCACCGCGGAAGGATTCGACCGCCGGCCGCGGATGGTCGAACGGCAGCTCCAGGCTCTCCGGGATGCCGGCGAGCTGCCGCCGCCAATAGTCCAGCTCCGCGGCGAGCCGTTCGCCGGACAGCCATTCGCGCTGCCAGACAGCAAAGTCCGCGTACTGGATGGGCAGCTCCGGCAGCGGCGACGGCGCCCCCTGGCAGAACGCGCCGTACAGGGTCGCCAGCTCGTGGAACAGGATACCCATCGACCAGCCGTCCGAGATGATGTGGTGCAGGTTCACCAGCAGCGTGTGCTCCCGCGCGGCGATGCGGAGGAGGGCGGCGCGGACGAGCGGTCCGCGGGCGAGGTTGAGCGGGCGCCGCGCTTCGTCGCCCGACAATCGGGCGAGCTCCCGCCGCCGGGGATCCTCCGCCAGTCCTTCCAGATCGACCAGCGGAACCTCGAAGGCCGGCGGCGGTGCGATCACCTGGACGGGGCCGCGTTCGCCGGGCCGGAACGTGGTGCGTAGCGCCTCCTGGCGGCGGACGATCTCGCGGAAGGCCCCGCGCAGGGCATCCAGGTCGAGCGCGCCGGTCAGGCGCACGGCGCCGAACATGTTGTAGAACGGGTTGTCCGGCGCCAGGCGGTCGAGGAACCAGAGGCGCTGCTGGGCGAACGAGAGCGGCAGCTCGCGGTCCCTGGGCACCGGCAGGATGGGAGAGGGCTGCGCGTGCTCGCCGCGGCGCTCGCCGTCGATGCGCGCCGCGAGCGCGGTGACCGTCGGCGCCTCGAAAAACGCGCGGAGCGGCAGCTCCACTCCGAAGGCGTCGCGCACCCGCGACATCACCTGCGTCGCGAGGAGCGAGTGGCCGCCCAGGGTGAAGAAGTCATCCTGCGCGCCGATCCTCGCGAGTCCGCGCCGCTCGCCGCCGAGCACCTCGGTCCAGATCTGCGCCAGCACCTCTTCGACCGGTCCCTGCGGCGCCAGGAAACGCGCCACCGGACGCACCCCGGCCGGCGCGATCTTCGCGAGCGCGCGGCGGTCGACCTTGCCGTTGGCGTTGAGCGGCAGGCTCGGGAGGACGGTGACCTCCGCGGGCACCATCGCCTCGGGGAGCGTCCGGCGGAGCGCCGTGCGGAGATCTTCCGGTACCAGCGCTGGTCCAAGCGCGGGCACCGGCGCCGGCTCCATGGCAGTGACCACATAAGCGGCCAGGCGCTTGTCGCCCGTCTCGTCCTCCCGCACCAGCACCACCGCCTCGCGCACGCCGGGGAG
>DATARD010000138.1:0-17774 GCA_036264355.1 Thermoanaerobaculia bacterium
ATACAGAATCTCCGGCTTTCCTGTAAACTCTTCTTGGTGGGTCGCTCGGCTCATCTGGGACTCCTTTCCGAAAAAAGATCCCAGAACTTATACCCGGCGGCCCGCTTTTTCCAACCCTGCATAGCATCTACGTGTCTGCGCCCACAAGGGGCGAGATGAGGGAGCTCAGTCGGCGCCGTGCTTCGGCTCCTCCGCCCACACGGGAGGGGGCAAGCCCCTCCCCTACTTTGAGTTAGCGCCTTTACCATCCTCTCAAAGGCTGGTGACCTCCTGGTACAGGGTCCTGGAGGTTCTCCTTCAACTCCTCCAAGGTCTCACCCTGGGTCATGTAGTCCGGGTAGTCTTGGAGGTAGCCCAGCCAGAAGTCCTGCTCCTTCCAGTGGACGAACTTAACGGCTTTCATAAGAAAACGATACCCGCTGCACGCTTTTCCGGCAAGCTCACCGGCGGCAATAAGCCCAAGCCGGTGTAAGCTATGGCCGCTTTCCGATCCAGGTGGCCGGGCCCCTCGGTGGCGAGGGCGCGTCGCCGCCTTTTACGGGCCGCAGGAGGTTGCTCTGAGAACCGCAGACACCGTACCGGACCGGGCTGAGGGCGGGAGCACGGGCTTCGTCCGCGAGCTCGGCCTGCTCGACTCGACGATGATCGTGGCCGGGTCGATGATCGGCTCGGGGGTGTTCATCGTGTCCGCCGACATCGCCCGCCAGACGGGCTCGGCCGGATGGCTGCTCATGGTGTGGGTGGTGACCGGCCTGCTCACCGTCGCCGCCGCCCTCTCCTATGGCGAGCTCGCGGCGATGATGCCCAAGGCCGGCGGCCAGTACGTCTATCTGCGCGAAGCCTATTCTCCACTCTGGGGCTTCCTCTACGGCTGGACCCTGTTCCTGGTCATCCAGAGCGGCACGATCGCGGCCGTGGCGGTGGGGTTCGCCCGCTTCCTCGGCGTCATGGTCCCCGCGATCTCCCCCACCTCCTGGATCGTGCCGCCGATCAACCTGTCGGCGAAGTACGCCATCAGCCTGTCGACGCAGCAACTGATCGGCGTCCTGCTGATCGTCTTCCTGACCTTCCTGAACACCCGCGGCATCCGGCTCGGCAAGCTGATCCAGAACACCTTCACCTCGGCGAAGACGCTGTCGCTCGCCGCTCTGATCGTGCTCGGCATCGTCGTCGGCCGCAACGCCAAGGCGGTGACCGCCAATTTCAGCGACATGTGGACGCCGCACGGCGCCGCGATGCTCCGGCCGGAGATCGGCGGCCTGCCGGCGACGGCGGCGACGATGGGGATGTTCGGCCTGTTCGTCGCCCTGTGCGTGTCGCAGGTGGGCTCGCTCTTCTCCTCCGACGCCTGGAACAACATCACGTTCACCGCCGGCGAGGTCAAGGAGCCGCGGCGGAACGTTCCACTCTCACTCGCCTACGGCACGATGCTGGTGATCGGGCTCTACATCCTGGCCAACGTCGCCTACCTGTGCACCCTGCCGCTCGAAGCGATCAAGACGGCGCCGGACGACCGGGTGGCGACCGCATCGCTGTCGGTGATCTTCGGGCCGGCCGGAGCCACGATCATGGCGGTCGCCATCATCATCTCGACCTTCGGCTGCAACAACGGCCTGATCCTGGCCGGCGCCCGGGTCTACTACGCGATGGCCCGCGACGGCCTCTTCTTCCGTTCGACCGGGCGCCTCAACGCCCGGCACGTGCCGGCCTGGGGGCTGATCCTGCAAGGCATCTGGGCCTCATTCCTGGTGCTGCCGCGCACCCGCCTTCCCGATCTGAACGGCGTGCCGCAGTACGGCAACCTGTACAGCGACCTGCTGGACTATGTGGTGTTCTCGGTGCTGATCTTCTACATCCTGACCATCGCCGGGGTGTTCGTGCTGCGCCGCAAGCAGCCGAACACCGAGCGGCCGTACCGGGCCTTCGGCTATCCCGTGGTGCCGGCGCTCTACATCGTGGCGGCGGCGGCGATTCTCGTCATCCTTTTGTTCTACAAGACGTCGACCACCTGGCCCGGGCTGCTGATCGTGCTGACCGGCATCCCGGTGTATCTGGTCTGGCGCCGGCTGGGGACTCCCCAGGCCGAGGGGGGTTAACCGTTCCGTTTTCTACTGGAGGTTCAAACATTCATGGCTAACCAACTTTTTGCCAGGAAGCCGCTCGAGATGCTGCTCGAGGAGATGAAGGGCGAGAACCGGCTGAAGCGCGTGCTCGGGCCGGTCCAGCTCTCGGCCCTGGGCATCGGCGCGATCATCGGCGCGGGCATCTTCGTGGCGACGGGCGAGGCGGCCCACAACATCGCCGGCCCCGCTCTGATGATGTCGTACGTGGTCGCGGGCATCACCTGCATCTTCGCGGCGCTCTGCTATGCGGAGTTCGCCTCGATGGTGCCCGTCGCCGGCTCGGCGTACACCTACGCCTACGCCACCCTCGGCGAGCTGTTCGCCTGGATCATCGGCTGGGACCTGGTGCTGGAGTACGCGGTGGGGAGCGCGACGGTCGCCAACGGCTGGTCCGGATATTTCCAAAGCGTTCTGACCAAAGTCGGGGTCTCGTTTCCCAAGATCCTGCAGGAAGCGCCCATCGTCTACAACACGACGACCGGCAAGTTCGACTTGACCGGCTCGTTCGTCAACCTGCCGGCCATCATCATCGTCACCATCGTCACCGCCATCCTGGTCAAGGGGATCTCGGAGAGCGCCAGCTTCAACGCCACCATGGTCGGAGTCAAGCTGGCCGCCGTGCTGTTCGTCATCTTCGTCGGCGCGTTCTACGTCAATCCGGCGAACTGGCATCCATTCGCTCCGTACGGCTGGACCGGGCTCAGCATCTTCGGCCACCACGTCGCCGGCCAAGCGGACCCGAGCGGCGCGCCGCTCGGCATGCTCGCCGGCGCCGCGATCATCTTCTTCGCCTACATCGGCTTCGATTCGGTGTCGACGCACACGGAGGAAGCGAAGAATCCGCAGCGTGACGTGCCGATCGGCATCATCGCCTCGCTGCTCGTCTGCACCGTCCTCTACATCGCCGTCGTCGCCGTGCTCACCGGCATGGTCAAGTTCAACCTGATCGACACCTCGGCCGGGGTCAGCGACGCGTTCAAGCAGAAGGGTCTCGGCATCGCCGAAGTCATCATCGCCATCGCCGGCGTGGCCGGCATCACCTCGGTGCTCCTGGTCATGATGCTCTCCGGCCCCCGCGTGTTCCTGGCCATGGCGCGCGACGGTCTGGTGCCCAAGAGCTTCTTCGGCGACGTCCACCCGAAGTTCCGCACCCCCTGGCGGTCGACGATCCTGATCGGCGTCTTCGTCTGCATCCTCACCGGCTTCCTGCCGCTCGGCTTCCTCCTCCACCTGACCAACATCGGCACGCTGTTCGCCTTCGTCATCGTGTGCGCCGCGGTGCTCATCATGCGCAAGAAGTACCCCGACGCCGAGCGCCCGTTCCGCTGCCCGTGGGTGCCGATCGTCCCCATCCTCGGCATCCTCTCCTGCCTATTGCTGATGTTCTCGCTGCCGGGGGACAACTGGTTGCGGCTCTTCGTCTGGCTGGCCATCGGCCTGGTGATCTACTTCGCCTACGGCCGGAATCACAGTGTGATGGCCGCCTACACCGCGAACGAGATCGCCAAGCACGGGATCTCGCCGGGCGGCTCCCTGGCCCGCGACATCGATCCGCCGAATCTGAAGCGATAGCCCTCACTCCCCTGGCCCCCTCTCCCATCGCCCTCCCATCCACCGGGAGAGGGGGGAAGTAGCACTACTGCAACGCCGCCAGGTCCGCCTCGGCGCGCTGGAGGCGCTCGGCGGCGCGGTCGGCCGCCTGCCGGGCCGTCTCGGCGCGGCGGCGGGCCTCTCCGGCGGCCCGCTCCGCTTCGGCGGCGCTCTTCTCCGCCCGGCCGGCTTCCTTGGACAGAGACTCGACCTCGGATTCGAGGTGCGCCACCTTCTCCTCGGCGCGGGCGATCCGCTCCTGGAGCTTTGCCTGCTCGCGCTCCCGGCGTTCCCGCTCTGCCCGCTGCTCTCGATCCTCCGCGTGCGGCGTCTTTCCTTTCTCTTCTTTCTCCGTGGGAGAAGGGACGAGATGCAGACCCCGGCGCTCCGGACGGGCGCCAAGCTGAAGGCCGGCCATGACTTCGAAGCCAGGCGGATCGAGATCCTGGTCGAGCCAGCGGCGCTCCGCCGCCTCGGCCGCCTCGGGGTTGAGAGCCAGGGCCTCGAGATTCACCCCGACGCGGTCGACGATCGCACGACTCGCGCGCCCCGGCGCGCCGCCCGCCTTGGTCAGCACGGCCTCGGCGCGGCGGCGGAGGGCGTCACGGTGCTTCCGCTCGTCCTGAATGGCCTGACGCAGCGATTCCGCGGCTCCCTGCTCGAGCGACTCGCCGAGCGCGCGGCGAGCCGCGGCGCCGGCGGCGAGGAGGGCCTCCATCTTGTCCTTCTCGTCGCGGAACAGCACATTGACCGCCCACGCGGAAGCGGTCGGCTTGGCGAGCCCCTTCACCCGTTCGGAGGCTTCGCGGTCGCCCTCCCGGCGCAGACGCGCCGACAGGGCATTGCGAGCCGGCGTGAATTCGGCCAGGGGCAGGGAATAGAGACTGGCGATCTCGGCGTCGAGCTCCGGAGCACGTTGCGCGGCCATGGCGGCTATCGTATCGCCATGGACCCGGAATTCACGGCGTGTCGAAATACCCGTAGACGTCGATCGCGACGTTGACCTGGTTGCTGCCGTTCGGGAAACGCGCCAAGGCGTTCATGGTGCCGCTGCCATCGGTCGCCAGGCCGACGACGGCGTTGTTCGACAGGACCTGTCCCGCGTTGAAGCTGATCGCCTTGGTGGCCGGCGCGAGACTCATGTTGCCCGCGTAGAGCACCACCTCCCCGCCGGCCGGCGCGTTGATGGCCGCGATGTTGACCAGGATCGCCTTGGCGGTCGACGGCAAGCCGCAGTTGCCGGCGATCTGAAACGCCCGTGCCGTGGTGCCGAAAGCCGGCCCCCCGAACGGTCCGTTGGCATTGCGCGTGTCGATGAGCCGGCACGGCGTCACCGTGTAGTAGCTCAGGTTCGGCCCCGCGGCGCTCAGCGCGGCCTGGCAGTCCAGGCGTGGAAAGCTCAAGCCATCCTTGGGATCGGTCACCCAGGTGGGAGATTTCCTGAGCGCCGCCTCCAGAGCATCCGGCGAGGTGCCTGGATAGGCCTGGAGGATGTCGGCGGCGCACGCCGCCACCAGGGGAGACGCCTGCGAGGTGCCGAGATAGCTCGACACGCCGCCGCCGAGGCCGGTGGAGGTGGTGATGGCGCCCGGCGCGAAAAGGTCCGTCTGGGTGTCGCTGTTGGAGAAGCAGGTCACCTGATCCGCCTGGGTCGTCTGGTCCGTACAGACGCTCCCGAAGGTCTCGGGACCGATATTCGAATCGTAGACCGCCCCGACGGACACCACGTTGGCGACGCAGGCCGGCGCCGCCATCGCCCGCGCCGCCTGGTTGTTCCCCGCCGACGCGAAGACCAGCGTGCCGCGCTGCCGCAGAGCGTTGATCGCGGTGGCATATGAAGAAGTGTAGGAGGTCGAGCTGTCACACGGACCGCTGAACAGGTCCGACGTTCCCAGGCTCATGTTGACAATGTTGACGTCCGGCCGGTTGTTGAGGATCCAGTCCAGCCCGGCGACGATGTCCGACGAGCAGCAGAAACTGTTGTCCGACGCGAGCACCTTGACCGCCACGACCTTGGCGTCCGGAGCGGCGCCGCGCGGTGCGACGGTGCCGTCCGAGGTGACGATGCCCGCGACGTTGGTGCCATGGCCGTTGTCGTCTTCCGCGGCGCCGGGACCGCTCTGGCTGGTCTGTTTGTTCGGACAGCAGCCGCCGTTGCCGCTACAGAAGCACTGCTCGCCGGCGATGTCGTTCATCAGGTCGGGATGCTGCTCGTCCAGGCCGCTGTCGAGGATGGCCACGGTCACCCCGCGACCGGTGAATCCCACGCTCAGCACCGGATCGATCCTGGCCAGCGCGCGCGCCTCGACGAGATGAGCCTGGCCGCCCTTGTCGACGTCGATCCGCAAAACGCGCGGGTCGTTCTGCAAGCGGAGAAGGCCCGCCATGTTGATCGTGCCGGCCAATGAATTGACGGAGACGAAGCGGCGCAGCAGGGAGAACTCGCCGGGCAGGAACCGCCCGAGGATGTCGTTGTCGATCAGATTCACCGCGGCATCGAAGATCGCCTTCGCCGCCGGGGTCGAGAAGTCGAACGGCACACCGGGATCGTAGCTCACCACGACCCGCACCTGGGGCGACTTCTCAAGGACCTTGTAGACAGCAGGTCCGACCACGGCGGCCCGTGCGGCGCCAGCGGCAAGCAGGAGGATGGAACCCAGGATCAGGAGGCGAGGCAGCCGGTCTCCGGCACGTCGATTCATCGTTGTATTGGCCGGAGTGAGGCCCCGGTCCCCTTCGGAAGAACCAGGACAAGCGAAATCCATACCAGCTCCGATCTCGGCCGATCTCGACGGGGAGGCCCGCCGCGCGAGATACTCCCCTCCGTTCCTGAGGAGGACGCCATGGCCGAGCACCCGACCCCAGCCGCCGAGCCGCAGAGCCCACGCATCCGCACCGTGACCTGGGACGACCCCGCCGTCTATCAGACCCAGGGGACCGGGCTCTCCGGATACGAGCTCCTGGACTCGATCGCCCAGGGCACGCTGCCGTGGCCGCCGATCCACCAGCTCCTCGGATTTCAAGGCGAGAGCTTCGGCGACGGCCGAGTCGTGATGAGCTTCGAGCCGGCCGAGTATCATTACAACCCCTTGGGCGCCGTGCACGGCGGCGTGCTCACCACGCTCCTGGACACCGTCATGGCCTGCGCGGTGCATACCAAGTTGCCGGTCGGCGAGGGGTACACGACGCTGGACCTCAACGTGAATTTCGTCCGCGGCGTGACGATCAAGACCGGCCGCGTGCGCGCCATCGGCGAGGTGATCCACCTGGGACGGCGGGTCGCCACCGCCAAGGCCGAGTTGAAGGATCTCGACGGCAAGCTGTACGCCCACTCCACCACGACGTGCATGATCTTGCGCCCCGAGGGCGGGAAGGAACGCCGATGAAAGACGACCAGCAGAGGCGGGTGGTGGTGACCGGCATGGGCGCGGTGACACCGCTCGGCCTCTCCGTGGAGAGCTTCTGGCAGGCGATGCTGCGCGGCGAGAGCGGCGCGGCGCCGATCCAGCGCTTCGACCCTACCGGCTTGACCACCCGTTTCGCCTGTGAGCTCAAGGGGTTCGACCCCCTCGCCTATTTTGACCGCAAGAAGGCGCGCCACCTCGACCCGTTCTGCCACTACGCCGTCGCGGCGGCGGACGAGGCGGTGCGCGACGCCGGGCTGCAACCGGAGGCGCTCTCCGAAGCGGAGCGCGACCGCATCGGCATCGTCTTCGGCTCCGGCATCGGCGGCTTCCAGACCATGCACGACCAGGTCCGCGAGCTGGTGCTCAAAGGCGTGCGCCGCCTCTCGCCGTTCTTCATCCCGATGATCATCCCCGACATGGCGAGCGGCATCCTGTCGATCCGCTACGTCTTCCGCGGTCCGAACTACTGCGTGGTCTCGGCCTGCGCCACCGGCAACCACAGCCTGGCGGACGGCCTGTCGCTGATCCGCAGCGGCCAGGCGGACATGATGCTCTGCGGCGGCAGCGAGGCGGGAGTGAGCGAGCTCGGCATCGGCGGCTTCATGGCGATGAAAGCTCTGTCGACGCGCAACGACGAGCCGCAGCGCGCCAGCCGTCCCTTCGATCTCGGGCGCGACGGCTTCGTGCTCGGCGATGGCGCCGGAGCGCTGATCCTCGAAGCCGCCGAGCACGCCGAAGCCCGTGGCGCGCGCATCTACGCGGAGGTGCTCGCCGTGGGAGCCTCAGCGGACGCCTACCACATCACCGCGCCGCATCCGGAAGGTCTGGGAGCACGCCTCGCCATGGAAGCCGCCTTCCGCCAGACCGGCCTCGATCGTGAAGAGGTGGACACGATCAACATGCACGCCACCTCGACCCCGCTCGGCGACGAGTCGGAGTGCCACGCCGTCCGCGCCTTCTTCGGCGCCCACGCCGATCGCCTCACCGCCACCTCGACGAAGAGCATGACCGGCCATCTCCTCGGAGCCGCCGGAGCCGTCGAGGCCATCGCCTCGATCCTCGCCATCCGGCACGGAGTCGTGCCGCCGACCATCAACCTCGAAGAGCCCGATCCGCAATGCAACCTCAACATCGCCGCCAACGCCCCCGTCCACCGCCCCATCCGCGTCGCCCTGAGCAACGCCTTCGGCTTCGGGGGGCACAACACCTGCGCGGTGTTCAGAGCATGGGAGAGCTAGGAAAGACAAGGACGTAAAAGACTGCAAGGACCCAAAGACAAAGACTCGATCTCCTCGCATTGTCCTTGATGTCCTTTGTGTCCTTTGTGTCTTTTATGTCCTTGCCTCCGGGTCGAGCCTCTGGCAACGGTTCGTAGTGTGAACTAACGCTCAAGACCGCATTCACGTTGTTGTTCTCCCAGCGCCCGCCCCAGCGCCTCCAGACTGTCCAGATTGTGCACCGGGCGGTGCTCATCGACATTGGGCAGCAGCGCCCGGATGCCTTGTGCCTTCGGCTCGAAACCTTCCCAGCGGAGGAGGGGGTTGAGCCAGATCAGACGGCGGCAGGAGCGGTGGAGGCGGTCGGCTTCGGCGGCGAGGCCGGGATCGGGATCTCGGTCGAGGCCGTCGGTGACGAGGAGGACGACGGCTCCGTGACCGAGGACTCGCCGTGACCATTGGCGGTTGAAGTCGTGCAGGCTGGCGCGGAGGCGGGTGCCTCCCGCCCAGTCCAGCACTTCCTGGCCACAGCGCGTGAGCGCTTCGTCGACGTCACGGCGGCGGAGGATGCGGGTGACGTTGGTGAGCCGCGTTCCGAAGAGGAAGGCGTGGACGCGCTCTCTCACTCCGAGAAGAGCGTGCAGGAAGTGGAGCAGCATCTCCGAGTAGCGGCCCATGGAGCCCGAGATGTCGCAGAGGACGACGAGCGGCGGCGGCTGGAGGAGGCGCGAACGGAAACGGAGCGGCGCGAGATCGCCGAAGGTCTTGCGGCTGTCGCGGACGGTGCGCGCGAGGTCGATGTGGGTGCCGTGCGGATCGGGCGCGAATCGTCTCGTCCGGACCGGCCGCAAGGAGACGGCCATGCGGGCGACGATCTTTTTGGCGCGGGCGAGGTCGGCGGCGCTCATCTGCTCGAAGTCGCGGGCGCGGAGGACTTCGTCGGCGGAGAAGGTCAGAACCGAGTCGACTTCGTGGCGCTCGGGGATGGGCGGACCGGTGTCGGACGGCCGCTTCCAGGCTTCGGCGATGCGCCGCGAGGTCGAGGGCTTTTTCGGGACGCGGACGTGCGGCAGCAGCAGGGCGAGCGCGGAGGCGGGACCGAACGGGTCGCGCCAGAAGAGGCGGAAGGCTTGATCGAACAGCTCGAAATCTTCCGGCCGGCGGACCAGGACGGCGTGGAGCGCCCAGTAAAGCTCGTCGCGCTCCAGCACGTTGACGGCGTTCGCGGCGGCGAGTGCGTCCAAGGCGCTCGCGGGACCGAGACGGAGACCGGCGCCGCGCAGGAGGCGGGTGAAGTGGACGACGTTTTCGGCCAGCTTGGAGGAGATCTGGGGTTGGAGCGCCGCCGTCATAGAGGACATCACGGCGCAGGTGACTCCGCGGCGCCGATCTCGCGCAGGATCTCCTGCACCGCTCCGCCCGCCGTCTTTTCGATGTCGTCCTGATATTTGAGCAGCACGCCGAGAGTCGAATTCACGGTGTCGGGGTCGAGAGCGACTTTGTCGAGCGCGAGAATCGCTTGCGCCCAGTCGATCGTTTCGGCGACGCCGGGCAGCTTGAACAGATCGGAGGCGCGGAGCTTCTGGACGAAGCGCACGATCTGCTCGCCGAGCGCGGCGGAAAGGTCGGGCGCGCGCAGGCGGAGGACTTCGAGCTCGCGTTCCGCGTCCGGATAGCCGATCCAGTGGTAGAGGCAGCGCCGTTTGAGCGCGTCGTGGATCTCGCGGGTGCGGTTGGAGGTGAGCACGACGATGGGCGGCGACGGCGCGCGGATGGTCCCTTTGTCCGGTCCCATCTCCGGAATGCTGATCTGGAAGTCGGATAGAATCTCCAGGAGGAATGCCTCGAACGGCTCGTCGGTGCGGTCCAGCTCGTCGATCAGCAGCACCGGCGGACCGGCCTCAGCCGGCTCGAGCGCCAGGAGGAGCGGTCGCTTGAGAAGGAAGCGCTCGTCGAAGATGTCGTGCGCCACGCGGTCCCGTCCTTCAGAGCCGGCGGCGCCGCCCAGCTCCGCCAGGCGGATCTCCAGCATCTGGCGCGGATAGTTCCACTCGTAGAGCGCGGCCGAGGCATCCAGCCCTTCGTAGCACTGGAGGCGGATGAGCCGGCGGCCGAGCGTCTGGGCGAGGACCTTGGCCACTTCGGTCTTGCCGACGCCGGCCTCGCCTTCGAGGAGAAGCGGCCGGCCCAGCTTGAGCGACAGATAGACTGCGGTCGACAGGCTCGCATCGGCAACGTAACGGCCCGAGGCGAGGAGGCGGCGGGTCTCTTCGACGGTCCGCGGCACAGGCGGCGGGCTGTCGGAGGGGTTTGTCGGGTTGGATTCTTGCATGGAGCTTTCCGCGAGTCGCTATCGTATGCCGCTGCTCAGGCAGGTGCAATCCGCTTCGAATCACTTCAAGGAGGTGTCCATGTCGCGTTTCCGTTCCCAGCTTCGACGTCTGTCCACGACAGTGCTGTTTCTGGCTCTCGCCGCCGCCGCGCAGGCCAAGCCCCGGGTCGTCACCATCGCCCAGGCCCGCACACTGCCGCTGGGCACCGAGGTCACCGTCTCCGGCTCGGTGTCCACACCGTCCGGCGTGTTCAATTCGAGCTTCTTCGACCAGGGCTTCGGCCTCCAGGACGACGACAAGGCCGGCATCTTCATCAGCTTGCAGACCGATCTGCATGTCGCCCCGCGGGCGCAGGCCCGGGTCACCGGCATTCTGAAGGATGCTTCCGGCCTGCTCGTCATCGCTCCGGCGAAGACGTCCGACGTGGTGATCCATCACGGCGGTCCCGCGGTGGCGTCGCGGTGGGTCGATACCAGCACGGTCGGCGAGATCACCGAGGGGCGGATCGTCCGGGTGGTGGGAATCATCAGCCAGGCGGTGACCAGCGATCTGCCGTTCGGCTACAAGTTCCAGGTCGACGACGGCTCCGGACCGGTGCAGATCTTCGTCAACACAGGCACCGGGATCGACACTACCAAGCTGAAGTTCGGCCAGCTCATCAGCGTGACAGGCTTCAGCAGCCAGTTCGAGACCCGCTACGAAATCGATCCGCGCGGCCCGAACGACCTTGAGGTGCCGTGGACTCCGTAGGCTGAATGCGGAGCCCGCTTCTCCTTGAAACGGCAGGTACCTATTTGGCGCCTGTTTTAAGAGACGGCGACTTCCGGGAGGATGACGATGGCCGAAACACTCACGCAAGAGCTCCTCGATGCAATCGGGAAAGGGATTTCGGTGGCTCGCGACGGTGGGGCTCAGATCAGCCCCGGGCAGGTGGTGCACGTCCGGGTCGTCTCGCCGGACCTCTCGCAACTGAGCGTGCCGGTGATCACCTCGGGGGACGTGTCGGTGACATGGCTGGCGAAGAGCGTGCGGTTCGGCGACGCCCTGCCGGCGCCACTCGATGCAACGAAGACGTTCGCGCAGTCGGTCGCCGATTATCTTGGCTCGACGGCCAACGTCATCGGAGGGATGCCGATCCCGGCCGTGCAGGTCCCGGTGCAGGGGCCGCCGCTCAAGGGGGCCATCCCTCCGGCGATGGATGTCGGCGTCGCGATTACCACTGTCGGCGGCACTCTTCCAGGCGTCTCGGTGCCCGGACTGCCGCCGCCGGTGCCCGCGTCTCCTGCGGCGCTGCCCGGCATCCCGCCGCTCGCGCCGAGCACGATCACCCAGGATGACGTGCTGAGCGGCGTGCCCGGCCTCCTCGGCCAGATCGCCGGGGCCATCCCAGTGCTGGTCAACGCGCCGGTTTCGCTGAGCGTGACGTGGTCCGTCCAGCGCAACGGGGTCGACCTCGTGGAGGGGACCGACTTCCTTGCACCCGGCGGCCTGACTTCGCCGGCGATCGCTCTCATTTTCGGCCCCACGTTCAAGGAGCTCGGCCAGGAGGGGACGTCGACTCTCACCATCGTTGCCAAGGTCACTCTGCACGCCTTCACCGAAAGCGTCGACGTGCCGCCGCTGTCCTTGACCGTCACCATCCCGGATCTCGGCCTGCCGCGCGTGCTCGCCGCGTTCCGGCACTCCAACTTCTCGCCGAAGGACGGCGGCGACGGCGGCTTCGCCTTCGTCATGGTACCGGGCAGCTATCCGTTCCGCGAATTCAACCAGCTCTCGCCAGTGCTCACCGGCTTGCAGACCGCGCTCTCGTCGCTCCAGATGTTCGCGCACGTGGCCGGCTTCCTGATCGGTCTCAGCGACCTGCTCAGCGCCGTCCCTTCGCAGCCGGACATCCAGTTTCGCGCCGCCGACAAGATCGGCGATCTGGAGGACATCGTTTTCGAGTCGCATATCTATGGCGACTACGACGCCGACGAGGAGATCAGCTCCGCCATCCTGATCGGGCTTGGCGGCACCAGCGTCGAGATCTTCAACGAGGACGACTTCGACGACAGCGACGGCAAGGTGACGCTCACCACCGGCGACCAGATGTGGGCCGCGCTCACCAGCTTCTCGTTCCACGACCAAGGGGAGGCCGAGTCCAACAGCTTCGCACAGCCCGACTCCTCGGTGTTGGCGGTGAGCAAGCACATCGGCGACGACTACAACGACGAGGCGGAGTCGATTCAGTTCGCATGAACGGTTGGATCTGCGTCGACGTCGGGCCGCTCGAGCGGTTCGCGTCCGTGACCGTGCGTATCGGGGAGCGGTCCGGCCACCCCGGAGAACGCCTTCCGGCGCCCGAGGGGCCGATCCGCGTTCTGGTGATCGCGCAGACGGCCAATGCGCGGGGGGTGCTTCGCGTCGAAACATCTGTCGTCCAGGGGCGCGTGACGACGCTCTTCTGCCTGCCAGCCCTTCCTGCGTTTGGTCCTTGGCGGCCGCCCGTGGCGCCGGCCTGAGGCTCCGGGGCAGCAAATGCCGGCGAGACGCCAGCGGTCCCAGGGAGCTTCGCTCGCTGTTTTTCCTGGGGCCACTGGCGCGAAACATCGACCTCCGCGTTCTCGTAGGGGAACCATGCGCGCTCCAATTCTTCTGGTCCTCCTGTCTCTTCTCCCCGTCTTTCCGCTCGCCGCGGCACCTGAGCCCTACCGGGTGCTGCCGGTCGAGATGACCGTGCCGGTTCCTCCGGCGCCGGTGCGTGCCGGCGGCAAGGCTCGCCTGGTGTATGAGCTTCATGTCACCAATCTCGACCCCAGGGCGCGGGAGTACACGCTGACCGCGCTCGATGTCCTGGGCGTCTCCGCCGACGGGCATGAGTCGCCGCTTCTGCATCTGGCCGGCGGGGATCTGGCGGCGGCCCTGTCGCGGCCGGGGGCGCCGGAGAATCTGGCGGACAAGACGAAGATCGGCGCCGGTCTGCGCGCGGTGGCGTTTCTCTGGATCGATCTGGAGGGGCCGGCGCCGGCAACCCTGCGCCACCGTCTGACGTTCCACTTCGAGTCCGGCGACAAGAGTGTGGATGGGGGCGAGGTGGCGGTGCGGACTGCGTCTCCAGTCGTTTTGGGACCGCCGTTGCGCGGCGGACGGTGGGTGGCGGCCAACGCACCGTCCAATACTTCGGACCACCGGCGGGCGATGATCATCGTCGACGGCCGGCCGCGGATCGCGCAGCGCTTCGCCATCGACTGGGTCCAACTCGGAGAGGACGGCCTTCCGTATCACGGCGATGCCAAAAAGAACGAGAGCTGGGTCTGCTACGGCCAGGACCTCCTCGCGGTGGCGGACGGCACGGTCGCATCCACGAAGGACGGCCTTCCTCTCAACACCCCGCTGGAGTCGGAGCGGACGGTGCCGGTCACCCTGGACACCATCGCCGGCAACTTCGTGGTCCTCGATCTGGGCAACGGCCTCTATGCACTCTACGCCCATGTGCTGCCGGGCAGCCTGCGGGTGAAGACCGGCGACAGGGTGCACCGCGGACAGGTGCTGGGCCTCCTCGGCAACACCGGCAACTCCGACGCACCGCATCTGCACTTCCATGTGATGGACGCCAACCAGCCGATCGCCTCTGAAGGCCTGCCGTATGTCTTCGCCGACTACTGGCTCCAGGGCAAGGCCGCCTCGCCGGACGACATCCTCGCCGGCAAGCCCTGGAAGCCGGCCGGCCCGGAGGAGCACCGCACGGGCGAGATCCCGCTGGAGAACGACGTCGTCCGGTTCCCTTGACAGAAGCCACTCATCTGGCGAGCGGATCGCTTTGCGAGGCCGTCCACTTCGTTATAGCCTTGGACGAGCGTTATGACTCTAAGAGCCAAAGCTCAGGTTAAGGATTCCTCGAAGTCTTCTTCGGGGCGCGAACGATCCCGGCCACTCTTCGAGCCGCGTCCTTTCGCTACATCGCCCGCGCGAGCCGGATTATCGCCGCAAGCGGCAGATCGCCATGATCTCCTGGAAACTTATATCCAACGGCGGCAAGTCGCTTCCTCGGTCCAACCTGAGCTTGGCGTCGGTGTAGTCCAGCGGACCTTGACTGAAAATAATATAAAAGAGTTTTACAAACTCGAGAGAATAAAGGAAGGAGTTGATGATGTATATTTAGGGGAATTGCTAGGCGACGTTCTTCCAAGCGCTGAATTACCCCGGCGAGTCGTATTCAAGAAAGGAGGAACAGCTCATCTCGATAGGGATGCGAATCTGAAGCTAATGGGATCTCCGGGCATTTACAAGGTCCTGGGAGGAGGTGAAGATTATTTCATTCGAGAGGCGTACGACCAGAAAGATACCTATTCAGATTGGAAGACACTGCTCCCTGCCGGCGAAAAACTTCTCGCAGAGACGGAGAACCTTGCCCTTCAATTGCTCGAGAAGGGAATCATCGATGTCGACCGGGAGCTGCATTTGACGAACAATGGAGAAATGACACTGAAAAACATGGTTATTACCGGGGCTCAACAAAAGAAGCCGACCGTCTATTTCTTTGATTTTGACCCCCGCCACACTATCGACTGGAAGAAAGTATCCTACGACGACAAGAGGAAATATGAAAGCTGGCTTCTGCGCTATAAAAAAATCGTGAAGAATATGGCACAAAATCTAAAGCAAGACCCTGTGGCTGCCGCAAAATCGCTGGAAACGAAAGCTCAACTGGTTCTGTCGACACATAAGGCGACGAAGGCATTTGAGGACCCACCGGAGCCAGAGCACGGAGGGTACCAACCGCCGTCGTTTGCATTGGTGAACGCATCAATAAAAGATGCTTCGCCAGACAAAAAAGAGAAAGTCGCCGAGAAGCTAAACGCTCCGGAGAAAAAAATCAATTTGCCCTTGCCCAACATTGTACATTGGATACCTGCCAGTCCATTCTATCTCGAAAAAGGAATTCCTCTGGCACTTTACAAGAAGACCTTCGGGATTTCCGATCCTCAAGAGCAAGAGAAGGCATGGGAGGAAATAGCGGCCAAATATAAATGAGCGGCAAGAGACGGGAGTTGACTGCGATCGACAACAGGGCGAAACTATGGCAGACACTGATTCTCGCGTAACGATCCACATGGTGGCGAGCCTCGACGGCTTCATCGCTCGCAAGGACGGGAGCGTCGACTGGCTCGAGACCTCAGACGAATTCGTAGGCGGGGAGACCCTGGAGCCAGGATTCGTCGAGGCGTTTCTCAAGACGATCGACTGCTACGTCATGGGCTCGCGAACCTATGAGACCGCATTGAATTTTGAGGCCAAGGGGTTCGGGTGGGCGTACGGCGACAAACCCACCTTCGTTCTCACTCGTCGCGAGCTGCCGCGGACCCGGGATACCGTCGAGCTCTACTCAGGCGATCTCGCTCAGTTCGTGAATGAGCGGCTGCGGCCCACGTTCCGTTCCATCTGGTTTGTGGGAGGCAGTGCCCTCTCCGCCGAATGCCTTCGTCTCGGGCTGGCCGACGAAGTTCGTTATTCGATCTCGCCAGTCTTGATTGGTGAAGGGATTCCATTCTTCGACAAGCTCGACAAGGACATCGCCCTCCATCTGGCGGAGGTCAAAGCCTACAAGAACGGCATGGTGGAGCTTCGTTACGAAGTGCGAAGGTGAACGCCCGCCTCTCCAGTGACGAGAGGCGGGCAGGAGAAGAGCTACAGAGCGCGGACGGCGCGCTGCGCCATCACGGTCACGAGGTGGGCGCGGTACTCGGCGCTTGCCTGGTTGTCCGACCGCAGATCGGCGGCCGGGACGTTGATGCCGTTGAGCGCGTCGGCGGAGAAATTCGCCTGGAGGGCGGACTCCATGGCCGGCACGCGGAACGCCTTCGCGCCGGCTCCCGTCACCGCGACCCGGACGCCATTTCCGGTCTTTGCCACGAAGACGCCGACCACGGCGTACTTCGAGGCTGGATGGGGGAACTTGGCGTAGGCCGCGCGCTCCGGGACGGGGAAGCGGACGGCGGTGATGATCTCGTCCGGCGCCAGCGCCGAGGCGAAGAGGCCGGTGAAGAAGTCGTCGGCCGCGATGGAGCGGCGGTCGGTGACGATCGTCGCTCCCAGGGCGAGCACGGCGGACGGGTAGTCGGCGGACGGATCGGCGTGGGCGATCGAGCCGCCGATCGTGCCGCGGTTGCGGATCTGCGCGTCGCCGATGCCGGCGGCGAGAGCGGCGAGGCCGGGGATGCGTTTCTTCACCTCGGCCGAGCTCGCGACTTCGTCGTGGGTGGTGAAGGCGCCGATCACCAGCTCGTTCCCTTCGGAGCGGACGCCTTTGAGATCCTTGATGCCGGAGAGCGACACCAGCCCGGAGGGCTGGGCCAGGTCGAGCTTCATGACGGGCAGGAGACTCTGGCCGCCCGCCAGGAGCTTGGCTGCATCGTCCGCCCGCAACAGGGTGAGCGCGTCGGAGACCGACTGCGGGCGATGGAACGCGAAATTCTTCATGCGTGACCTCCCTGCGCCGTCTTCGCGGCATTCGCGGCATGGATCGCCTGCCAGACCTTCTCCGGCGTCGCGGGCATGTCGATGTGGGTGACGCCGAGCGGCGCCAGGGCGTCGATCACAGCGTTGATGACCGCGGGCGGCACGCCGATCGCTCCCACCTCGCCGACTCCCTTGACGCCGACCGGGTTGTGCGTGCAGGCGGTGACGTGGTTGCCGACCTTGAACATCGGCAGGTCGGTGGCGCGCGGCATGCAGTAGCTCATGTACGAGCCCGAGGCGAGCTGCCCCTGGTCGTCGTAGACGGCCTCTTCGAGTAGCGCCTGGCCGATGCCTTGCGCCAGGCCGCCGTGCGCCTGGCCGTCGACGATCATCGGATTGATCACGACGCCGACGTCGTCGGCGATGGCGACGTCCACCACTTCGACGACGCCGGTCTCCGGATCGACCTCGACCTCGACGCAGTGGCAGCCGGCTGGGAAGGTGAAGTTCTTGGGATCGTAGAAGGCCGAGTCTTCGAGCCCCGGCTCGGTGGTTTCGATCGGATAGTTGTGCGGCACGTAGGCGGTGAAGGCGACCTCGCCGAACGACTTCTCGCGGTCGGTGCAGGCGACGCGGTACTTGCCGTCCTTGAATTCGACGTCGGCG
>DATARD010000191.1:0-18579 GCA_036264355.1 Thermoanaerobaculia bacterium
TCGTAGACCAGCCGCGCCGCCGAGGGCGCCTCGGCGAAACGACCCTTGATGGTGCCCATGGGGACGTGCGGCGTCGCGGTGTGCAGGTGGTGGTCGAACCACATGTCGCAGTCCGGGTGGTAGGGCAGGTTGGCGATGATGTCGCCCGGCCGGATGTCGGCACGGTTCTCGGTGATGTCCTGGGGGTGGATCAGCGAGATGCCGTCGATCTCCTCGTTGAGGGTGAGGAGCACGGCGCAGGTCAGGCCATCGAGGTCGCCACGGGTCACGAGACGCATACGCGCAGTATAACGGACGCGCTATCATGCGGGCACCGCCGGCAGCGCAGAGACCACGGACGGGGAGAGACCGCCAGGATGACGATCGAGACGGAGAAGGACTTCGAGGGCTTGCAGCGCGTCGGCCGCATCGTCGGCCTGACCTTGCAGGAGATGGGCAAGCGGATGCGGCCGGGGATGTCGACCCGGGAGCTCGACGAGATCGGCGCGCGCTTCCTGGAGCGGCACGGCGCCCGCTCGGCGCCGCAGATGACCTACGACTTCCCGGGCGCCACCTGCATCAGCATCAACGAGGAGGTGGCGCACGGCGTGCCCGGCGACCGTCTCATCGCGCCGGGAGACTTCGTCAACGTCGACGTCTCCGCCGAGCTCGGCGGCTACGTGGCCGACACCGGCGGCACGTTCATCGCGCCGCCGGCGACGGCGGAGAAGCTGCGCCTCTGCCACGCGACGCGGCTCGCCCTGCGCGACGGCATGGCGCAGGCGGTCGCCGGGCAGCCGCTCAACCTGATCGGCCGGGCGGTGCAGAAGGTGGCGAAGCAGAAGGGCTTCAAGGTGATCAAGAACCTCGGCGGCCACGGCGTCGGCCGCGAGCTGCACGAGGAGCCGCGCTTCATCGCCGGCTACTACGAGCCCACCGACCGCCGCCGGATGTGGGACGGCCTCGTCATCACCATCGAGCCGTTCCTCTCCAACCGCACGGACTTCGTGCAGGAGATGGACAACGGCTGGACGCTGAGCGCACCGCGCGGCAGTTGGGCCGCCCAGTACGAGCACACGGTGATCATCACCCGCGGACAGCCGATTCCGGTCACCGCGGTCTGAGAGGTCTGTAGGACGGACTCTCATTGATCTCTCTGCATATCTCTTGTTAGGATCGTTCTTGTGAAACCGCGTACAGGGCTCCTGGCCCTCGTGCTCTCGTTGGTCCCGCTGGTCGCCGTGGGGGCGCCGCTCACCGTCTATGACGATCAGCTCCGCAACGGCTTCGCCGACTGGAGCTGGGCGACGCGCAACCTGAGCCAGACCGCCGTCGTCCACAGCGGCACGGCGGCGGCGTCATTCGAGCCGGACGCCTGGCAGGCGCTCTTCTTCCACCGCGATCTGGGGATCGACACCGCGGCCTGGTCGGCGGTGGACTTCTGGATCCACGGCGGACCGTCGGGCGGCCAGAGCCTGACCATCGCGCTCACCGTGGGCGGCTCGCCGATCGGCAACAAGGGGAGCGCTCTCGGCCCGTTCATCAGCGGCGGCGCGGTGCCCGCCGGGCAGTGGGCGAAGGTGCACGTGCCGTTCGCCAGCCTCGGCGTCACCTCCGGGACGTTCGATGGCTTCTGGCTCCAGGACGGCACCGGGGGCAACCAGTCCGCGGTCTATGTGGACGACTTTCAACTGATTGAAAACACCACGCCACCTCCGCCGCCGACTCCGGTCGCGGTCGCCATCGATCCGGCCGCCGACCGCCATCCGGTCAGCCCGCTGATCTACGGCGTGAACTTCGGCAGCTCGGCGCAGGCGGCGCGCTTCCACTGGCCGGTGCGGCGTTGGGGTGGCAATGCGACGACCCGCTACTCCTGGCAGGACGACATCTCGAACCGCGCCAGCGACTGGTTCTTCTACAACATCGAGGAGAACAATCCGAACCCGGCGGCGCTGCCCAACGGCTCGGCGGCGGACGTGTTCATCGACGACGTGCGCTCCTCCGGCGGCGAGCCGTTGATGACCGTGCCGACGATCGGCTGGACGCCGAAGGACCGCATCCGGCGCTGGGGCTTCTCGGTCGCCAAATACGGCGCGCAGCAGCAGACCGAGTGCACGGTGAGCGGCAATGCGCCGTGGTGCCAGCCGGATGCCGGCAACGGCCTGCACACCAACGGCACACCGATCACCGGCAACGATCCGCACGACACCTCGAAGGAGATCGACCCGACCTTCGTCACCGGCTGGCTGGCGCACATGGCGGCGCGCACCGGCACGGCGGGGCAGGGGGGCGTCAAATTCTTCGCCCTCGACAACGAGCCGGCGCTGTGGAACAGCTCGCACCGTGACGTGCATCCGACACCGCTCACCTACGACGAGCTGTGGTCGCGCACGGTGGCCTACGCGGCGGCGATGAAGGCGCAGGACCCCAACGTGCGCATCCTCGGGCCGTCGGACTGGGGCTGGTGCGCCTACTTCTTCTCGGCGGCGGACGGCTGCTCGGCGGGCGCCGACGCCGCGGCGCACGGCAATCTCGCGATCTACGACTGGTATCTCAAGCAGGTGAAGGACTACCAGACGGCGCACGGCGTGCAACTGATCGACTATCTCGACTTTCACTACTATCCGCAGGCGGACAACGTCTCGCTGTCGGACGACGAGTCGGCGGCGACCTCGGCGCTGCGCCTGCGCTCGCTCAAGGGGCTCTACGACCCGACCTACGTCGACGAGTCGTGGATCGGCCAGACGGTCGATCTGATCCCGCGGGCCAGGCAGTGGATCGCCAACCGGTTCCCCGGCATGAAGCTCGCGATCACCGAATACAACTGGGGCGGCGACAACGGGCCGAGCAGCACGCTGGCGCACGCCGAGGCGCTGGCGATCTTCGGCCGCGAAGGCGTCGACCTCGCCGCCCGCTGGCTGGCGCCGGCCGACAACAGCCGGGTGGAGGACGCCTATCTCCTCTATCTCAACTACGACGGCGCCGGCAGCCAGGTGAGCGGCGACAGCGTGCGGGCGGTGAGCGCCAACATCGACGCCGTCGGCGCCTACGCGGTGCGCGGCGCGGGCTCGCGACTCTTCGTGCTGCTGTTCAACAAGGACACGGTGGACCGTGAGGCGGATCTGCAGCTTCCCGGCGGCACCGCGGTGGGCACGCCGGCCGCGCTCTACCGGTTCGATCCGACCCATCGCCTCGCCGCGGCGGGCACCGCCAATCTCGCCGGCGATGCCCTCACGCTGATCCTGCCGGCCCGTTCCGCGACGCTGGCGGTGCTCGACGTGCGGGCACCCGCCGCGACCGATTTCTACACCCTGACGCCCTGCCGGCTGCTCGACACGCGCAACGCCACCGGCCCGCTCGGCGGTCCGGCGCTGGACGCGGGAGTCGCGCGGACGTTCAACCTCGCCGGCCACTGCGGCGTTCCGTCGACCGCCACGGCGGTGTCGGTGAACGTGACGGTGGTCGCTCCGGCGGCGGCCGGCTACCTGGTCGCCTGGCCGGGCGGCAGTACGGCGCCGGTCGCCAGCCTGCTCAACTTCGCGAGCGGCCAGACGCGCAGCAACAACGCCATCATCCCCCTCTCCCAGGATGGCAACGGAACCCTCGCCCTGCGCGCCACCCTGGCGTCCGGCTCCGCGCAGGTCGTCGTCGACACCAACGGCTACTTCCAGTAGGTCAGCTCACCGAGCGGCGAGCCCGGCGTCGTCTGCGGCGGGGGCCCACTCGTCCGGGGGGAGCGGGATCTCGAACCAGAACGTGCTCCCTTTGCCCTCTTCGGTCTCGATGCCGATCGTCCCCCGGTGCTCGTCCACGATGGCTTTGCTGATGGCGAGGCCGAGGCCGGTGCCGCTGCGCGAGCGGGCGTCGGACGAGTCGATCTGATGGAACTTGCCGAACAGGCGGCTCAGCTCGTGCGGCGGAATGCCCGGTCCCTCGTCGTGCACCGAGATGCGGACGCTGGCGCCGCCGGCCGACTCGACGCGGGTCTCGACGGCGCCCCCGGGCGGCGAGACCTTGATCGCGTTCGACAGCAGGTTGATGAGCACCTGGAGGAGCCGGTCGCGGTCACCGAGGAGGCGCGGAGGGTGGTCGATCCAGGAAGGATCGGACGACCAGGCGAGGCGCACGTGGAGCTGATCGGCCATGCCCTTGATCTCGGCGACCGCCTCCGCCGCGAGGGCCGCCGGGTCCAGGGGGAGCATCTGCAGCTCGAGCTTGCCCGACTCGATCTTTGCCAGGTCGAGAATGTCGTTGATCAGCCGGACCAGGCGGTCTGTGTTGGCGCGGGCGATCTCGATCAGGCGCACCATCTTGGGCGGCACCTCTCCGACGGCGCCTCCCTCGATGAGCCCGAGCGAGCCGCGGATCGAGGTCAGCGGGGTGCGCAGCTCGTGCGAGACGACGCTCACGAACTCGCTCTTGGCCAGCTCCACCTGCTGGCGCTCGGTGATGTCGCTCGCGATGAACAGGAAGCCGGTGATCCGGCCCGCGGCGTCGCAGAGCGCCGTGGTGGAGAGCTGTACTGGAAAGCGGCGGCCGGCGGCGGTGAGATAGGTCCATTCGCGCTCGTCGGTGAGCCCCAGGCCCACCTTGGCGATCAGCGTTGCAAAACTGGCCGCGACCGGCCGTCCGAGCTCGTTGGTCAGCGCGGCGGCGCGCTGCTCGAGCTCGCAGCGGTCGTGGAAGATCTCGGGCGTCTTCTTGCCCACCACGTCCTCGCTACGGTAGCCGAGCCAGCGCTCGGCCGCCGCGTTCATGGCGCGGATGACGCCGTCCGGCCGGCAGGAGATGATGGAGTAGTTGGCCGAGTCGAGGATGGCCCGCCGCAGCTCGGCGCTCTCGGCGAGCTGCCTCTCGATGCGCGCCTGCTCGGTGATCCGCAGGCGCAGCTCCATCTGGCTCATCGCCAGGCGGCCGAGGGCGCTCAGCATCTCGATCTGCTGCGGGCTGAGCTCCCGCGGCCGGCGATCCATAACGCACAGGGTGCCCAGCGCGTAGCCGTCGTAGGACACCAGCGGCGTGCTGGCATAGAAGCGGATCTCGAGCTCGCCGGTGACCAGCGGGTTGCCGATGAACCGTTCGTCCCGGGTGGCGTCGGGGACCATCAGGAGCTCGCCGGCAAAGACCGCATGGCCGCAGAAGGAGCACGACCGGTCGGTCTCGGCGGGGAACGGGCCGAAGCACGACTTGAACCACTGCCGTTCGGCATCCACCATCGACATCAGGGCGATGGGCGTCTGGCAGACGTGGGCGGCGAGCCGGGTGAGGTCGTCATAGACCTTTTCCGGCGGCGTGTCCAGCAGCTCATAGCGCCGGAGCGCCGCGAGTCTCTGCGGCTCATCGCGCGGGATCGGCGGCGTCTTCATCGAGTCATTATGCGCCGAGAATTCGCCGGATCTCGTGCGGCAGAGTCATCGGATCAAAGGGCTTGGGAATGAGCCCGCGGACTCCCAGGCTGAGCAGCCGGTCGATCTCCGCCCGCTGCACTTTGGCGGTCATGAAGATGACCGGAATCGCCTCGCCACCCGCGAGACCACGCAGCCGCAGCAGGGTCGTCGGGCCGTCCATCCCCGGCATCATGACGTCCAGGAGAACCAGGTCGGGCAGCTCGCGGGCGGCCAGCTCGAGGGCCTCCGGGCCGGAGGCGGCCTGGATCACCTGCCAGCCGCCCAGGTTCGAGAGGCTGATCTCGGCAACCAGGCGGATGTCGGCTTCGTCGTCGACGAGGAGGATCTTGCTCAGGGTCATGGTCTGTCGTCTCGGCGGCGGCAACTTTATCACTACCCGGCGCCGCGCTACCGGTGCGCCCGCTCCCAGCGCACCACCGCGACGCCCAGCGGTGTCCGCACCACCTCGGCGTCGACCGCGCGCTCTTTGCCGGCGTAGAGCGCCACCGCGAGGACTTCGTAGCGATTGGTCCCCAACGGCCGCACGGCGCTCGAAATGCGGCCGCCGCCGAACGGCTGATCGGGGAGACCGTCGAAAGAAGCATCGTAGTTGAGGCTCGCCAGCGTCTCGGCGAGCGCGGCGTCGGAGAGGGCCATCAGGCGCAGGATCTGCGCCTCCTGGCGCACCAGGCGCATGCGGATCTGCAGCCCGGCGGCGAGCAGCGCGAGAGCGATCGACACCAGCAGGAGCACCACCAGGGCCACCAGGAGCGCGTAGCCTTCCTGCCGCTTGCCGTGATGCCGGCTCACCAGCCGACTCCGAAGCCGCCGCCGCGCGGCGCCATGATCAGCGTTTCGACGATCTCTTCCTGTCCCGGAGCGCCGATTCCCGGCACGGCCGGCAGGGGAGAACGGCGGATCGCCCGGCGCTCGACGTGGATCTCCAGATGCACCATGCCCGGCAGCGCCGGCAGCGCGTTCCAGCTCCGGACGTTGCGGAGCGCGATCGTCTGCCCCTTCCAGATGCCGTCGCCGGCCTCTGACACATCGCGCAGCAGATCGCTGCCGGCTTTGCGGTAACGCACCGTGCCGGTGGGATGGCCGACCAGCCAGAGCTCGGTGAGCTGCGCGTCCTCATCGCGCACGGTCACGGCGTTCAGGCAGCCGTTGAGGTCGGCGCGCAGGCGGGCGCGGGCGAGCGGCAAGGCGCTCTCGGACTGCTCGGCCGCCGCGTCGACCAGCATCTGCGACGTCTCCATCAGGAGCTGCGCGGCGAGCGCCAGCCCGAGCGCCACCAGGACCAGCGCGGCCAGCAGCTCGAGTAGGGTGAAACCCGCCTGGCGGCTCCTGATGATCCTGGCGGTCCTGGCGGTCATGGCGGCGGCCTCCAGATCATCGTGTCGACGCGGTCCGATTTCAGCTCGCCCTGCACCGTCCAGGCGGCGCGCAACGACACCAGCCAGAGGCCCGGAGGATAGCCCGCCGGCTCGACCGTGAGCCACAGAGTCAGACCGGCGGGATCGCCCGCATTGTGCGGATCGAGACGCTGCTCCATCAGCGGGAGGGCGCCGGCCCGCAGGGAGTCGAGCGTGGCTTCCATCTCATGCAGCGCCGCCCGCTGCGCATCCAGCCGACGCACGATGCGCCGCTGCTGCAGGATGAGCGCCATTCCGAGGAGCAGCGTCAGGGTCAGTAGCGTGGCGGCGAGCAGCGCCTCGATGAGCGTGAAGCCGCTCTGGGCCGGTGCCAAAGCAGAATGATTGCGGCGCATGGGATGCGGCCCAGATTTTACTCCTTCTCCTCGACCAGGAGGCCGAGCAGGTCGGAGGTGCTGATGATGCCGACCACGCGGTCCTCGCGGGTCACCAGCAGGCGGTGCACGTGGCTCGCGATCATCGTGCCGGCGATCTCGGAGACCGTGGTCTCCTCGCCCACCGTGAAGACCTCGGGCGTCATGATGTCGACGACCGTGAGCTCGCCGGCGTCCGGCGGCAGCTCTTCGATCTCCTCGCGGCTCAGTCCCTCGTCCCACTCCGACGCGAAGAAATCGGTGCCGCGGTCGCCGTCCTCCTCCTCATCGTCGGCGAGCACCTCGGCGATGTCGTTGAGCGACACGACCCCCACCAGCTTGCCCGATCCGTCGACCACCGGAGCGCCGGAGATGTCGTGGGCGACCAGGAAGTTGGCGAGCTCGGACACCCGCAGGTCCCGGGACACCGTGAGAACCCGCGGATTCATCAAATCGCTGGCGGTGATCGGCCTCATGCGTTCCCCCTTTTCCCATTAGCCTATAGCGATTCGACTGTTTTACCCACATCCGGGGCAAACTTCGGTCGCGGTCGAGCGTACACAGCGCAAGGAGAGCCGCAGCGATGGACATCGACCCCTTCGACACCATCCTGTATCAGAGCCCGCGAGTCACCGTCTCCCGCTTCTCTGCCCACCCCTCCGAGCCGCGGTTCCACGACTCGGGCCCCGCCCGTTTCGACTGCTTCGTCTTCCGATCTCCGGCGTCCGCATTCAGCATACCGGCGGCGAGCCGCTCCTCACCAGCCCCAACGTCGTGATGTTTTACAACCGGGGCCAGACCTACGTGCGCGACCGGCTGGGGCCAGGAGGGGATGTCTGCGATTGGTTTTCCATCGAGCGGGGAGCGATGCGCGAGGCGCTGCGGCTCGCCGATCCGGCCGCCGCCGACCGTGAAGATGATCTCTTCCGGCTCGCTCAAGGGCCGAGCGATGCGCGCACCTATCTGCTGCAACGGCTCGTCGTGCGCCATCTCCGGGAAGCGGAGACGGTGGACCCGCTGTTCGTCGAGGAAACCGCGCTGCGCCTGATCGAAAGAGTTCTTGCCAACGCCGTGCGAGCCCAGAAGCTCCCCGGTGCGAAGGCAACGAAAGGCCGTCCCGCACCGCGGCATCTCGATCCGGTCGATCGGTTCGATCAGGTCGCCGTGGCCGAAGATCTCCTCGTCCGGCGCTTCCACGAGCCGCTCACCCTGGACGACATCGCACAGCAGACCGGCGGCTCGGTCTTCCATCTCGCCCGCCTCTTCCGCCGCCGCACCGGCTTCCCCCTGCACGTCTTCCGCAACCAACTCCGCTTGCGCACCGCCCTCGAAGCCGTGGCCCAACCCGGCGCCGACCTCACCGACCTCGCCCTCGACCTCGGCTTCTCCTCCCACAGCCACTTCACTGCCGCCTTCCGCCAAGCCTTCGGAATTGCCCCCTCGGCGCTGCGGAAAACCGCGACGGCCCGCCGGGTGCGCGAGCTGGCTGAGAAGATCAAGCTGTAAAAAGAGAGGTGGAGGAGAGAGCCTCCACCTCGAGCCGTGAGGGGACGGAGAGGCGATGGATCAATCGTTCGGATTCAGCCCTTGCCGCCGTGCGGGCACATCCCCGGTCCTTCATCGGAATCCGTCTTGACGGCGGCGGCCTTGCCGTGGCCGCCGTTCGGATCGACCGTGGGACCCTGATCCGTATCGGTCTTGAACAGACTGCCGAGCCAAGACCGGAACAGATCAGCGGGTGAAGCCGAGAGCAGGAAGCCCGTGAGGGCGAAGGTGGCGAAGATCTTCGAGAAAACCTGACGTGACATGACTCTCTCCTTCGCCCGGCCGCCGCTCCGCGCCTCCATGACCGGATCGCCGGCCGGGTAAAGAGACAGTAGCCGGGCCGCTGGAGCGCCCGCTATCGAAAACTTGCGGTTGGAGCTTCGCAGACAAGCTCGCTCCCTGTGGTCTGCGGCTCGCTCCCCGTCGTCTGCGTCGACCTGGCCCGAGTCAGGCTTCACTCGACCGGAGTCAGGCTCGGCCTGACCGATCGATCCGGATTGCTCCGGGAACCCTTTTTGCATGAACCGGCGACAGATCGCCCCGCCGCGGGCGGGGTCCTTTCGGGAAGGGAGCATCCGTGAAGCGAGACGACACCAGAGACCCTGAAGAGGAGGGTCCGGCGGCGCTTGATCCCGCGCCTCTGGACAGGACGGAAGATCGCGGACCGGGCGGATTGGACCGCCGCGTGTTTCTTGGCCTCTCCCTGACGGCGCTGCCGGCCGTGCGCTTCGCCGCCGCCACGGCGAGGGCTGCCGGCAAGGTCGCGACCCATGGCAAGGGCGCCGGCCCGGCGGTTGCCCGCAGCACCACGGCATCCACGATGCCGGTCACCCTGCACGTCAACGGCCAGGAGCAACATTTACAGATCGACCCGCGCGCCAGCCTGCTCGACACGCTGCGCGAGGAGATCGGGCTCACCGGCACGAAGAAGGGGTGCGACCACGGCCAGTGCGGCGCCTGCACGGTGCTGATCGACGACCGCCGCGTGCTCTCCTGTCTGACCCTCGCCGCCATGGCGGCGGGCCGCCGGGTGACCACGGTCGAGGGGCTCGCCCAGGGCGACCAGCTCCATCCGGTGCAGGCGGCATTCGTGAAACATGACGCGTTCCAGTGCGGCTTCTGCACGCCGGGCCAGATCGTCTCGGCGGTCGGCCTGCTGCACGAGGGCTGCCCGGACGATCCCGCGGCGATCCGCGAATGCATGAGCGGCAATCTCTGCCGCTGTGGCGCCTATCCGAACATCGTCGCAGCCGTGCGCGAGGCGCGGGGAGGGAAATCCGCATGAATCCTTTTTCTTTCCATCAGGCCGCGCAGCCGGACGAGGCGATCCACTCCGTGGCGGGAGATCCGCACGCGAAGTTCCTCGCTGGCGGGACGACCCTGGTCGATCTGCTGCGTTTGAACGTCGAGACCCCAGATCGGCTGGTCGACATCAACGCGCTGCCGCTCGCGAAAATCGAGAGCCTGCCGGGCGGCGGCGTGCGCATCGGCGCCCTGGGGCGCAACAGCGATCTCGCCAACGATGCGACGATCCGCCGGCGCTACCCGGTGCTGTCGGAAGCCTTGCTGTCGGGCGCCAGCCCGCAGCTCCGCAATATGGCGACGGTGGGCGGCAACCTGATGCAACGCACCCGCTGCTACTACTTCCGCGACGCGATCTCGCCGTGCAACAAGCGGCAGCCCGGCTCCGGCTGCGCGGCTCTCGAAGGCTACAACCGCATCCACGCCGTGCTCGGCACGAGCGACAAATGCATCGCAACCTTTCCCGGCGACATGCCGGTCGCCATGGCCGCGCTCGACGCGGTGGTCCACACCCGCCGCCGCAACGGCGCGGAACGGACGATTCCGCTCGCCGACTTCCACGTTTCCTATGGCGACGATCCGGCGCGCGAGACCGTGCTGGAGCATGGCGAGCTGATCACCGCCGTCGAGCTGCCGGCGGTGCAGTGGCTGGCGCGCTCGACCTATCTCAAGGTGCGCGACCGGGCGAGCTATGAGTTCGCTCTCGCTTCGGCCGCCGTCGCGCTCGACCTCGAAGGGGGGAGGGGAGGGCGCATCCGCGCCGCGCGGGTCGCTTTGGGGGGCGTCGGCACGAAGCCGTGGCGCTCGCGCGAGGCGGAGCAGGCGCTCGCCGGCGCCAAGGCGGACGAAGCGGCGTTCCGCGCCGCGGCCGACGCGGCTCTGCACGGAGCGCGTCCGCAGAAACACAACGGATTCAAGATCGAGCTGGCGAAACGGACCCTCGTCCGCGCTCTTTCCACGGCCGTGGAGATGAAAGTATGAGCCCGGCCGTCGGACAACCGATCGAACGCGTCGACGGGCGGCGCAAGGTCACCGGCGCCGCGAAATATGCCGCGGATTTTCAGCACGACCGCCTCGCCCACGCCGTCCTCGTGCAGAGCACTATCGCCAAGGGGCGCATCCTCGCGATCGACACCGCGGCGGCCGGCCGCGCTCCCGGAGTGATCACGATTTTGACGCACCTGAACGCGCCGAAGCTGGGGATCAAACCGGCCGGCGACAAAGGCCCGCCGACCAAGAGCGGCAAGCTGGGCGACGACCGGCCGCCGTTCTCGGACGACGTGATCCATTACGCCGGGCAGCACGTCGCGCTGGTGGTGGCCGCGACGCTCGATCAGGCCCGCCACGCCGCTTCCCTGGTCAAGGTGCGCTATCAGGAAGAGAAACCGGTGCTGACCGCGGCGGAGGGGATGCCCTACACACCGGAAAAGTCGATGGGCCGCGATCTGCAACACCACCGCGGCGACGTGGACGCGGCGCTCGCGACATCCGCGGCATCCGGGGTGGTGAAGGTCCAGCAGACGTACTCGATTCCGATCGAGACCAACAACCCGATGGAGCCTTCGGCCACCGTCGCGGTGTGGGACGGCGACAAGCTGACCGTCGAGGACGCGACGCAGGCGGTGGTGGGGACCAAGTACATCCTTGCCAAGGCGTTCGGCGTGCCGCCCGAAAACGTCCGCGTGCTCTGCCCGTTCACCGGCGGCGGTTTCGGCTGTAAAGGTTTCCAATGGCCGCACACGATCCTTGCGGCGATGGCGGCGCGGGTGATCCGCCGGCCGGTGCAGCTCAACCTGACCCGGCAGCAGATGTTCACCTCCGTCGGCCACCGCCCGTCGACCGAGCAGACGATGACCCTCGCCGCCCAGAAAGATGGCAAGCTCACCGCGCTCCGCCACGAGACCCTCCAGCCCACCTCGACGACCACCGAATTCGTCGAGCCGTGCGGCATCACCACCAGCAAGCTCCTGTACGCCTGCGAGAACGTGTCGACGCCGCACAAGCTGGTGCGCGTCAACATCGCGCCGCCGACCCCCATGCGGGCGCCCGGCGACTGCCCGGGCAGCTTCGCGCTCGAATCCGCCATGGACGAGCTGGCCCTGGCGCTCGCCATGGACCCGATCGAGCTGCGGCTACGCAACTATGCGGACAAAGACCCGGCGGAGGGCAAGCCCTGGTCGAGCAAACACCTCAAGGAGTGTTACGAGCGCGGCGCCGAAAAATTCGGCTGGAAGAAACGCTCCCACGAGCCCCGCTCGATGAAAGACGGCCACCTGCTCGTCGGCTGGGGCATGGCGACCGCGCTCTACCCAGGCAACCGGCGGCCGGCGTCGGCGCGGATCAAGCTGTCGTCCGACGGGCGCGCGCTGGTGCAGGCGGCCACCCAGGACCTCGGCACGGGCTCCTACACCATCTTCACCCAGGTGGCGGCCGACGCGCTCGGCCTGCCGATCGAAAAAATCACCTTCGAGCTCGGCGACACCGAATTTCCGGAAGCGCCCGTCTCGGGTGGCTCCAACACCGCGGCGAGCGTGAGCGAAGCGATCCTCCAGGCGGCCGCGGCGCTCAAGGAAAAGCTTCTGGGAGTGACCGGCAGCGCTGTGCCGTCGCACTCCTTCACGGATCTGCTGGCGCAATCCAAGCTGTCGTCGATCGAGGCGGAAGCCACGGTCAAGCCGGAGGACGAGAAAACCAAGGCGTACTCCATCCACTCCTTCGGCGCGCAGCTCTGCGAGGTGAAGATCGATCCGGTGCTGCCGCGCGTTCAGGTGACGCGATGGGTTTCGGTGATCGACGGCGGGCGGATTCTCAACACCCGCCTCGGCCGCAGCCAGATCCTGGGCGGCGTCACCATGGGCATCGGCATGGCGCTCCTGGAGCACACCGCCTACGATCCGCGGACCGGTAGGCCGGTCACCGACAACTTCGCGGACTATGCGATCCCGGTCAACGCCGACGTCCCCGAGATCGAGGTGGAGCTGTTGGATCATCCCGATCCGGTGATCAACACCCTCGGCTGCCGCGGCATCGGCGAGATCGGCATCACCGGCGTCGCAGCGGCCATCGCCAACGCCGTCTATCACGCCACCGGCAAGCGGGTGCGCGACCTGCCGATCACGCCGGACAAGCTGCTGTAGACGAAAAGCCGCCCGCCGATCTTCTTGCGGAAATCGACGGGCGGCCACCGTCAGGCTGGTTAGGAGGTGGGGCTGGGGCAACCGTCCGTGGGCCGGACGACGGTCTCATAGCCACCTACGGCAACGGTGAGGTCCCGGGAATCGATCTGGCGGACGGTTTCGCGGTTGAGCTGCAGCCGGCGGTCGGAAATCTTGGTCTTCATGGTACGTCTCCTTTCAGAGTGAGAGACGACGGCCGGCCGGAGGAGTATTACTCCAGGTCCATCGCGCGGTACAATCCGGGCATGGAGCTCATGCGCTCACCGCGGCCGGCCGAAGCTCTCGAGCCCGCGCCGGAGACTCCGGAGCACCATTCCTGTCGCAACTGCGGCGAGGCTTTGGTCGGCAAATTCTGCCACCATTGCGGGCAGGAGGATCTTCCCCTTCATCCCACCCTGGGGCAGTTGGCTTCCGAGCTTCTGGGCGAGCTCTTCAGCTTCGACAGCCGGCTCCTGCGGACCCTGCGCCCGCTGCTGACCCGGCCCGGCGCGCTGACGCGAGACTACCTGGCAGGCCGCCGGATCCGCTTCGTCTCTCCGCTCAAGACCTACCTGATCGCCGCGCTGATCTTCTTCGGCCTGCTGGCACTCCTCCCCAAGACGAGCGTTGCCGTCTATCGTGGCTTCCAGCCGGTCGCCGTTCCGGCGGGCAGCGGCACGCACGTGGCCTTTGCGCTGCCGGAGCACTATCCGTTTCTCGACCGCGAGCTCCAAGCGGCGAGCGTCAAGGCGAAAGCGAATCCACAGGCGTTCACGGTGCCGTGATCACCAACCTGCCGCGGCTCTTCTTCCTGCTTCTGCCCGCGTTCGCGCTTCTGCTGTCTCTGTTCGACCGGCAGGGCTGGCACTACCTGGACCACCTCGTCTTCGCTCTGCACTATCACGCATTCGTCTTCCTGAACCTGACTGCGTTGTTCGTTCTCGGCCGTCCCTGGGTGCCCTCGGTGGTCGCGCAGGTGCTCGGCCTGCTTCTCTGGATCGGCCTCTTCGCCTACCTCCCCCTCGCGCTCCGCCGCGTGTACGGAGGCTCCTGGTCGAGGACTCTCTCGAAGCTCCTCGGTCTTGGAATCCTCTATTTCCTGGTCTTTGCGGCCTGTATCTTCCCGGTGATCGCCTGGACGCTCTGGACGTTCTGAGTCGCTGTCATATAAACAGCTCCCGCCTCCACCCAGAAGACGGAACGCCCTGAAGCCGGGCGACAGACCCGATGAACGGACAGGCCCTTGCCGAGGAGCTCGAGCGGCTCCACTCCGCCAGCTTCAGTTGGGCGCTCTCCTGTTGCCGGCGCGATCGGGAGGAGGCCGAAGAGGTGCTGCAAGCGAGCTATCTCAAACTGCTGGAAGGAAGGGCCCGGTTCGCGGGACAGTCGAGCTTCAAGACCTTTCTCTTCGGAGTGATCTGCCGTACCGCCGCCGAGCAGCGGCGCCGCCGCGTGCTGCAAACGCTGTGGCTGGAACGCTGGGGGCGTACCTTGCAGCCGGCTGGCGCGGGGGAAGATTCCGGCGACTGCTTGCAAGGTCTCGACGCCGCTCTGGCTCTCCTGCCCCGGCGCCAGCGCGAGGTGATCGAGCTTCGGCTGCAACACGAGATGACGATCGAGGAAGCCGCGAGCGCGCTGTCGATTTCCATCGGCAGCGCGCGGGTTCACTACACCCGCGCCAAGGAGCGCCTTCGCCGGCTGCTCGACGAGAAGGAAAGAGCATGAATCCGAACGATGACTCTCGCGAGACGGAGCTGCGCCGGCTCTTCGCCGAGCGGGAGCGCCGGGATGAGGCCGCCTCTCCCAGCTACGAGCGTGTCGTCCACCGGCCGGCTCGAGCGCGCCAAGGCCGCCGCAGGCTGGCGCTGGCAGCGTGCGCCGCGGGCGTCCTCCTGCTCACTCTGCTGGCCGTCTGGAGAGAGCGGCCCGGAGTCGCTCCGGAGCCGGCGCTCTCGACCTGGAAAGCCCCGACCGATTTCCTTCTGGCCGTCCCCGGCAACGAGTTGCTCAACTCCACCCCGTCCTTCCCGGACCTGAGGAGACTCTGATGAAAATCCGTTCTTTCCGTCCCTTTGCCCTCGCCTTCCTGGTCACCGTCATCGCCCTGGCGAGCTTACCGGCCCATGCCGACGGCGAGCCCGGAGGCAACGCTGATCCCATCGCCCACCTGCTCTATCCGCCCGAGGCCATGCTCGGCCACGCCCAGGAGCTGGGGCTCGACGACGCACAGCGCAAGGCGATCCGCACCGAGGTCGTGCAGGCCCAGAGACAGTTCCTCGACGCGCAGCTCAACATGCAGGAGGCGTCCGAAGGGCTGCAGCGCCTGCTCCAGGAGCGGCCGGTCAACGAGAGCAAATCCCTCGCCGCCGCCGATCAGGTGATGGGCCTCGAGCGGACGATCAAGCGCGCGCAGCTCACGCTGCTCATCCACCTCAAGAACCTGCTCACCCCGGCGCAGCTCACCAAGATGGCCGAGATCCAGAAACGGAGCGCGTCGTGAGCGAGGTTCGGCGCACCTTCTGTTTCTGGGCGACCAGCACGTACCCCTGAAGCGAGGGGGAGCGTGCGATAGCCGGCGAGCTTATCATCGCGGTCGTAGCTCTCGGTGGCCGGCCGCAGCTTCCTTGACGAGAGCCCGTCACGCGAATATGCTTTAGGAGCATTTTGGAGTCGTGACGAGAGCTGCGCCACAAACGTTCAGGAGGGTCCGTCATGAGAATGACCTCGGCCGCTCTGTTCTCCCTTCTCCTCCTCGCCGCCGGGCCAGCCCGGGCCGGCCATGTCCAGCTCCTCGATCCAGACAGGGCGGGAACCGGCTCCGCCACACCGGCCGGCGATGTGCCGTGCGGTGGCGCTGGTTCCATACCCAGCCTCAGCGCGGACGGTCGCTACGCCGTCTACGTGAGCCGTGCGACCACTCTCGTCGCAGGCCAGACGGACGTCAACGGGACGGACGACATCTTCCTCTTCGACCGCGTCGCCGGGACCACCACCCTGGTGAGTCACAGCACCGCCTCTCCCGTCTCGGCCAGCAATGGCCGATCCTTCATGCCTGCCATCAGCCGCGATGCCCGCTGGATCGCCTGGTCGAGCCTCGCCACCGATCTCATTCCGGGTTACACCGGCGTCCCCAACCTGACAAACATCTACCTCTACGACCGGCTCAATGGGACGACGACGCTCGTCACTCACAGCGCGTCGTCGCCCACTCAGAGTGGCTGCCTGTCTTGTCTCGGGCCGTCGCTCAGCGCCGACGGCCGGTACATGGTCTTCACCGAGAATCTCACCAACATAGCCGTCATCATTCTCTACGACCGCGAGTCGGGGACCTTCACCCTCGTCAATCACACGGCGGCTTCGCCGAACGACCTGGCCATCGGCCAAGCGGGCGGGGCCGTGATGAGCGGCGACGGCAACTCCGTCGTGTACTACAGCGCCGCCACGGATCTTGTGACCGGCCAGGCCGACACCAACGCCAGGCAGGATGTCTTCCTCTGGGACCGGCTCACCGGCGCCAACGTCCTGGTGAGCCACGCGGCGGCATCCCTCACCCAGGCGGGCGACACCGGCATCACTTTCGCCTGGCCGCTGCAGATCAGCTTCGACGGACGGTGGGTCGCCCATGTCAGCGCCTCCTCCGATCTCGTGGCCAACACCGCTGACAGCAATGGCATGGAAGACGTCTTCCTCTGGGACCGCACGACCGGCCTCAACACCCTGGTCAGCCTCTCGGCCGTCCTCCAGGGGCACACGGCAAACGGCGGATCGGTGTTCCCGCATCTCAGCCCCGACGGGCGGTGGCTCGCCTTCTCGAGCACCGCCACCGATCTGGCCGCCGGGGTCGTGGACGCGAACAGAGACTATGACGCCTTCCTGTATGACCGCGACACCGGCACGCTCACTCTGCTCAGCCCGAAGAGCGGAGCGCCCGGCAGCACCGCCAACGGCTTCACCGGCGTGTACAGAGTCAGCGACGACGGCCTGACCGTCTCTCTGCAGAGCGCCGCCACCGATCTGGCCCCAGGCCTCACGGACCACAACGGCGTCATCGACTCCTTCTTGCTCGACCGTGGCACGGGCGGGATCGAGTTGGTCAGCCGGAGTCTCTCCTCGCCGACCGTCACCGCCAGCGGCGGCAGCAGCGGCGACGACGTCTGTACGGCGCTCAGCGCCGACGGCCGGGTGGTCCTCTTCCAGAGCCAGGCCACGGATCTGGTGGCCGGCGACCGCAACGGCGCGGAGGACGCTTTCGCCTACATCCGCGACCTCCAGGACTTTTTCACCGTGACGCCCTGCCGGCTCTTCGACACCCGGCAGCCTCAGAACGGCCCGGCCCTGACGCCGGGTGTGCGGCGGACCGTCGCCGCGCGCGGCGCCTGCGGCATCCCCGCGACCGCCCGGGCTCTGGCGGTCAACGTCACGGCGGTCGCACCGACGGGAGCGGGCGAGCTCATCGTCTATTCCGGCGCCGGGAGCATCCCGCTGGCCAGCACGCTCAGCTTCGTCCCCGGGGTCATCCGCGCCAACAACGCCGTCGTCCTGATGAACGCCGACGGCTCTCTCGCTCTCCAATCCGTGTCCGGTTCCGGCACGGTGCACGTGGTGATCGACGTGGCGGGGTATTTCGAGTAGGTGGGAGGGGCGCTTTCTCTACGCGGGAGCCTCGAAGACCTTGAAATAGATCTCGTCGACCGCCAACTCGCAGCCGAGGGACGGGAGATTGACCGACTCACCAGCGCCGCTGACGCGCAGAAGCCAGCTTCCGTCCGCCTGGCGGTGGAAATGCTCCACGAGCTTCTGTTTCTGGGAGACCAGCACGTACTCCTGAAGAGAGGGAAGCGTGCGATAGCCGGCGAACTTCTCGCCGCGGTCGTAGCTTTCGGTGGAGTCGGAGAGCACCTCGAAGACCGCGGTCGGATTGAGCAGGGTGTCGCGCTTCTCGTCCAGGAACTGAGGAGGGCCGCAGAGGGCCAGCGCGTCGGCATAGGTATATCGGCTCAGCGCCTCGATGCGGATCCGCATGTCGGAATTGAAGACCTCGCATGGCCTGGAGCGGAGCGCGGCACGAAGCTCGCTGCCGATGTTGACGGCGATGAGGCTGTGCTCGCGGGTGCCGCCGGACATGGCGAACATCTCACCGTCGATGAGCTCGTGCCGCTGCTCGGCCGCCCGTTCGAGGTCCAGGTACTCTTCGAGGGAAATGCTGGGTTGGACCATAGGTTCTGCCATGGCGATATTTTACTCCGTTCCCCGCGGCAACACCACCTCAAACCCCGCCCCCCAGCGATTCCGCAGTTACCCGGCTCAGAGCCCGGCGGCCCTTAGTTTTGCAGCCATCTCCGGCGGGGAGCGCTTTCGCATAGGCCATTTTGGCCGGTTTGGGGGGCGCTTCCCCCCGGGGGTCTCGGGATTTTTCGGAAGG
>DATARD010000219.1:0-40988 GCA_036264355.1 Thermoanaerobaculia bacterium
GCTCCCAGCCAAGAGCTACAATCTTCATAGATCCCCAAACACGCCATGACCCCGCCCACCCTCCTCGACCTCGGCCGCCTGCCCGTCCCCGGTCCGCATTTCGTCGGCCGGGAGACCGAGATCGCCCGGCTCGATGCCGCCTGGGAAGATCCAGCCATCCACGTCTTCACCCTCGTCGCCTTCGGAGGCGTCGGCAAGTCGGCCCTGGTCGCCCGGTGGCTCGACCGCATGGCTGCCGACGACTGGCGCGGCGCCGCGCGCGTGCTCGGCTGGTCGTTCTACAGCCAGGGGACGAAAGACCAGGCCACCTCCGCCGAGCCCTTCATCCATTACGCCCTCGGCGTCTTCGGCGACCCCGATCCACAGGCCGGCTCCCCCCACGACCGCGGCGCGCGCCTCGCCCTTCTCATAAGGAAGGAGCGGACCCTCCTGATCCTCGACGGCGTCGAGCCGCTGCAATACCCGCCCGGCCGGGTGGAGATCGCGGGCCGCCTCAAAGACCCCGGCCTCACCGCCCTCCTCAAGGGCTTGGCCGTGGCGAACCCGGGCCTCTGCGTCGTCACCACCCGCGAGCGGCTCGCAGACCTCGACGGCAAAGACAAGACGGCTCCCCAGATAGATCTGGAAGGGCTCGATCCTGATTCGGCCGTCGAGCTGTTGCGCCGGCTCCAGGTGAGAGGCCGTGAGACCGAGCTGCGCGCCGCCGTCGAAGAATTCGGCCGCCATGCCCTGACGCTGACCCTCCTCGGCAACTATCTTCATAGGGCGCACAAAGGCGACATTCGGCAGCGGAAGGAGATCGATCTCCGCCGAGCAGGGGAGTACGCCTTTCGAGTCATTGAGGCCTACACCCGCTGGTTGGGAGAAGGCCCGGAGGTAGCGATCCTCCGCCTCCTCGGTCTCTTCGACCGGCCGGCCGAGCCCGCGTCCTTGAAAGCGCTCCGCGCCGAGCCGCCGATCCCCGGACTCACGGAGTCCCTCGTACACATTTCCGAGGAGGACTGGCAAACCGCGATCACCAGCCTCCGAGATCTCGGCCTTCTGGTGGTGGCCGATCCGCGGGAGCCGGACACTCTCGACGCCCATGCCTTGGTGCGTGCCTGCTTCGCGGAGGAGCTTGAGAGCGGTCGCCCTGACGCTTGGCAGGAAGGTAACCGGCGCCTCTATGAGCACCTTTGCCAGGTAACACCGGATCTCCCCGATACTCTGGAAGCGATGCAGCCCCTCTATGCAGCCATCGTCCACGGCTGTCGGGCCGGGCGGCAGCAGGAGGCGATGGACGAGATCTACTGGAGGCGGATATTGCGGGAGCACGACTCCTACAGTACGAAGAAGCTCGGGGCCTTCGGCTCGGAGCTGACGGCGCTGGTGGGCTTTTTCGATCTCCCCTGGTCCCTGCCCTCTGTTCGCCTCAGTCCGACATGGCAGGCATTTGTCCTGGAAGTCGCGGCTTCCCACCTGCGGGCTCTGGGCCGTCTGGCGGAGGCGGTCCAGCCGATGCAAACCAGTATGGAGATGCGCATCAAGCTTGAGAAGTGGGACAAGGCAGCACTAGCCGCAAACAACCTCAGCGAGTTGGCACTGAATCTGGGAAAGGTGCCGCGCGCCGTGGGATTCGGCGAGAAGAGCGTCGAGTTGGCCAACCGCGGCGGCAATGCCCATCTCTCCAGCGCGAAGACGACTTGGGCCGATGTCCTGCACCAGGCAGGTAGCTGGGAGGAGAGTACGGCGGCCTTCCGCGAGGCCGAGGTGCTGCAGGCGGAAGCCGATCCTGAACACCCTCTGCTTTACGCGCTTCAAGGCTTTAAGTATTGCGATTTGCTGCTGAGCCGAGCGGAACCAGAGGATGGATCTGGACTGGACCTCCTCACAGGGACAGCCGCACGAATAGAAATAGCCCAGCAGATCCGGCAGGTTTGTCGGGAAGTGCTGGAGCGGGCGAAGCGAACACTGATATGGGCGGAGCAAAGTAAGGATTCCCTGCTTAGCCTCGCCCTCGATCACCTTACACAAGGCCGGGCATACCTCGGCCTCGCACAAACGACGCCTCAACAACCGCTTGGCCTCCGGGAAGAGGACCTCGAGCAAGCCGCCAAGCAATTGGACCGTGCATTGGACTACCTACGGCAAGCAGCGGAAGAGGAGTTCGTTTCTGTCGGGCTCCTGTTTCGAGCCACTTTCCGGCGCGTCCATTTGGACTTCGCCGGTGCAACCGAGGACCTCAACTTGTCCCTGGAAATCTCTGAGCGCGGGAGCATGAGACTAAACGAATGCGACGCCCACCTCGAATGGGCGCGCCTCTGCCGGGACCAGAGGGTTCTCCCCGAGGCGCGCCAGCATCTGGCGCGGGCGCGGGAGCTGGTGGATCAGACCGGCTACAAGCGCCGCGAGCGAGAGGTGGTGTGGCTGGAAAGGGAACTTGCCAAGGAGAGTGCGATGAAAGATTTCTTCGTCAGCTTCAACAGCGCCGACAAGGCATGGGCCGAATGGATCGCCTGGACGCTCGAAGACGCCGGGTATCAGGTGGTCTATCAGCACTGGGACTTCCAGCCCGGCGGCAACTTCATTCTGAAGATGCAGGAGGCGACCGAAGGGACGCGCAAAACGATCGCCGTCCTGTCGGATCATTATCTCCAGGCCCTCTACACGCAATCGGAGTGGGCCGCGGCCTTTGTGGACGATCCGCGTGGCGACAAGCGCAAGCTGGTCCCCCTCCGCGTGGCGCCGTGCTCGCCGACGGGACTTCTCAAGTCGCTGATCTTCGCCGATCTGGTCGGGCTGACCCAGGACGAGGCGAAGAAGGCCGTCCTCGACGCGGTGAAGGACGGCCGGCCTGGCAAACCGGCCACGGCGCCGGCCTTTCCCGGATCCCCTCAGACTGTCCCGAGCGCCGGTTCGGCACCCGTCTTCCCGGGTGCGACGGCGCCAGTCGCACTGAACGGAGTGCTCGCGATCTGGAAGGAGAAGCTGGCGTTCCTGGAATCGCGGGAAGCTTTCGTGGTCGACGACAACCACAGGTTCGTGTTGATGAAGCAGATCGAAGAGGCCAGGGAGAAGATCCGCGAGCACGGCGGTTGAGGCCGCCCAAGCATTCCGGAAAGCTGGAGAGCACCATGGTATCTTCTCTCGGCGATGGGACGACTCTTCGAAACCATTCGGCGGCTCGTGGAGGAAGAAAAGTACGTCGTCGGCCAGCACGCCGCCGAGCGGTTGGAAGAGCGTAGTATCATGGAGTGGCAGGTGGTCGCAGGGTTGGCGGACGGCAAGTTGATGGTCGAGCGGCCGGATGCAATCCCCAATCCCGTCGTCGAGGTGCGCGAGACCTTGCCCGACGGCACCGACATCAAGGTCGTGTGGTCTTATCTGCGCCAGAGTGGTGTTGCCAAGCTCGTCACCGCCCACTTCTTTGACCAAGGCTAGCCATGCGAATTCCAGGAAAGCGGATCAAACGGACCCGACTGGTTCAGGCCGACAAATATGTGGTCGCGGTCGAGGTCGAGATGGTCATCCCGCCGGATGATCCGAGCGAGCCGTGCTACGAATCGGAGACGGTTCAGTTTCTGCGCGAGGTCAAGGAGCATGCGGACCGGGGCGATGTGGCCTGGCTCACCCAGAAGGGCAAAGTCTACGCTGCCGTCAACGCCGCATAATCTCCTTCCGCTGGGGGACGGGAACAGCTCAGGGTCTGTCACGGAATAACCTGGTCTGAACCTCGAATCAGGCCCTCTGCAGAGCGAAGATGCCCCGCTCAGGATTCAATCCGCCCTGCTCAGGATTGAACCTGCCCTCGTCCACATTGAACCTGCCCTCGTCCGGATTGAACTTGCCCCAAGGCAGATTGAACTTGCCCCGAGGCGGATTGAACGTGGCCTGGGGTAGATTGAACTTGGCCCGGAGCGGATTGAACTGGGCCCGGGGCAGACTGAGCTTGCAGCGGGGCAGATCGAATGTGTCCTCGGCACGGACGGACCTTTTCCAGGCACGGACGGATCTGGACCAAGCCCACGGCGGAGCGGACCAGGGCGGGCCAGACCCTCACCGCGGAATGAGGATCCCGTCGATCCGCAACAGCCAGAGCCCGAGCAGCAGGACCGGTGCCGCGAAGAGCATGGCGTCCATGCGGTCGAACACGCCGCCGTGCCCGGGGAGGACGTGCCCCGAGTCCTTCACCCCGGCGCCGCGCTTGATCACCGATTCGACGAGGTCGCCGATCTGGGAGGCGATCGCGGTGACCGCGGCGACGCCGAGCAGCGCCGGATCGAGCCGGCCGAGCCGGAAGTAGCTCCATACCGCCGCCGCCACGACGCTGACGAGGAATCCCGCGGCTGATCCTTCCCAGCTCTTCTTCGGGCTGACCACCGGCGCCATCTTGTGCCGTCCCCACTGCGAGCCGGCGTAGAACGCCGCGCTGTCTCCCAGCCAGACGATCGCCATCAGCAGGAAGACCAGCCAGGGGTCCGAGCGCTTGAGCAGATGCAGGCTGGCGATCGGGACGGCGAAGTAGGGGATGCCGAAGGCGAGGGCGCCGAGCGCCGGGAGCGCTTCTTCGAGCGGTGTGCGGCTCAGCAGGATCAGCGAGCCGAGGCCGACCGGCACCAGGGTGGCCGCGATCAGCAGGCTCGCTTCCGGCGCGAGCGGCCAGACGCCCGGCATGGCGGACGCGCTGAGCGCGATCGCGAGGAGCGGCGTCGCCACCAGGAGCACCCGGAGCGGCGCATGCGGCGCCCGCGGGCGCACGATGATCAGGTACTCCCAGGCCGCGATCTCGATGAACACCGCAATGACCAGGAACCACCCGGCGGGCGGCAGCAGGAACAGGGCCGCGAGAGCCAGCGGCGTCCCGATCGCGGCGGTAATGAGTCGCTGCATCGGGACCGCGACGAGGAAGCGCTTAGCGCTGACCCTGACCAGAGTGGAAGAAATCGCCGCGGTCCGGCTGGATCACGCCGCCGTAGCGCCGCTCCCTGCCCTGGAACGCGAGGACCGCGTCGAACAGGTCCTTGCGCCGGAAGTCGGGCCACAAGGTCTGCGTCACCCAGATCTCGGCGTAGGCGATCTGCCAGAGCAGGAAGTTGCTCACCCGCAGCTCGCCGGAGGTGCGGATGAGGAGGTCGGGGTCGGCTTGGCCCGAGGTGTAGAGGTAGCGGCCGATCGTCTCCTCGTCGATGTCGGCCCGCTTGCCGGCCGCCCAGTCGGAGACGATGCGGCGGCAGGCGTCGACGATCTCGCAGCGGCCGGAGTAGTTGAGCGCGATGTTGAAGCTCATTCCCCGGCAGTCTTTCGTCGCTTCCAGCGTCGTCTCGATCTCGCGCACCACCGACGGATCGAGCTCCCGCCAACGCCCGAGCACGTTGAAACGGATGTCGTTCTCGACCAGCGCCTCGCGTTCCTTGCGGACGTACTCTTTGAGCAGGTTCATCAACGTCCACACTTCGAAGCGCGGCCGTTTCCAGTTCTCCACCGAGAAGGCATACAGGGTGAGCACTTCGAGACCCAGCCGCGCTCCGGCCTCGACCGTGTCGCGCACGGCGGCGACGCCGGCGCGGTGCCCCTCGACGCGCGGCAGCGACTGCGACTTCGCCCACCGGCCGTTGCCGTCCATGATGATGGCGACATGGCGCGGCAGCCGGGTCTGATCGATCCGGCGGACGAGGAGCTCTTCGGGAGAGCCTGGTTCAGCGAGCTGGGAAAATTCTGCCATGACGAACGCCTCCCTAAGGTACCACAACCCCGCCGGTGCTTCAGATCAAGAGCGGGATCAACGGATTCCACGCCGGAGGGTAGAGAACCTTTTCGAGCACCAGGCCGTGGGGGGGAGCCGTCGGACCCGCCGCGGCGCGCGCTTGCCCACCGAGCAGGCCGGCGAGTAATCCGGCAAAATCGGCGGGCGTCCGTCTGCCCAGACCGACCTCGATGAGCGTACCCATCAAAGCACGAACCATGCCGCGCAGGAAACCGTCTCCTGTGATGCGGAAACGGAGCTCCTCGCCGGCCTCCTCCCAGGTGGCGGAGTGAACGGTGCGGAACGGCTGTCCGTGCGAGCCGCCGGCCAGTGCGAACGCCGAGAAATCGTGCCGCCCGGGCAGAAAATCGCTCGCCTGTGCCATTCTGGCAGAATCGATGTCCGCCGGCACGCGCACGGTGAATGGCGCGTCGAGCGGCGAGAGGACCGCGGCGCGGCTCAGCCGGAAGCTGTACTCCTTGCCCGCGGCGTGCTTGCGCGCATGGAAGCCGGCCGGCATCTCGGCGGCGGCCAGCACGCGGACGTCCTCCGGCAGGTGGTGGTTGGTGCCGTGCACCAGGCCGCGCTCGGCGAACGGCGCCGCCAGCTCGAAGCTCACCGCCTGGCCGCGCGCATGCACCCCGGCATCGGTGCGGCCGGCGCCGTGCACCCGCACCGGCTGGCGCAGGAGCTTCTCCAGCGCCTCTTCCAACACCTGCTGTACAGTGAGCGCCTTCTCCTGCCGCTGCCAGCCGGCATAGGCGGCCCCGCGGTAGGAGACGATCAAACGGTACGAGGTCAAGCCTTCCATCCTTGAGAAGCCAGCAGCAGAATCCCGAACGGCACCCAGATCGCCAGGAACACCCAGGGCATGAGCGGCACTCCGGCGATTTTCGGCAGATACGACAGCAGGATGAGGGCGGAGAGAGCCAGCCAGGCGGCGTGCCGGGTCAGCGCCGCAAACGGAAGAACCCACAGCAGATACCAGGGATAGACCGTCGCGGCGAGCAGCAGCAGCACGCCGAACAGCCGGCCGGTGCCGGCGACCGGATCGCGCTCGGCGAGCGAGAGAACGGTCATGGCGATCATTCCCACCCCGAGCAGCGCCTTGGCGAGGAGCTGCGGATAGAGAAGAGGATAGAGGAAGTTCCACGCCGTCCAGATTCCGGTCAACTGTTTCAGGCCATCGAGACCGTGCGCCAGGGCCGGCGCGACTCGCGCCGCGGCGAGCAGGCGCCAGAGCGGCTCGAAGAGCGGGCCGTTGAACTCCCAGGACACGCCGTAACGCACCAATCCGGGTGGAATGCCGCGCACCGCGATCACCACCGGCAGGAAGGCCACCGCCACCAGTCCCCCGGCGACGGCGAGGAAGCGGCCCGGCCGGCCGCTCTGCCGGCTCCACATGGGGATCACGGCCGCCGGCGCCAGCTTGGCGAGCACACCGGCGGCGGCCCACACGGCGGCCCGGCCGGGCGACACGTCCGGGGGATCGGCGCCGGTGCCGGGACGGCGCGGCGTCAGGCAGAGCACCGCGCCGATCACCGCGGCGACGCCCAGGGCGTCGACGTGGCCGTTGCCGCCGATCTCCAGGAAGACCAACGGGTTCCAGGCGTACCAGACCGTCCGTCCGGGAGCGATGCCGCGCCGTGTGGCGAGCGCCAGGAGGAGCGCGCAGCCGCCCAGATCGGCTGCCGTGGCGATGCCTTTCCAGGCGACGAGCGGAAACGGGAGCCGAATCGCTATACTGAAGGCCGTCATGGCGAGTGGCGGATACACCGTGGGAATCTCGGTATGGGGAAGCCGTCGCCAGGCGTCGTCGCGGAGGGGAGTGAGATCCGGGGCCGCCGGTGGTAGGGTATACGGATCAAAACCGGCCATGGTCACTCGCCCATCCCAGAGGTAGCGCAGCGCATCGTCTGACAGGGTCAGCGGGAGCGGGACCAGCGCCAACCTCAACACCAACGCGGACAGCAGGATCGCACTCTGCGAGGCGGCGGGCTCGAGCCGGCGGGCCGCGGCAGGGAGCCAGAGAAAAGCCAAGCCGAGGAGACTCAGGGTCAGGACAGGATGATGAGCCAGGTCAAAGACTTGCAAGAGACCGAGACAGACCGCGAGCAACGGAGCCGCCTGGACCAGGGTCCAGGTGAAGCTGCCACGGCTGCCGCGGGATCGGGGCGCGGATGACGGGCTTCTCGTGGGCGCCGGCTCTGCTGGCACTCTACTACCTCATCCTGACGGTGCTCGCCTTCTACGGCGTCCACCGTCTTCTTCTGGTGGTGTTGTACCTGCGCACCCGCGGGCGCAAGCCGGTGCAGCCGGCCGATCCCGCGGAGTGGCCCGTGGTCACGGTGCAGCTTCCACTCTACAACGAGATGTACGTCGCTCCGCGTCTGATCGAGGCGGTCTGCCGGCTCGACTACCCGGCGGGCCGGCTGGAGATCCAGGTGCTCGACGACTCGACCGACGAGACCACCGAGATCGTGGCCCGCGTGGTCGCCGAGCAGCGCGCCCGCGGCGTCGACATCCACCATCTGCACCGCACCGACCGCACCGGCTTCAAGGCGGGAGCGCTGTCCGCCGGTCTGGCGCAGGCGCGCGGCTCCCTGCTCGCCGTCTTCGACGCCGACTTCGTGCCGCAGCAGGAGTTCCTGAAAACCGCCGTCCCCTACTTCTCCGATCCCGGCGTCGGCATGGTGCAGGGGAGCTGGGCGCACATCAACCGCGGCTACTCGCTGCTGACACGCATCCAGGCCATCCTGCTCGACGGCCACTTCTTCATCGAGCACAGCGCGCGCAACCGCAGCGGCTGCTTCTTCAACTTCAACGGCACCGCCGGCGTCTGGCGGCGCGAGGCCATCCTCGGCGGCGGCGGCTGGGAGCATGACACGCTCACCGAAGACCTGGACCTCTCCTACCGCGCGCAGATCGCCGGCTGGCGGTTCATCTATCTCCCCGATCTGTCCGTTCCCTCCGAGTTGCCGGTCGACATCAACGGCTTTAAGAGCCAGCAGTACCGCTGGGCCAAGGGCTCCGTGCAGACCGGCCGCAAGCTGCTCGGCCGCATTCTGCGTTCGCGCCTGCCGCTGCGGGTGAAGATGGAAGCGTTCGTGCACCTGACCAACAACCTCAGCTACGGGCTGATGTTCATCTTCGCGCTGCTCGTCTTCCCCGCCATGCTGCTGCGCAGCACCGGCGCCTCGACCGTCGTGGTGCTGCTCGTCGACCTGCCGCTCTTTTTCGGCGCCACCCTGTCGGTGCTGATCTTCTATCTCGCCAGCCAGGCGGCGGCGGGAATCGGCTGGCGGCGGCAGATCCGCTACCTGCCGACCGTGATGGGGGTCGGCATCGGCCTCTCGGTCAACAACGCGCGCGCCGTCCTCTCCGGCCTCTTCCAGCGCGGCGGCACGTTCCATCGCACGCCCAAGTACAAGATCGAGAAAAGGGGCGAGGACTGGCTGGGCAAACGCTACCGCGCCGGCTGGAACACCTCGGTGCTCATCGAGTTGGGGCTGGCGGTCTATTTCGCCGCCTGCACCTTCTACGCGGTCAAGCGGGGGATGTGGATGGCCGTGCCGTTCCTCTACCTCTTCGTCCAAGGCTACGCCTACATGGCGGCGCTCTCCCTGGTGCCGACCCTGGCCGGTCTGCGCGGCCGGGGACGCGAGACGACCGAGGGGAATCCGGGTCCGGCGGCGGCCGGCGGCTAGATGTCTCGACTTCGATAGGCTCCGATCTCCTTCGCCCCCCGGCTACAATGTGGGGGTATGGCGTTCATGGAGCGTGTCATGCCTCTCGAAGTGACCCTGCGGCCCGCCGTGCCGCGGGACGCCGATCTGCTCCGCCAATGGCGTGCGGAGCCGAGCGTGCGCCGCTTCCAACCGCTCAACGAGCTGCCGACCGCGCAACTGCGCGCCGACGTCGCGAGCCAGCGCATCGCCGACCTCTACCGCGGACGCGGCGAGAAGTTCCAGTGGATCGTGCAGGCCGACAACCAATCGGCCGGCTGGGTCACCCTGGTGGTCAGCAACTGGGAGCACGGCCTCGCCGAGGTCGGCTACGCCCTCTCCACCAACTACCAGAGCCGGGGCGTGATGACCGAGGCGCTGCAGATCCTCCTCGACGACCTCTTCCACAACACCCTCCTGGAACGCATCGAAGCCCGCTGCGCCGTCGAGAACTTCGGCTCCCAGCGCGTCCTCGAAAAGAACAACTTCGTCCAGGAAGGCCGCCTGCGCGGCTACTTCAAGCTGCGCGGACGGCGCATCGACAATTTCCTGTATAGCCTGCTGCGCGAGGATTATTTGGCAGGGCGGCGGTGATCAGCGGCGATCGAGCGGCACGAAGTGGATGAGATTCCAGGGCTCGTCGGCAATCCAGGCGCTGGTGCCCCAGGCGATCTCTTCGATGAATTTCCGTAACTCCTTGCGGCCCGGGAAGGCTGTGATGAGCTCGATGCCGACGCCGAGCTGAGCAGGGCCTCGACAGAGAACCCGAAGCTGCTCAAGCCGTGTCTCATTGATCGGGCCGGTCGATGTCACCACCTCCACGACCAGCAGGCGATTGTCCTCCACACTGCAGATCACCACGTCGGGCAGCGCCTCTGTGACATCAATGGGAAGGTTGAGCCGGCGCAGCAGGGCGCGATCCTGATGACCCGCACGGGCGGTGGTGTCTCCAAGATATACAACCGATGGATGCGCCAAGATCGCGGGAGCCAAGATCTCGACGACAGACCTCTCGAGCTCGTTGTGGCGACCTGGGCTCAACGAGACTTGGCGATCCGCCGAGAGGCGGACGACAACATCTCCCTCCTCACCTTCTTTTCTGCGGATCTTTTTCCCGGCGATGTGGAGCTTGGCGGCAAGGCGATCTCTTTCAGGGCCTTCCTCCGCCGCCAAGAGCTGGGCCAGCTCGCCGTGCAGACGGTAGTGGGTGTTCGGATCGTTCGTGCTGAGCCGGTGGCGGATCACCCAGCCGGCGTCCAGCAAGGGCCTCAGGGATGTCTTGCGATAAGACTCCCGCGTGTTCTCCGCGACGCGTCTCCCGAAGTCGGTGCGGACGAACTCCAGGATGTCGTGGATGCGGGCGCCATCGGCCAAACAGGAGTGGCCTGGGAGGAGATCTGACCGGGGCTTCCGATCGGCGAGGGCAAGGATCGTGAGAGCTGTTTGATCGGAGATGAAGCTCGGCGGGAATCCGAGATCCAGAAGCAGCTTCCTGACCTCCTCAATCGTCACGCCGGAGATCCCTCAGAGCAGGATTTTCACGCAGGATCCGCTGCAGGAACGTCAGATCCCGGCTCGTCAGGCCATACGCGCTGGCGACTCTTTCATTCAGCTCTCCCTCGCGGCTCGCCCTCTGCTGAGGGCTCCGGGCGTCCGCGAGATCCCCGGTCAGCCGGGCGATCTCGGGCTCAAAACGACCGCGGGGGACGGGGAGGAGATTCAGCTCGGTGGCGGAGACCTGGGTGTTGCCGTTCATCGAGCGGAAGAGGAACTCCACGATATCGGACGACACGATGCCCAATAAGTAGTGCAGATCAATATACGCCGCCGAAACCGGCTGCAGTAGGTTGAGGTGGTTCTCGACGAAGTACCGCTGGCGAGCCGGAAGGCCGGAAAGACTCGCAACGATCCGATGGGCCTGCTCGTCCGCCGTGACGCGCTGGATGAGGACGCTTGCGCCCGTCGTCACAAGACCGCGGGTCTTCTCCGTTTCTTCCAGGTACGCCGGCCGGGTGTCTCCCGCCGTAGCGAGCGCGAAACGGAAACGCCCGACGTCGGTGGCCCAGACCAACGGGAGCGTGCCATCGCCGCCGCGAGGTCGTAGGTGAGGCTTGACCCGGTTCCAGACAACTGGTCCGGTCTTCGCCGGGCAGCCCACGGCGGAGTCCCCAAGGAGCGGGTGTTTTCCCAGAATTTTGTCAAGCAGCGAATAGGTCCGTTCCTGATCCGACACGAACCAGATCGTCGTGCCGTTCAGCCGGCGCGCCACCTGGGCCACCCGGGACGTCACATGGCCGGGTCCGCCGTTGCCCAGCTCCGCCGCGGTCCGGACGATCGCGGTCCGCACGGGGTGATCGCCAGAAGGCCCCTCGCCAATCTCCGTCTTCCGGAAAATGATGACCATCGTTCCCTGAAGGACCTGGGGAAAGACGTTCTTCCTCTCCGCCAGCAGCGAAAGCTCTTCGATCGACGTCCTGGTTTCGATCATCCGGCGGAGGTTCTGGAAGTAGAGACCGGACAGCATGGACCGCGGGACGATGAACCCGAGCCGGCCGCCGGGACGCAGCATGTCAATCCCCGCATGCAGAAACATCCCGTAGGCGTTCGGATGCCCATAGAGCGAATCTTGAAACGCCTCCCTCAAGGACGCTGAGAGTGGACTGACCTTGCGGTAGGGCGGGTTGCCGACGACGAAGTCGAACGCTCCAAGCAAGGGCGGGGTGATCCGGTCTTGTTCTCCCTCCATCTGAGCGGCCAGGGTCTCCAGCGTATCGCGCTGATAGAGCGGCAACGCCCCCGGGACGCGCCGGGGGTGCGCCTGCATCCAGGAGAGGAGAGCACGAGACAGCAACAGGCCCAGATTGAAACGGGCAAACAGGCAGGCGATGGGATCTACGTCGAGACCAATGAAGCGCGAAAGGATGCGCGGGTACCATTCGGCCGTGGGCACCCGTGCTTCCCGGAGAGCTTGGAGATAGGTGCGGATCGCCTCGACAAGGAACACTCCCGAGCCGCAAGCTGGATCGCAGAGGATTCGCTCCAGGATTTCCTCACCGACCCGATATCCAGCCGCGCGGAGAATGTAGCGGGCGATCGGCTGCGGTGTGATCACCTGCCCCAGAGCCCGCCGCATCTCCTCCGGCACGAGATGCAGGTAATCGTGCGCCTCGAAGCTTTCCTCCGAGAATGGCAACGCGACAGTACTCTCGAATTCGCCCGCCTCCGGCGCGGTCCATCGCCCCAGCCCGCCGAGAAGCCGCCAGCTCACGTCTGCCAATCGAGACGGCGCGACGCGGAAGCCGAGCCCCGCCGCCGTCCGCCGAAGCTGGGCGGCCAGGCTCGCAGCCAGAGTGCCGGTCAGTGCTTGCGGGTCGAGGTCGGGAGGGCTGGGCATCATCGGAAACCTCGGCGTGCCGGCATTGTATCCCGGCTCCGAAAAGAGACAGGCCTGCCTCGCTGTCGCAAAGTTCACCATGGTCCGAGGATAGCGTAATCGGGACGTAAGATTCCAGTTACGCCCGCTGGACCAATTCCAACCGGTCATCCGTCAACCCTGACGCGTGACCCGCCAGCCCTGACCGATCATCCGTCAGCTCTGACGCGGTATCCGTCAGCCCCAACCGCTGATCCGCCAGCTCTGACGGATGACGCGTCAGCTCCAACCGCTGATCCGCCAGCTCTGACGGATGACGCGTCAGCCCCAACCGCTCATCCGCCAGCTCTGACGGATGACCCGTCAGCTCCAACCGCTCATCCGCCAGCTCTAACCGCTGATCCGTCAGCTCTGACGGATGACCCGTTTACGATTCCGGAGCCACCAGGAGATGGGCGTCCGGAAGGAGCCGAGGTCGATGCCGCAGACGAGTGGCATGAGAACGGTCAAGGGGACAAGAAGTCGATGAAATGAAGGCCGGGGCCCACCTCCTGATCCCCTGGTGGTCAGCAACTGGGAGCACGGCCTCGCCGAGGCGGCGCGGCGGTGATCAGCGGACCTGACGCCGCACCTCGACGAGCTCCGGGGTGGTCCACGGTGTCGCCGCGATCTCGTCGAGGAGCCTTTTCGCTTCGGCGCGGCGCTCGGATTTGAGGTAGGCGCGTGCCAGCAGGAGCTTCGACTCGCCGTTCGGGCGGAGATCGCAGTTCCTTTGGGCCAGCTCCAGGAGGTCGGGACGGGGGGTGCGGCGGACGAGAGCGTCGCGGATGAGGTGACCGATGGCGGCCTCGGGATACAGGGCGAAGCGCTGTTCGTTCCGCTGATCGGCTTCGGCATAGAGCTTCTGCGCGGCCGCCGGGTCGCTCCGCTCGCGGATGCGGCCCAGGGCGTTCAGGTACTCGGGGTTGTGAGTCGTCCGGATGATCTTCTCGTAGAGCGCGATCGCCTCGTTGGTGTTCCCGGTGAGATCGAGCACCTCGGCGATGTGCTCTTCGATCAGCCAGTAGCCCGAGTATGCGTGGTCGGCGCGGCGGTAGTGCGCGAGGGCCGATGCGTAGCGCTTGCGCTCGAGATCGAGAATGCCCTTCTGCAGCTCGACCCAGGCGTAGGAGCGCATCTCCTTGGCCGAGATCTCCTCCTGCGCCTTGGCGTACGACCTCTCGGCGCCGGCGTAGTCGCCGGTCTTCGATTGCAGGTAGGCGAGGCGGGCGATGTTGTCCCAGGACGCCGGATTGATCCGGAGCGCGCTCTCGTAGCCGCGCCGCGCCTCCTGATAGCGCCCCTCCTGCAGAGCGAGATCGGCTTCCAGGGCCTGGAGACCGGAGCTCGTGCCCAGCTCCGCGAGCGCGCGGACGTCGGCCTCCGCGCTTTTCAATCGATGCAGCTTGAAATTGAACTGGGCGCGGAGCACGACGAGGTCCTCGGTCGGTCCGACGACCGCGAACGCTTCGTCGATCGCCTTCTCCGCCGCTTTGAAGTACTCGAAGTCGCCGGTGAGCGAGGCACGGCGATACAGGAGCCCCGCTTTCTGGAGAGCCCGGTCGGCCGGCTCGCTCGCGGCTTGCGGAGGCGCGGCGAGGTCGCTCTCGATCTTCGCCAGCTCGCGGTCGTAGTCGCTCGGCGCCTCCGGCCGGGGCGCCGGCCGGAAGAGCGGCATGAAACCGATCGCCGTGAAGGCGGCGAGCGCCGGCAGCAGGATCTTCAGCGGTCGCATCGGCTCACCAGGGGCTCGCGAGGTACGGGAATTCAGTGAGGAACGGCTTGTCGTTGTGCAGCGGGTTGGGCGGCGTCTTGGGCTCGATCGGCGCCTTGTCCCACAGCGCCTGATCGCTCAGGCTCTCGACGTTGCATGGTTTTCCGCCGCAGCCCGCCTGGTGGTCGAGGAAGACCGAAAGGAAGCGCGTCGCCACCTGGTCCTCGAGCCGGCGGCCGAACGGCCAGGTCCCGTTGGTGTCCATGTCAATGGCCTCGACGTTCGGGATGAAGATCTCGAACGGCCGCTTGAGCGAGATGTCGATGCCGCTCTTGTTCCACGAGTTGTCGGGCATGTTGAGCTGCTGGAAGAGACACTTCTTGGCGCGCGGGAACGCTTCGGTGGCGAGCGTGTAGGTCTTGTAGACCGAGACCGGCGAGTTGCCGTGATCGAAGCAGGTGCCGAGCCCGAGGGCGCTGATCGACGGACCGAAACCCCAGCCGAGGTGGCCGAGGCGGGTGACGAAGTGGCGCGCCAGCGCGAGGTTGTTGGCGCCGAGTTGGCGGTTGTCCTCGCGCTCGCTCAACGCGGCGTCGGCGAACGGCACGCCGTCGGTGTCCACGAGCTTGTAGTTGCCCAGCTCGCGGCTGAGGTCGTCCGGGCGGTGGAAGAGGCGCCGGAACCAGGCCGCGATGCGGCCGAAGATCGACCGCGGCGGATTGTCGGGAATCGTCTCGATCTTGCTCGACGCCTTGAGCACCCAGCTCTCGCCCCAGGAGTTGACGATGCGGTCGCGCCTCGGGCTCTTCGTGATGAAGGTGAGCGGAGCCTCGACGACGACGGCGTTCACGTTCTTGCCTGCCTGTGCGTCCTTGCCGCTGTAGACGAAGCGGTAGTTCCCGTTGGCGTCCTTGTGGAACTGTTTGCCGTTCCAGGTGTACGGACCGGGCGGCAGGTCCTTCTTGACGCCGCTTCCGAGCTTCGGATTGTCGGGGTCGTAGTTGAAGAGAGTGTTGCCCTCGAGCTCGAGGAGCGTCTTGGGGATCTTGAGCTCGCGCATGTCCGCCATCGCCAGCGGGACGTGGTAGAACTGCGGCGCGTAGTTGATCGAGCGGAAGAAGCCCGGCAGGTCGTTGAAGAAGGCGTCGTCGCGTCCGCCGACGAAGAGCTTGAGCGCGCTTCCGTCCGGCGCCGTGACGGTGACCGTCTGATTGGTCGCGATGGTCTGCGAGAAGCTGCCGCCGGGGAAGCCGATGAAGGTCAACTTCGCCTGCTGCGCCTCGTTCACCGTGACGCGGATCTCCTCCGGGTTCACCGTGACGTACCTTTTGGTGACGGCGTCTGCGTACTTCAGGAAGCTGACGAGATCGACGACTTCATTGTGCGCGACGCGCGGCGAGGCCTTGATGCGGATGCGGTAGAGCATGTCGGTGTCGAGCACGCCGGCGCGCGGCACCGAGGCGAAGGTCAGCGCCAGAACGACGTTCTCGCCGTGGCTCTTGTCGTCGGCCGGCCAGCCGAACATGTCGTAGAGATCGGCGGCGCTCACCGGCACGTCGGAGAAGATCGAGTTGACGGAGTTCGGATCGTTGTGGTCCGCGGCGTGGAGCGGGACGGCGGCCGCGAGAAGACATCCAGCGAGAGCCAGCGTCGTCAGTCGTTGCATGGTCGTCCTCATTTCTTCGCGTCGGCGAGGATCACGTCACTCGCCTTCTCCGCGATCATGTAAATCGGCGTGACGATGAAGAAACCGGGGATGCGCGGGAAGATCGAGGCATCCACGATGCGCAGCCCCTGCGTCCCGATGACGCGGAAGTTGCTGTCGACGACGGCGTTCGGATCGTCCGCCCGGCCCATCGGGTTGGTGCACGACGCGTGGTGGCCCCAGGCGTTGTCCTTGACGAACTGGAGGACCTGGTCGTGCGTCGCCACCGCCGGCCCGGGGATCGTCTCCTGCTTGATGGCCGTGTTCTGCTTCGAGATCCGCCGCACCAGCTCGACCCCCTGCGCCACCGACTCGGCGTCGCTCCCCTGCCCGTCGTTCCCTTCGTCGAAATACTTGAAGTTGATCTCCGGACGATCGAGCGGACTGGCCGAGCGCAGGCGCACGTAGCCCGCGGTGTTGTTGGTGTGCGCCTTCAAGATCGCCCAGGTGAGGAAGTTCTTCGTCCGCTCCACGTCCTGCGAGTAGCCGGGGAAATAGCCGTAGAACTTGCCGGGGAGGGCGAAGATGAAGAGATCGGGATCGGGGCGCTCCGGCGCCGACTTCTTGATGATGCCGAGGACGGAGCCGCCGGTCGTGTAGACCCCCTTGCCGTTCTGCCAGTCGACGTAGCAGGGATCACCCGGCTGGTTCGGCAGCGGCGGAGCGAACGTCGCGCCGGCGAGGACCTTCCAGTCTTGCTTCATCTCGGTGACGACGCCGACCTCGTAGCGGTCCTGGAGGTTGGTTCCGACTCCGGGCCGGTCGAGGAGGCAGGGGATGCCGAGCTGCTGGAGATGGGCCTGCGGCCCGATGCCGGAGAGCATGAGGAGCTGCGGCGAGTTGAACGCGCCGCCGGCGAGGATGACCTCCCGCGAGCAGTAGTACCGTTTGACCTCGTAGTCCACTCCCGGCTGCGGGTTCTCGACCGCCTGGGGATCGGCTCTGTAGAGGTGCTGCCCTTCCCAGCACTCGACCCCGATGGCGCGCTTGCCGGCGTCGAAGAGGATCCTGGTCGCCAGGTTGCTCATCCTGACGACGAGCTGCTGGGGCAGCGCGGCGCGGGTGGCGTCGATCAGCTCGCGCGTGCTCATCCGGCGGCCGCCGAGGGTCGCCGCCGGCGCGAAGCAGATCCCTTCGAACTGCGGCGTCCTCCAGTCGTTCGGGTCCTGCGGCACGAGTTGGGGCAACAGTCCGCCGCCCCCTTCCTTCCACACCCCGAGGACGGCGTCGAGGACGGTCTGGAGCAACGCCTTGTCGCCGAAGACGAGCGAGATGTCGGGACCGGTGGTCGTGAGCCACCCTTCCCACCCGTGGCGCGCCGGATTCGGCTGCCCGGCGCCAGGCTTCGGGAGATACCCGCAACGCTCGAGGCGCTCGAAGTACGAGCGCATCCTGTCCGACGCCCAGGACGGATCGCCGGTGAGCTGCGCGATGTGGTCCCAGTCGCCGCCATGGCCGTAGATGGTGATCATGGCGTTGTGCGCCGTGCAGCCGCCGAGCGTGCCGGCGCGTGGATAGAAGATCCCGCCTTTGTCGGCGCGGTATTTCGGGTCGCGGTCCTTGTTCTGGCTGTAATGATCGACGAAGAAGTCCCAGGACATCTCCGGGTCTTCGCTCACGTAGGTGTGGAAGACCGGGACCGGATAGGACGTCGTATCGGGTTCCTGGCCCGCCTCGATGAGGCCGACCTTATAGCCGGCCTTGGCGAGGTTGCAGGCCACGGGACCGCCGCCGGCTCCGGAGCCGACGACGATGTACTCAAAGTCGGGGTTCTGCGGATCGTTCGGCATCTCCCATCTCCCCTCAGAAGGTCTTCATGAACTCGATCAGCGCGCGTTTGTCGACATCGGGAAGGGGCGTGGCGAAGTAGTGGCCTTCGTCCTCGATGAAGTCGGGGCACGAGTTGAGCTTGTAGAAGTCGGGGACGAGTGTCAGGAGGCGCTGCGTCGCCGCGTCGCCGGTCAGGCCCTGTTTCTTGATGTCCTTGAGCGCGCTCAAGGCGCGGCTGAGCAGGCGGACGAGGTCTTTCTTCTTGCCCCATCCTTTGAGCTCGAGGTTGGTGTTGGCGAGGAGGTTGACCGGGGTTCCCTTGGGGATCGGCCCGATGTGGATGAACCCGTCGGCGTCGGCCAGTTGGGCGAGCCACGGCGCATACGAGACCGGGATCTGGATCGAGCTCTCCGCGGTCGTCCGCCAGATCGAGTCCTTGCCGAGGCGCTTCTCGCTCCAGAACATCTTCTCGACCGCGTCGTTGAACGCTTCCATCCGCGAGTCGACGTCCACCGCGTGCACGTGCTTGCCGAGCGCGTTGTTGTGGAGGAAGGGTGCGGTCGCCCAGATCGCGATGAGCGACGGCGGCCGGTAGTAGCCGCGGCCGTCGCCCGGGACCTGCCACGGGCGGTCCTTGCCGGTGAAGGGGTCCCAGACCTGGATCGAGCCGACTTTGGGGAGGGTCTTGTAGGTTTCGGAGGAGAAGTTGTCCCACACGTGATCGCGGATGGCGTTCGAGGCCACCGCCCGGGTGGCGTTGGTCTTGACCTCGGTCACCGGCACCCGGATCTCGGCGGAGAGGAAGTTGCCGTCCAGGAAGTCGGGCTTCATCACCTCCGCCTCGAACCACTTCTGTCCCTCGACCGAGTTGGGATGGATCGGCGCCGGCGGCTGCTTGCTCGAATGGCAGCGGGCACAGTTCTGGGCGAAGACGAGCTTGCCTCGGCTGAGCACCCTCTCGTCAGTGGTCAGATACTTCTTGCCGCCCGGAGCATCGGCGAGCTTCAGCGGATGAGCGACGTCGATGAAGTACTTGGCGAGAGCCGGCGAGTGCTGCTCGCTCCAGTTCCAATGTGGCGAAAGCTTCTGCGCGTCCTTCACCCGGATGGGCGACTGCTGTTTGATGCCGACGAGCGGGTTGAAGTGCTGGAGCCACTCTTCCCAGTACTCGCCGATGTTCAAATGCACACGGCTCAGCGCGGCCTCGAAGCCGACCGAGTCCGCCCCCTCCTTGAGGACGCGCGGCGTGACCTGCGGATCGTGAACGTTGCGGAGGTCGAGCGCGCCGCCGGTGAGGTGCTCCGGCACCGCCACCTGCAGCCGGCCGACGACGTTGAAGACACCGTTCATCGTGGCGGGGTTGTTGAGGTAGTCGGTGGCGATGAAGGAGGTGTCGAGCGTGCCCGGCGGATTGCTGTGGATGAGTTGCCAGACGAAGTTGTCTTCGCCCATGGAGTGGCCGAAGACCTCCCAGACCTTGAAGTAGTGCTGGCCGACATAGTCGTTCAGGTTGCCGTACTCCGGCTCGTTCGGGTTCGCGGGAGGGTTCGTCGGATCGGCGCCAACGTGGCAGAACGAGCAGGCCATGCCGACGACGTACGGGCGGACGAGTTTCTGGTCCGTGTAGTACTTGGGATCCTTTTCGTAGCGCACCGGGTCCCATTTCGCCTTCGCCGCGGAGTCGAACTTCGGGTTCGGGAAGACGCGGAGACCCATGATGCCGCTGGAGCGGCCGTACGTGTAGGTGTCGATCTTGCTGTCGAGATCGTACTTCGCCTCGCGCGGCCCGTCGATGTAGAGGCCGTATTGGTCGGGTTGCGCCGGACGCATGAAGCCGGGCTGGTTGAACAGGCCGTACGTCTGGAAGCGCTGGTCGCGCGGCGAGTCGACGACTTTGAGCAGGTCGGAGGTGCCGAAGCCGTGGGTCGAGAGCCAGTCCCAGAACGCGGCGTTGTCGCCCGACCAGAGGTTCCAGATCACACGGCCCTTGATGTCCTCTTCGCTCAGCTTCACGTCGCGCCCCTGGAAGTCCATGCCGGGGAACGGATCGAAGCTGAGCTCTTTGAAATTACTGTATTTCCAGCTCGGTGCGACCGGTGCTTGCGTGCAGCCGGTCCAAAGGAGGACTGCGAACAGAGAAGCGAGAGCGCCGACGCGTAGTCTCTTCATCGTTTCTCCTTGAGGCGCAAAAGGTCCTTCGGGAAAAGCGTGAGCGCCGCGAAGCCGGCGCATGGCATTCTGTTAGCCTCTGATTAAAGCTATCGTGCAGCGGAGGGGCTGTCAAGGTGTCGGGAGCCCGCCTACAGCGTCGTCTCCTCCAGGCCCGCGAGATAAAGCGCGTTCCACAGCAGCTTGAAGGTGCGGTGCGGCTGCGCCCGGTGCTGAGCGCGGAAGCCGATCAGGATCACCCTCCCCTTGCCGACCGTGAGGTCGACCACCGCCGCCTTCCTGGCCAGCCGCTTGGCTCCCTTGAGGTAGCCGCTGAGCAGGATCTCCCCGGCCTCGTCCGGATAGGCGGCCACGATCCGGCGGCTGATGCGCGGATCGGAGGGGCTGGTCTGGAAGGCCGGTGAGTCGCCGAAGTAGGCCGCCTCTTCGGGGCGCATGCCGTAGGCCAGCGGGCTCTCCGGGTCGAGCCGGATGCGCAGCATGGAGCCGGGGCAGTGGAACTCTTCCTCGGAGACTTTGTCGAGGACGTTGCGCACCGGCAGGCCGAGCAGGCGGATCACATAGTTGGCGGAGCTGTCGAGGGCGACCAGGGTGCCGCCGTCCTGCACCCACTTCCTGAGCTTCTCGCCGCCGTCGCCGCCGATGCCGCCGGTATAGGGCGGCGGCAGCGGCTCCCAGAACCGGCGGGCCTCTTCCGACGCGGGCTCGCCGCGGTCGAGGATGTCCGCCTCGGTCGCCGGCAGCACGACCACGTCCACCCGGCCGCGGTAGGTGCCGTCGCGCATCCTGGTGTTGTCGAGGCTCTCGTAGGGAAAGCCGTACTGCTCCAGGACGAAGCGGGTCCACCCCTCGTCGAGATTCGCCACCCACGGCTTGTAGAGCCCCACCCGCACCGGCTTGACCTTGAACGCCGGTCCGGCGGGAGGCGCGGCGAGCGGCTGGATGGCGACCCGCGCCTCGCGGGAGAGCTTGCCGAGCGCTTCGGGGGTGATCTCGCCGGGCGGAATCCAGACGTCGCCCGGCGCGCTGCCGGCCACCCCTTCGATCGGCTTCTGCAGCCAGTAGATCCGCTTCCCCTGGAAGAGCAGCCGGTTGACGGCGGTGACCGCGGTGTCGGCGCGGTGGGAGATGAGATATCCGCCGACCCCGTTGTCGACCGTGCCGCCCGGCCAGTCCACCATCGCGATCGGCACGAAGCGCGCCGGCTGGCGGCCGTCGTTGGCGGTGAACGGTCCGTCGGCCTCGACCACCTCGACGCCCATCGAGAGCGGCAGCGACCAGGTGGTGACGTCGTAGGGCGGCAGCACCGGACCGCCGACGTAGGGGATGATCTCCGGATAGCGCTGCTTGCGCAGCATGGTGAGCAGGAACTGGCGGTAGGGCTGCGCCGCCGGGATGAAGTACGAGCCCGGCGGAAAGACCTCGCGGCCGGAGACGACAGGGACATCCGAACGCTCCACCTTGACGCCGTGGCGCAGGAGCAGATCCACCAGCTCAGCCGCCGCCGGCGGGTCAAACTGCCCGGCCGGCACCACGAAGGCGCGCGGGCTCTCCGTCCGCCCGCGCTCGGTCGCCTCGCGGGCCATGCGCAGGACGTTGGTCAGGAAGGTTTCGCGGTAGCGCGCCGCCGACTCCAGGAAGCTGCGGGTCGACACCAGCTCATAGTCCACGATGTCGCGCAGCCGCCACGTTCCCCCCGGCCAGGGGGAAGGGAAGTTCGACCGCCGCTGATACTCCGGCAGCCCCTTGACGCCGCCGCGCAGCTCGCCCGGAGCGATCGACATCGGCGTCGCGATGCGCGCGCTCGCCACCTCGGTGAGCAGGCCGGTGATGTTCTTCCACCAGGCCGTGTTGCGGGTGCCGCCCGGCCAGTAGCTGTCGAAGATCATGTCGCTGCCGACGCCGAGCTTGCCGGCTTCCTCCAGACGCATGCTCATCCCGGTGCCGAGGAGGTCGGCCTGGCGGAAGATCAGCGAGTGGACCTCCGGCGCCAGCGGATCGGCCTGCGGCGGCACGAACATGCGCGGCCCGGTGGAGCCCATCTGGTGCTCGTCGAGGAAGATCTGCGGATACCAGCGGTGGTAGAGGACGTCGTTGACCACCTGCGACTCCTTCTGGGTCAGCATGTAGAAGTCGCGGTTGTTGTCGTGCCCTGCATAGAGATGGTAGAGCCAGGGCATCGGCCCGCCTTCGTACGGCGTCCCGAGGTATTTGTCGTACCAGTCGACCACCATCACCTGGCCGTCCGGATTGATCGACGGCATGAGCAGGAGGATGGCGTCGTCCAGCCAGGCGAGCATCTTGGGATCGCGGGTGGTCGCCACGTCGTAGGCGAATTCCATCGCCATCTGGGTCGAGCCGACCTCGGTCGAGTGGATGGAGCAGGTGACCAGGGCGATGGTCTTGCCCTCGGCGACGAGCGCCTTCGCTTCCTCCTCGGACAGGTTCTCGGGGTCCGCCAGGCGGCGGGCGATCTCGCGGTAGCGGTCGAGCCGCTTCTGGTTCTCCGCCGAGGTCATGATCACCAGCGGCATCTCGTTGCCCTGCGTGGAGTAGCCGGCGGTCTCGATCGAGATGCGGTCGGAGGCCGCGTCGAGCGTCCGCAGGTATTCGACCACCTTCGGCCAGGGGGCCAGGAAGCGGTCCTCGCCCACCTTGTGGCCGAGGAACTGCTCGGGCGACGGGATCACCCCGGAAGCCCCCGTGGCGGACGTGGCGGGCCGGGCCTGCAGGGCGAGAGCCGGGATCAGCAGGGCGAGGGCGACCGATGGGATCATCGATGGGATCGACGCAAGGCGGCGCATGGCGTGGAGTCTATCCGAAGAAAAAACCCAAAACCGGGCATGGCAGAAGGATTGCTTGTGTTACACGGGGGAGGATGGGATACGACCATGCGATCGAGACTTCAGAAAATTCTGCTTGCCGGCGTCCTGGGGACGCTTCTCATACCGGCGCTCAGCTCCTCCGGCGAAGCGCGCGTCCATGACGAGGAGTTCCACTATGGCTGGCAGCTCCGCAATTTCGTCGGCGCGGTCGCCGGCCTCTTCCTCCCCAACCAGGGCGAGGGCTCGCTCACCTTCAAGACCCAGGAGAACGGGCACTTGCGGACGGAGCTGACCATCACCTCGGACGCCAGCAAGCAAGGCGAGTACTTCCGCTACGGCTCCGAGATCGACACCAAGACCCTGCAACCGATCCGCGCCTGGAGCTCCTACTCCTGGCGGGGCGAGGCGAAGTCGAAGAGCGAGGAGATCGCCCAGAAGGGTGTGCTCGACATCGCCTCCGGCATCTACGCCATCCGCAGCGATCCGCCGACCAAGCCGCGGCACATGGAGATCTGGTCCGACGGCAAGATCTACCCGGTGACCGTGATGCTGCTCGGCAACGAGACCCGCAAGGTGGGCAACGACTCGGTGGTGACCCGTCACTTCTCGGTGCGCGGCATCGACGTCGAAGGCCAGCGCAAGTGGAAGGGCAAGCTCGACCTCTGGCTCGCCAACGACGCGACCGCGACGCCGGTCGGCATCCTCTTCTCGCGCAACCTCGCGGACGTCCGGATGGACCTCAAGCCGGGGAACTGAGCAAGCACGGACACACGGACAGACACGGACGAGCACGGACCTGCGGAATTGGAATTCTCGCCCTGTCCGTGAAAGTCCGTGTCCGTCCGTGCTCGTCCGTGATCAACCTCCCCCTCCTCCGCACACACTGACCGCCGTCCGCGCCAGAATGGCGGCCAGGCGGTGCACCGACTCCAGGTCCCACCCACTCGACGTCGGCGTGCGCTCCCGCCCCGGCCGGGCCGATGACCGGCGAACGATATCAAAGAGCTGCTGTCACACCAGCAACCGGTCCGCGGGCACCGCCCAGATCCCCCGGTCGAGGCGTTCGAGCCGGGCACCCGCCGAGACGACCAGCCCGCCGCGCCAGCGGTCCCCGAGCGCTTCGCCGACCCGCCGCAACGGCCGCCAGTCGGCGGCCCGGGCCCTGGCGCCGTGTTTGACGACGAGCCCCCAGACGCCTTGCGCGGTGCTCAGCAGGAGATCGACCTCCAGGCCCGACCGCGAGCGGTAGGAGGTGAGGTCGACGGCGAGACCGGCGGTGCGGATCCATTTGCAGATCTCGGTGACGACGAGGGTCTCGAACAGCGGGCCGGTGAGCTCGCCCCAGTCAGCGGCGAGATGGCGCCAGAGACCGAGATCGGCCCAATGGATTTTCGGCGTCTTGACGAGCGGACCGGTCAACTGATCCGGATACGGCGGCAGGAGGAGAGCCTGGTACGAGCCGCTCAGCGCCGCGAGGTAGCGCCGGCCGGTGGCGGTGCTGACGCCGCTCTGGTGCGCCACCTCGGCGATGGGAAGATGCCGGCCGGTGGCTGCCGCGCAGAGCCGCTGGAAACGCTGGAACGGGACCAGCGCCCGGCGGGTCGGATTCTCCGGATCGCGCTTGAGACAGCTCGCGTCATAGGCACGGAGCCAGGTCCTGCGCTCGCCGGGAGACAGCCGGAGGAGAGCCGGCATGCCGCCCCAGCAGGCCAGTTGCTCCAGCGCCGCCGCCGCTGGCCGCGCCTGGTGGCCGGGCCGTTCGGGCGGCAGCGGCGCGAAGATCTCGTCAACCGGCCCGCTCTCCCGCAGGAGACGGTCGAGCACGGAGCCGGCGGATCGGCGGCTCCCGGATGCGCCAGCTCGCTCGCCAGGAGCGGCCACAGCTCGCAGACGAATGCGCGGCTGGTCAGGGCCTCGTGCACCGCCGGCACCGGATGCAACCCGAGCGCCCGCGGCGAGCAGATCAGCATCGTCCGCTGCACCTGGCCGGCGTCGAAAGCGGCCTTCAGCGTCTCGAACAGCCGCGGCTCCTGCTGCGCCTCGTCGAGAATCGCCGGTCCGACCCCCGCCGCCCAGTCCTCGGCCGCCACCGCCCACAACGCCTCGCGCTGGTGGATGTCGTCGAGCTCGAGGTGCTTGAGATGCGGGAAGACCTTCCGCGCGAGGCTCGTCTTGCCGACCTGGTGCGCGCCGGTCAACAGGATCAGGCGGGCACCCGACAGGGTCTCCAGCCGGTGGGACAGGAAACGGAAGCGCTGCATGATCGTCTCGCCGCGGACAATGCTATAACCGAAACCCGCCGCGAAACCGGCGCAGTTTGCGGCGTCGCCAGAGAGATTCTCTCGATCAGAGCGCAAAAATGCCGCAAATATTCGATCGACCGACGCGAAAACGGTGACGTGCGCCGCTGCGATCCCCCCGCGACCAGGCCGAAAAACCGGCGTAAGCCGCGGATCTCTCGGTAGATGCCGCAAACTTTTGCGGCTGTCTGTTCGCGTTCTCTGGTTTTGCCGCAAATTGACCGGGTTCGTCCCCGGGAATTCATTCGTTCGCGGCTTCCGCAGCGATCTCTGACCCCAGAAAGCCTGGTCAGGTCCTGCGAATCAAGGGTTTGACGCAAATTGACGCGAGTAGGGATGCAAAAATGAGTTTCTGACGAGGGGGGCCTACAGGGCGACGACCTCGACGAGATCGCCGAGCGCTCGGAAATCGTCCGGGTTGCGGGTGTAGAGCGGCAGCCCGGCAGCGCACGCGGTCGCTGCAAGCAGGAGGTCGATGGCACGTGCCCCCCTCGCCTTGCGTCCTGCGGCGACCACAGCGGAGTAAATCCTCCCATAGGCGCGAGCCGCCTCGGCGTCAAAGGGCAGAGGATCGAAGGCCGCCTCTGCGCGCTGCAGACGGTCCTGGCGGCGAGCCCGCTATTCGGGGTCTGTTGTGGCATGCGGACCGGCGGCAAGCTCGGCCAGCGTAATCGCGCTGATGGCGACCTCGACCGGAAGCCGTGACGGCTCAATGTGTTCGAGATCGATGACCACCGATGTGTCGAGGATTCCGCGAGCGGGCCGCGGATCAGGCACGGGGTAGAATCTCCTGGCCAGCCCACGCATCGACATCGGCACGGAAGCGGTCAGCGTCGATGGCGGGCGCGTTCCTGAAAAGGGCAACGACCGCCGCTGTCGCCACGAAGCGGTGGCGCCGCAGGGGGGTAAGCTCCCCGACCGGCACTCCGTTGCGAGTGACGACGAAGGACTCTCCCTGATCGAGCCGGCGCATGATGTCGCCGCTCTCGTTGCGGAGCTCGCGTTGGGTAATGGATTCAGCCATTTTTCAACGGTAGCACGCTGTGCGACGGCTGTCGACGCCTCGGGCCGAAAAGCCGAAAAGAGGCTCGCTACAAAAGCAAAAGCCCAGGATCTCCCTGGGCCTTGCCGTCTTCCCTCCAAATCAAACCATCAACACCACCCAACGACTCCTCCCTCCATCCCGACTTGCCTTCAGACCTTCAGTGCTTCAGAACCACGAGCGAAGAATAGCGGACCGTCTCCCAAAGATCCTCAATCCACGGCTCAAACTTCCTCAAAAAACCTCAAAGGGCATCTCTCACTCGTGCCGGAGCGCCTCGAAGGGGTCGAGGAGACTGGCGCGCCGGGCGGGAAGATAGCAGGCGAGAGCGGCCACCAGGGCGAGGACGATGGAGATCAGGAGATAGGTCGGTGGATCGGCGCTGCCGACTCCCACCAGCAGGCTGGCGAGGAGCCGAGCGAGGAAGAGCGCGCCGAGGGCACCGCAGGCGATGCCGGCGACGGCGAGGGTCAGACCCCGGCGGAGCACCAGTCGCAGCAGGTCGGCTCGCGCGGCACCGAGAGCCATCCGCACGCCGAGCTCGCGGGTCCGCCGGCGGACGGAGAAGGAGAGCACTCCGTAGATCCCGAGCGCGGCGAGGAACAGTGCGATGGCGGAAAAGACCGCCATCAGGAGGGCGTTGAAACGGGACCGGGCGCGCGGCGCCGCCGTGGCGAGGCGCTCTTCGAGTGGCGCGAGCCCCGAGGCGGGAAGGTTGGCGTCGAGCGACCACAGAGCACTCTTGACCGCGCTGGCGAGAGCCGCCGGATCTCCCTGGGTCCGGACGACGAGCGACAGTGAGCGCATCAGATCGGACGGCACGGTGCTTTGGGCGAGTGCGAAATAGGCGGTGGGCTGGGCGGCGCCTTCGGAAGACCGTTGGTCGCGGACGACGCCGATGATTTCGTAGAAACCTCCGTTGAATTTGATCCGCCGGCCCACGGCGTTCCGTCCGTTCAGGATCTCCCGCGCCGCGCTTTCGTTGATCAGCGCCACCCGCCGGCTGCCGGCGTTGTCGCGGGCGGTGATCGGCTGGCCCGCCACGAGCGGCGTGCGGAGTGCCTCGAAGTAGCCGGGGGTGACGAGCTGCCAGCCGGCTTCGGCGGTCTTCGCCACCTCTTCCCCCTCGACCTGGGGATGGAACGACCACGGCTCGGCCGGCGGAATCTCCTTCGCGGCGCCCACCGCGACCACCCCGGGTAACGCCGCGATGCGGCCGGTCAGCTCGCTGTAGAAGCTGGCGATCCGCTGCGGCTCCGTGTACCAGGCGGCGGGCAGGGAGATGTCGAGCGTCAGGACATGATCCGGCCGGAAGCCCGGATCTCGATCGAGGAGATGCAGGAAGCTGCGGACCAGGAGACCGGCACCGAGGAGCAGGACGAAGGCGAGCGCGACCTCCAGGACCACGAGACCGCCTTGCAGGCGCTCATGGCGGGGGCTCTCCCCCTGGCTGCCGCGGCCGACGCGGACCGCCTCCCCGGAACGGCTGCCGGCCGAGGCGCGCACCGCGGGCAGCAGGCCGGAGACCGCGGCGCTCACCAGGGTGATCAGGGCGGTGAACGCCAACACCCGGACGCCGACCGTCAGACCGGCGCTCGCCGGCAGGTAGACGCCGCGCGGATCGGGCAGGACGTGGAGGGCCAGCCGCGCGAGCAGCCAGCCGAGCGCTCCACCCAGCCCGGCCGCCGGCAGGTTTTCGGTGAGCAACTGGCGCACGAGCCGCGGCGTGGTCGCGCCGAGAGCTGTGCGCAGACTGAGCTCCCCCTCCCGCGCCAGGGCACGCACCAGGTGGAGGTTTGCCACGTTGACGCAGGTGATCAGCAGCACGAACACCACCGCGCCGAAAATCGCCCACAAGGCGGTGCGCGCCTGCGCGCCGAAGAGGTCGGCGAGTGGCAGGAGGCTCACGTCCAGATCATTCAAATCATGGCGATCGCCGCCCTGCTGCCGCAGACCGTGGGCAAGGCTGGAGAGATCGGCTTGCGCCTGCGCGAGGGAGACGCCCGGCCGCAGCCGGCCGATTCCGCCGAGGTAGCCGGCGCTGCGGTCCGTGGCATCCGCCGGCTTGAACACCAGCGGTACGAGCAGCTCCGGATCGCCGCCCGGCAGCCGGAAATCCCGTGGCAGCACACCGGCCACCGTGTAGCGCTCGCCGCTCAGGATCAAGCCGCGGCCGACGATCCGCGGGTCACCGCCGAAGCGGCTCCGCCACAACCGGTGGCTCAACAATACGGCGCGCTGCCCTGTCTCGCCGTATTCCTCCTCCTGGAACAGGCGCCCGAGGACAGGACGGACGCCCAGGGCCGCGAGCACCCCGGCCGAAACCAGATGGCGCTGCAAGCGGACAGGCTCGCCGTCGCCCGTCAGGTCGAGGCTGCCGAACGGCACATAGGCGCCGAGCTGGCTGAACGACCGGTTGTGCTCCCGCAGAGTCAGAAAGTCGGCCGGCGTCAGCGACACCCGGTCCGGTCCTTTCTCGGGATGAAGGGCCAGGACGCTGACGATGCGATCAGGATCCGGATAAGAGACCGGATGCAACAGGACCGCGTCGATCACCGTGAACACGGCCGTGCTCGCTCCAATGCCGAGAGCCAGGGTGAGCACCACGATGAAAGTGAACCCCGGCCGCCGGAGGGCGAGCCGCAGAGAGGACGACAGGTCTCGCAGGAAGCCGCGCATGGCAGTGAATCCTACTGCTAGACTGCCTCCGCCATGGCCGCTCTGCAGCCGCTCGCGCTCTTCCTGCTCGCGGCGCTCCTCGAGATCGGCGGCTGCTTCGCCTTCTGGTCGGTTCTGCGCCTCGGCCGATCCCCCTGGCTGTTGCTGCCTGGCGTCCTCTGCCTGATTCTCTTCGCGACGGCGCTCGCCCGCGTCGAGACGGCGTTCGCCGGCCGGGCCTATGCGGCGTACGGTGGCATCTATATAGCCTCCGCGCTGCTCTGGCTCCTGCTGGTCGAACGGACCGTTCCCGACCGGTGGGACCTCGCGGGCGGTCTGCTCTGCGCCGCCGGAGCGCTCCTCATCCTGCTCGGGCCGCGCTGACGTTCGGCCGATGGGTCAGTCCAGCGTCTTCACCAGCACGCCATAGCCGGAGGTGCCGAGGAACAGCCGGCCGTCTCCGGCCACGGCGGCCGAGAGGTCGCGCGCCGGCACGGGCACGTCGAGGATGACGAGCTTGTGGGCCAGGCGGTCATACAGGCGGACGGTGTCGCCGCTCACCATCACCGCCGACCAGCGGGCATCGCCGGTGGGCAGGAGGCGCGACGCCTTGCTGGTGAGCTCGGTCCATCCCGCGGCGTCTGAGCCCGGTGAGCCGGGTGCGTCGGGAGCGGGAGCGGCGGGCCGGGCGAAGGCGCCGCCGGGGCCGGCGAGCAGGAGCTGGTCGTCCAGATGCAACAGCCGGCCGCCGGCGAACGGCGCGTCGATCGTGTGGTTCGAGTCCTTCGTCAGCCGGTAGACCCCTTTGGCGTCGGTCACCCACAGGGCGTCGCCGAAGAAGGCGGCGGAACGCGGCGCGCCGTGCTTGAACGGCCGTCGCACGAAGCGCCCGCCGGTCAGGTCCCACAGACCGTCGGCGGTGCGCACGGCGATGTGGTCGCCGTCGATGGCGATCTGCTCCACCCGGCTCTCCCCCAGCTCCTTGATGCGGAACCAGTCGGCGCCGCGGCGCTCGAACAGCCCTTTCTCGGTCGCCGCGTAGAGCCGCCCGAGGTGGATGCCGAAGTCGAGCACGTTGGGCAGCGGCCGGAAGTCGGTGAAGTTGGCCCCCTGGTCGGTGGAGAGGTGGATGCCGGTGAGCAGTCCGGCGTCGCTCACCCCGACCAGCAGGTTGCTGCCCGAGAGAGCCAGTGCCGAGACGCGGGCATTGGTCATCCCGCCGCTCGCCGGGCGGAAGCTGGCGGCACCGTCGTCCGACAGCCACACGCCGGCGCCCTCGGTGCCCAGGATCACCCGCTGCGGACGCTCCGGCGTGACGGCGATCGTCGCGATCGAGAGCGCCGGATCGCCGATCGGCTGCCAGTTCCTGCCGCCGTCGGTGGAGACGTGGAGGCCGCCGACCGTGCCGGCCAGGAAGCGCCCGTCGGCGAGGGCGGCGAAGCTCGGCGTACGGCGCTCGGCGAAACCGTCCTTGAAACGCTCCCAATGGTCCCCCCGGTCCGCCGTGTGGTAGACCCAGCCGCAGGTGGTCGCCCAGATCTCCCCCGGCTTGTCGGGGATCGCGGTCATGCTGAACACCTCGGAATCGAGCACCATCCCGTCGAACACTCCGGTCCAGTTTTTGCCGCCGTCGTCGCTGCGGTAGGCGCGGCGCCAGGTGCCGGCGATCACCGAATCCGGCTTGTTGGGATCGACCAGCAGGCTGGAGACCTTGCCCATGTCCTCGATGCCGGCGGTGAGCTGATGCCATTCCGCGCCGCCGTCCTCGGTTCCCCAGACCCCGGACGCGGTGGCGGCGTACAATTTACCCTCCTGCCCGGGAACCAGCGCGAGGGTGTAGACGGCTTCATTGGGCAGCCCGGACGAACGCGCCGACCAGGTCTTGCCGAGGTCGTCCGAAAAGGCGACCTGGCCGCTGCCCCAGACTCCCCACAGCGCCACCCAGAGGCGCGACGGCTTGTTGGGATCGAAACGCAGAGCGCTGACCACCCAGCCGGGGAACGGCAGGAATGATCCCGCGTTCTCCCACACGCTGCCGCCGGTGTGCGAGATGTAGACCTGGCCGGCCGAGGTGCCGGCGAGGACGACGTCCGGATTCGCGGGAGCGACGGCGAGCGTCCGGATGTCGCCGGTCCAGATCGGCAGAACCTGCCAGGCAGCGGCATGGACGGCTGATCCCAAAAGCAAAAATGACAGCGCGAGTAGCGCCGCGCAGAATCTCACCCGGTCAAGCATCCTTGCGTTCCACCTCATCGAGCTGTGCTGCATTGTCTCTTCCTTCCGTATCTCTCTCGTAGCGCGTCGCAATGATCTCCGCCAGGATCGCGATGGCGATCTCCCCCGGGCTGTCGCCGCCGATGGGCAGGCCGATGGGCGCGTGCAGCACATGGCGGTCGAGGTCGCCGCCGCGGACCGCCACCTCCGCGCGCACCCGGGCGATCTTGCGCCGGCTGCCCATGAGACCGAGGTAGCAGAGCCGCGGTGGATCGTCACGCAGCACCGCGGTGAGCGCCGCCGTGTCGGTCTCCCAGCACCGCGTCACCACCGCCAGATACAGATCGCGATGCACGACGCCGGCCAGGAACGGCTCCTCGTACTCCCGGGTGACCGCGGCCAGGCGTGTGCCGGCGGGGAACAGCGCGGGATCGCGGAACTCTGCGCGGTCGTCCGCCACCAGCAGCTCGAAGCCGGCGAGAGCGCCGGCGCGCGCGAGCGCCTGACCGACCGGACCGCCACCGCAGATTGCCAGCACCGGCGGCGCCGTCATCACCTCGAGGAAGACCTCGGCCATGCCGCCGCAGACCATCCCGGTCGGCTCACCCTTGAACGCCACGGCTTCTTCGGTGAAGTAGTACCGCTTGACCTCCGACACCGGCACCGTTTGTGCCAGCTTCCCCAGCGCGTCCGCCGTGACCATCGCCTCGAACGCGCCGCCGCCGAGATTGCCGAACGCCGATCCATCCGGCTTGGCCAGCAGCTTCCACCCGGGCTTCCCGGGCGTCGATCCTTCGGAGCGGATGATCTGGCAGAGCACCACACGGCCATGAAGCTGCAAAGATCGTTCCGCCTCCGCAAGAACGTCAACCGGGCCGGGTGTCGTCATCAGATGGAGGATAGCACCGGGGGATCTCCCCATGGGCCGTTTGTCGATGCTGCATGGCTACCCCTCCGGCGGCTTCGCCGACGGCGCGCTGGCGATGGCGACGAAGAGCCCTTGGACGATCTCCTTCAGCTCGACGGTGAAGGTGGCCAGATCGCGCAGTTGGATTTCGAGCATCTCGGGGGTCGGACGGACGAGGGCTCCGCCGGGCCGGGGACGGACTTTGTGGGTCAGGCGGTCGTCGAGGAGCTGGAGCTGTTGATAGGCGTCCTTCAGTCTCTGCGGGTCCATGTCAGGGGCCTTCCTTCCGGGACGGGAGTTGGAGCGTGAAATCGATCAGCCTCTCCAACTCCTCCGGGGTCAACCGGCGGCGGAAGGAAGGCATCGGGCCGTGGCCCTCCAGGAGACGCTGGCGCACGGCGGCGCGGTCGCCGTGCAGCACCATGGGCGAGACGAGGAGGCTCAGCCGCGGATACAGCTTGACCGGCTTTTTCGGGCCCTGCCCCCGGTCGCCGTGACAGCGCGCACAGTTTTTCCGATAGAGCGCCGGCGCGCTGCGGTCCCGGTCGCAGCCCGCCAGCAGGGGCAGCAGGACGGCGAGGAGCAGGGCCCATCTCAATGAGACTCGGTCCCGCGGTGCAGAGACAGGACGTACTTGGCCAGCAGCTTGACGTCCGCATCGCTGAGCTGCTTGAACCCGGGCATCTCGCCGAAGACGCCCTCGCGGATGGTGTTGCCGATCTCTTCCTCGCTGCCGCCGTGCTTCCAGACGTCGTCCGTGAGGTCGGCGTAGGAGTTGCCCATGTAGGCCGGCGTGTTGCCGGAGCCGTCGGCGCCATGGCACTTGGCGCAGTTGTCGCGCCATAGCTTGTGACCGGGCGATTTCGGCGGATCGACGAGATCGCAACCGGCGAGGGCGAGCCCCCAGACGGCGCATGCTGCGAGCACCGCAGCGCAAAGCAGGCGGCGGTTCATTGTGGATCCTCCCGGCGGTGCACCATGGTGGCGGTCGCCTGATCGCGCGGCCGTACCACGATTTCATCGATATTGACGTGGGACGGCCGCGTCGCCGCCCAGACGATGCAGTCGGCGATGTCGACGGCGACCAGTGGCTGCATGCCGCGGTAGACCGACTTCGCCTTCTCGGCGTCGCCGCCGAAACGCACCAGGGCGAACTCGGTCTCGGCCAGACCGGGGGCCACCTCGGTGACGCGCACCGGCTTGCCGAGCAGCTCGAGACGCAGGGTTTTGGTGAACGCGCGCACCGCGTGCTTGGCGGCGGTGTAGCCGGCGCCGCCGACGTAGGTCTCGAAGCCGGCGATCGAGCCGACGTTCACCACGTGCCCGTCGCCCGAGGCGAGCAGCGCCGGCAGCAGCGCCCGCGTCATGCGCAGGACGCCCATGACGTTCGACTCCCACATCGTCTCCCAGCGGTCGTCCTTGGCGTCTTCGATGCGGTCGACGCCGAGCGCGCCGCCGGCGTTGTTGACCAGCAGGTGGATCTTTGCCGGCACCGCGGCGGCGAAAGCGGTCACGCTCTCCGCCTTGGTCACGTCCAGGGGGAGCGCGGTGGCCGGCGGGTGGCCGGCGGCGGCGGCGATCGACGTCGCGACGGCTTGCAGCCGGTCGAGCCGGCGGGCGCCCAGGTAGACCCGGTAGCCGGCGGCGGCCAGGGCCTTCGCGGTCGCCTCTCCGATCCCGGAGCTGGCGCCGGTCACAACCGCGGTCTTCTCAACGCTCATTCTCTCTCCTCGGTATCCGGAAGATCAGACCTCGGCGGACGGGCAGAGGTCGGCGACCACGCAGGCCGCGCAGTCGGGTTTGCGCGCCTTGCACACCGCGCGGCCGTGGTCGGTCAGCAGCAGCGCGAAGGTCGTCCAGTCCTCCCGCGGCACCAGCGGCATCAGATCGCGCTCGATCTTCTCGGGATCTTTCTCCGCGCTCAAGGAGAGGCGTCCGGAGAGGCGGTGGACGTGGGTGTCGACGATCACTCCTTCATTCAAGCCGAAGGCGTTGCCGAGCACCACGTTGGCGGTCTTGCGGCCGACCCCGGGGAGCGCGCACAGGTCGTCCATGCGCGGCGGCACCTCGCCGCCATGGCCCGCGGTCAACGCCTGCGCCAGCGCCTGGATGGCGCGTGCCTTGTTGCGATAGAAACCGGTGGAGCGCACGAGCTCCTCCAGCTCTTCGAGGCTCGCTCCGGCGAGATCGCGCGGCGTCGGAAAGCGGCGGAACAGCTCCGGCGTCACCATGTTGATCCGCTCGTCGGTGCACTGCGCGGCGAGCACCGTCGCCACCAGCAGCTCGAAGGCGTTGCGGAAATCGAGCGCGATGCGCGGGCGCGGATTGGCGGCGCGCAGGCGGGAGAGGATCTCCGCTGTCCGCTCGCGCTTCGCCTTCGCCGATTCCCGCCGCGATGCCATGGGAGGTCTACCTGCTCTCTTTCGGTTCCAGGGCGCGCACGACCCAGTTGAACGCCGCGATCACGCAACCGCCGAGCACCGCCGGCAGGCAGCCGTGCACCTGGAGCAGGTGCGGCAGGAAGTAGGCGGCGAGCAGCAGGATCACTCCGTTGATCACCAGGAAGAAGAGACCGAGGGTGACGACGATGAGCGGAAAGGAGAAGAAGGTGACGATCGGTTTCACCAGCAGATTGAGCAGGCCGAGCACGAGACCGGCGAGCAGCAGTTGCGCCAGGCTGCCGGTGTAGACGATGCCCGGCACCACCTTCGCAGCAACGAGCAGCGCGACGCCGTTGAAGACGATCTGAATCAGGGCCCGCACCATACCGATCCCTCCCTTTCCAGGCCCCGATCTTAGCCCTCGGCGACCTGCTCCGTCGAGCCGGATGCGTCGGACAGCTCCTTGGCGCGGCGCACGACCTTGCGCTCGTTCTCAAAGGTCAGGCGGGCGATCCCCGCCTCCCAGGAGAACCAGCCGGTGCCGGACACCTCTTCGGGATCGAAGTTCATCGATTGGCCGCCGACGTAGTCGAGCAGGAAATAGTCCACCTTCTTGTGCACCCGGCAGGGTCCCCGCTCGACGAACCAGTACTCGACGCCGGGGAGCGGCGCCACCACACGGCCGGTGACCCCGGTCTCCTCGCGCACCTCGCGGATGGCGGCCTGCTCCGGGGTCTCCCCTTCCTCGATGTGGCCCTTGGGAAGCTGCCAGCGGCGCCCTTTCTGGGTCGCGATGAGCAGGATGCGCGCGCTGTGCACCACGAGGCCGCCGGCCGAGCGGTGGTGCTCGGTCTTCATGCGGCGTACGCGCGCGGCGCGCGCCGCGGGCTTCGGGCGCTCCGCGGGAGGCGGAGCGGCGTCCACGGGGGCGGGCGCGTCATTGGTCCCAGGGGCCCCCGGCGTGCCGGGCGTGCTCTGCGCGGGGCTGCGCCTTCGCCGGCGCCGCCGGGCGGTCAGTTGCTCGTCTCCCCGCCACCGTCCGGCGTCCAGGACGGCAGCACCGCAGGGTCGACGCCGACCGAGCGTAGCGCGGCCGTCCACATCTGATCAGGATCGGCCGCGAAAATCAGATCGGAATGGACCGGCGCGGTCAGCCAGTCATTGCGCAGGATCTCTTCGATAAGCTGTCCCGCGCCCCAGCCGGCATAGCCGAGCAGGAGGCGGAACTGCGGCGGCGGCATCTCGGCGAGCCGCACCAGGTCGCCGATGTGCTGGGTCAGCGCGATGCCGGGATGCACCTCGGTGGCGGCCTCGGTCTCCACCGGTCCGGGGGAGAACAGCACCGTGCCGATCTGCGGCTGCACCGGCCCGCCGAAATGGGCCACCACCTCGCCGCTCCCCTGCCAGCCGACGTCCATGCCCTGGAGGATCTCGTCGATCTTGATGCCGGTCACTCGATTCACGATAAAGCCCAGGCTCCCTTCCGCCTCGTGCTGGATGAGCAGGACGACACTGCGATGGAAAAACGGATCGAGGACCTGCGGCATCGCCACCAGCAACACAGGGGCGACGAGATCGGAGGCCGTGGCCGACATGGCGCCATCTTAGCGCCCGCGAGCCGCCGAGGGTAGCTTTTCCGCCCATGGCCCGATATCTTTGAATCTCCGGTGTCCCTCCGGGACGCCGTCCCTTCTGTCCCACGATTCGGAGACCGTCCATGACGTCCTTGAAAGATAGCTTCGGAAGCCGCTCGACCCTTCAGGTGGGGGGCCGCGACATTCACCTGGCTCGTCTCGACGCGCTGGAGCGGCGCGGCTGGAGCATCTCGCGGTTGCCCTACGCCTTGCGCATCCTGCTCGAGAACCTCCTGCGCCGTGAGGACGGCGAGGTGGTCCACGCCGGCGACATCGAGGCGCTGGCGACCTGGGACCCCAAAGCGATGCCGTCGCGCGAGATCGCGTTCATGCCCGCCCGCGTCCTGCTGCAGGACTTCACCGGCGTCCCCGCCGTCGTCGACCTCGCCGCCATGCGCGACGCCATGGCGGCCATGGGCGGCGATCCGACGCGGATCAACCCGCTCCAGCCGGTCGAGCTGGTGATCGACCACTCGGTGCAGGTGGACGAATACGGCAGCGCCGCCGCCTTCCTCATCAACGCCGAGAAGGAGTTCGAGCGCAACCGCGAGCGCTATGCCTTCCTGCGCTGGGGGCAGAACGCGTTCAACAACTTCAAGGTGGTGCCGCCGGATACCGGAATCGTCCATCAGGTGAATCTGGAGTATCTGGCGCGCGTGGTGATGGAAGGAGAGGTCGGCGGCGAGACCTACGCCTATCCGGACACCCTGGTGGGCACCGACTCGCACACCACCATGGTCAACGGCCTCGGCGTCCTCGGCTGGGGCGTCGGCGGCATCGAAGCCGAGGCGGCCATGCTCGGCCAGCCGGTCTCCATGCTCATCCCGCAGGTCGTCGGCTTTCGCCTCGCCGGCGCGCTCCCCGAGGGGGCGACGGCCACCGACCTCGTGCTCACCGTCACCGAGATGCTGCGCAAGAAGGGCGTCGTCGGCAAATTCGTCGAGTTCTTCGGCCCCGGTCTCGCCACGCTGCCGCTCGCCGACCGTGCCACCATCGCCAACATGGCGCCCGAATACGGCGCCACCTGCGGCATTTTCCCGGTCGACCAGGTCTCGCTCGACTACCTCACCTTCACCGGCCGGCCGGCCGGGCAGGTGGCGCTGGTCGAGGCCTACATGAAGACGCAGGGGCTCTTTCACACCGCCGACAGCCCGGAGCCGGTCTACTCCGACATCCTGGAGCTCGACCTCGGAACCATCGAGCCGAGCCTCGCCGGTCCGCGCCGGCCGCAGGACCGCGTGCGCCTGAAGGACGTCAAGACGTCCTTCTTGAAAGAGCTCGACGGCATGCTCGCCGTGAGCAAAAAGAAGGCCGCCACGGCCGGCGACGGCGGAGCAGCCGTCGCCGAACAGGTCTCCGCCGCGGTCGCCGGCATGCAGCACGGCTCCGTCGTCATCGCCGCCATCACGAGCTGCACCAACACCTCGAATCCGTCGGTGATGGTCGCCTCCGGCCTGGTCGCCAGGAAGGCGGTGGAGAAGGGGCTCACCGTCAAGCCGTGGGTGAAGACCAGCCTGGCGCCCGGCTCCAAGGTGGTCACCGAGTATCTGCGCGAAGCCGGCCTCACCCCCTACCTCGACCAGCTCGGCTTCAATCTCGTCGGCTACGGCTGCACCACCTGCATCGGCAACAGCGGCCCGCTGCCGGCGGCGATCTCGAAGACCATCGACGAGCGCGACCTGGTGGCCGTCTCCGTCCTCTCCGGCAACCGCAACTTCGAAGGGCGCATCAACTCCGACGTGCGCGCCAACTACCTGGCCTCGCCGCCGCTCGTCGTCGCCTACGCCCTGGCCGGCCGCATCGACGTCGACCTGACCACCGAGCCGCTCGGCACCGGCAAAGACGGCCAACCCGTCTATCTAAAGGATGTCTGGCCGAGCCGCAAGGAGATCGAAGAGACCGTCCTGCGCTGCCTGCACGCCGACATGTTCAAGAAGGAATACGCCGACGTCTTCACCGGCGACGCGCACTGGAACAGCTTCGACATCCCGGAGGGGGACACCTACACCTGGGAGGAGTCCTCGACCTACGTCCGCCAGCCGCCCTACTTCGTCGACATGCCGGCCGCGCCGAAGCCGGTCGAGGACATCCACGACGCCCGCGTGCTCGGCGTCTTCGGCGACAGCATCACCACCGACCACATCTCGCCCGCCGGCTCCATCAAGGCGTCGAGCCCGGCTGGCAAGTACCTGGTCGAGCACGGCGTCGAGCCGAAGGACTTCAACTCCTACGGCGCCCGCCGCGGCAACCACGAGGTGATGATGCGCGGCACCTTCGCCAACACGCGCATCCGCAACAAGATGGTCCCCGAGATCGAAGGCGGCTTCACCCTCCACCTGCCGTCCGGCGAGCCGTTGTCGATCTACGACGCGGCGATGAAGTACAGCGCCGAAGGGGTGCCCACCGTCATCCTGGCCGGCAAGGAGTACGGCACCGGCTCCTCGCGCGACTGGGCGGCCAAGGGGCCGCTTCTCCAGGGCGTGCGCGCCGTCATCGCCGAGAGCTTCGAGCGCATCCACCGCAGCAACCTGGTCGGCATGGGCATCGCGCCGCTCGAATTCGTCGACGGCCAGACCGTCCAGAGCCTCAACCTGACCGGCCACGAAGTCTTCGCCATCACCGGCCTCGCCGCCGGAGTCGACAGCAGCTTCAAATCCGGTCGTGACGTCACCGTCCAGGCCCGCCGCGACGACGGCACCACCGTCGACTTCAAAGCTCGTGTGCGCCTCGACACCCCGCAGGAGGTGGAGTACTACCGCCACGGCGGGATTCTGCACTACGTGCTGCGGCAACTTTTGAAGGGGTGATCTACCCGGCCAGGGCAGACAAAAAAAGCCCCGCAGCGTGGAGGGGACGTGCGGGGGGAGGAGAGGGAGCTTTTCGGAGATTGCGGAGTATGGCCTCCAGGGCGGATCAACTCCCAACAGACCCGTCCCAGCGTCTTACAACCACCCTCACCCCCCGGGGGATTCCCATCGATTCAAAATTCCGGGGCCGATCCAAAAAGCCTGATCCAAAATTTCGAACCGCCGTCGCAGGGGTGATCCCGAACCGCTCCCTTGGTTGAGTAGGTCCCCCCGGGGCCGCGGAAAGTTCTCGGCTAGAATCAGCGAGATGCGGATCTTTCTCACGGGCGGCACCGGATATATCGGACGGGCCTTGGCGCGGCGTCTGGTCGAAGAGGGGGACGAGGTGCGTGCGCTGGTGCGGGCGACCAGCAAGGTAGAACCCCTCCAGGAGTTGGGAATCGCCACCTTCGTCGGCAACCTCGGCGACCGCTATTCGATGCGCGAGGGGATGTCCGGCGCCGACTGGGTGATCCATGCGGCGGCGGACCTCGACTCGGCGGGTCCGCCGGAGCGGATGCGGGAGGCGAACGTCGAGGGGAGCGAGAACGTGGCCTCGCTGGCCTACAAGCTGGGCGTCGGGCGGTTTCTCTCCGTCTCGTCCATCGCCTACTACGGGGGCAGTCCGGCGGACGGCAGCCCCGGCACCGAGGAGAGCCTGCCGATCCAGCCGTTCCCGTCGCTCTACAGCGCCACCAAACATTCCGGCGAGCTCGCCATCCAGGAATGGGCGCGGCGCGGATTGCGGGTCAACACGGTCTATCCCAGCCTGGTCTATGGTCCACCGGGAAAGAAGGAGGGCTCCAACTTATTCCTGCGCCAGATCCTCAAACGGCGCATCCCGGCCATCGTCGGCGCTGACCGCAAGACGAGCTGGATCTATCTGGCAGATCTGGTCGACGGCATGTTGAAAGTGATGGAGAAGGCGCCGGCCGGCCGCGGCTATCTGCTGACCGGCGACGTGGCCACGGTGCGCGGACTGGTGGATCGCGTCTGCCGGCTGGGAGCTGTGCGGCCGCCGCGTCTCACCTTGCCGATTCCCGTGGCGCGCCTCCTGATGACCGCCGCGGCCCCCTGGTTCAAGCTCAGGGGACGGCGTCCGCCGGTCGCTCCGGACCAGCTCGACAGCCTCGCGCGCCACTGGGCCTTCGACGACACCCGCGCCCGCACCGAGCTCGGCTGGTCGCCGCGCACGCTCGACGCGGGAATGCCGCCGACGGTGGAATTCATCCTCGGAGCGGGGTAGTGCCTGTCGTCCGTCTTTCAAAGCTCCGCAGCGTCTCCTGGATCTGCATCGCCGCCTGATAGGGGTCCGGGACGTTGCGGATGGGGCGCCCGACGACGATGTAGTCGGCGCCGTTGCGGAGGGCCTGCTCGACGTTGACGACGCGCTTCTGGTCGTCGGCCGGCCGCTCCGCTTGCTTGTCATCGACCGGGCGGATGCCGGGGGTGACGATCAGGAAATCCTCTCCCAGGTGCCGGCGCAGCGACTGCGCCTCGAGGCCGGAGGCGATGACGCCGTCGCAGCCGGTTTCCCGGGCGCGCCGGGCGCGGGCGAGGACGAGGTCGCCGACTTCGGCGTGGTAGCCGAGATCGCGCAGGTCGTTCTGGTCGAGGCTGGTGAGCACGGTGACGGCCAGGATCTTGAGATCGCCTTTCTCGCGCGCCGCGGCGGCCATGATGCTGTCGTTGCCGTGCACGGTGGTGAAGGTGATCGGGCGCTTGCGGAGCTGGCGGACGGCGGCGGCCACCGTCTCCGGCACGTCGTAGAGCTTGAGGTCGGCGAAGATCTTCTTGCCCGCGGCGAGGAGCTCGTCGACCAGCTCGAAGTAACCGCCGGACGTGAAGAGCTCCAGACCCAGCTTGTAGAAGCGGACGGAATCGCCCAGCGTGTCGACCAGGCGGCGCGCTTCGGCGGCGCTCGGGACGTCGAGAGCGAAGATCAGACGATCTGCGGCGGGGAT
>DATARD010000228.1:0-2651 GCA_036264355.1 Thermoanaerobaculia bacterium
GACGGCGAACCCCTCGAGAGTGAACGTCACCGTGTAGTCGCCCGGCGGCAGCAGGGTCAGCCGGTAGCTCCCCGTGCCATCCGTGGTCGCGGCCCGCGACCCTTGCAGCGCCGGCCCGCGCGCCTCGACGGTGACGCCGGGCAGCACGCCGCCCTGCTCATCGGTGACGCGGCCGACGATGCCACCCGTGGTCTGTGCGAATCCCGCCGCCGCCAAGGCGATCAGGAGGGCTCCCGACAGAACGTATCGACCCAGCAGTCTCATCACGTCCTCCTTCGGTCCGGCCCGACCTCCCGCCGGATGTCATGGAAATGTCACCCGGGAATCTACCACAGGGATGCCCCGGGAGAAGCGTAGTAATCTCCGGTCGATGGCCTCGCGCAAGCAGACCCCCGCGGACCTCCCCGTCCTCCGGTTTCCGGACACCAAAGCCTTGTCCGCCTGGCTGGAAGAGCATCACGCCGCCGCGTCCGGAATCTGGCTGCGGATCGCCAAGAAGGGCTCCGGCGTGGCGTCCGTGACCTACGCCGAGGCGCTCGAGGTGGCTCTGCTGTATGGCTGGATCGACGGCCAGAAGAAGAGCTTCGACGAGACGTCCTGGATTCAGAAATTCACCCCGCGCGGCGCGCGCAGCATCTGGTCGAAGATCAACCGCGAGAAGGCCGAGGCGCTGATCGCGAGCGGACGGATGAAGCCGGCGGGGCTCGCGGCGGTGGAGCAGGCCCGGCAGAACGGACGCTGGGACGCCGCCTACGACCGCCAGGGCGCCGCGGCGGTGCCCGACGATCTGCAGGCGGCCCTGGACGCGAGCCCGCGCGCCAAGGCGTTTTTCGCCACCCTCAACAGCGTCAACCGCTACGCCATTCTGTTCCGCGTTCAGACCGTCAAGAAGGCCGAGACGCGGGCGAAGAAGATCCAGCAGTTCGTGAAGATGCTGGAGGAAGAGAAGAAGATCCACCCGTGACGGCCCGAGCCGTCTACTCGACCCAGGCGATGAGCTGCCCGCCCGTGGTGTGCCGGCGGTCGGCGAGCAGCCCCGGCCCCCGCCGTTTGATCTCGTCGAGAGTCATGTGGATCGGCTCGTCGTCGAATTCCGTGTCGTCGAGGAAGGTCAGCTCGCCGAGCCAGCGAAATTGCCCGCTCGTCCCGGCGTAGAGACGGCCGAGCCAATAAGGCATGGTGATGTGCACGAGGCGCCGGCCGCCGCGGGTGTCGAAGATGACGGTGTGAAACGAGTGCAGCCGCATGCCGGCTGCGTGCGGCTTTCCGTCGGCGAGGTCGGCGCGGACCCGGGAGAGCTCGGCCTCCGCGCTCTCGGGAGAGGCCGGTGTGCTGTCGTGATGGGACACAAAGAACGCCGCCGCGCCGAGGATCGCCAGGACGGCGCCTGCCGCGATGAGGCCCGCCGCGAGGAGGAAGGGCCTCTGAGTACGCTGTAGACCTTTCATGGTCGAAGTATAGCCGGTTCCGGCGCGCCGGTCCGCGCCGTAACACAGCGCCATTTCTAATTGAAATCCTGACACGCCAGGAAATCTCGGTGCGATGTCCGTCCACTCATCAGGAATGGCGACGCACTTCCAAAGGAGATTTCTCATGAATCCTCGCTTGCGGTTCTCGCTGGTGCTGGCGGCCTGCCTTCTTGCGAGTGCCACACCGCTGCTCTCGGCCGAGGCCCCTCTCGAAAAGATCACCCTCACAGTCAATGTCGTTGCGGGTGGAAAGCCACCGACGGTGAGCCCGCCGCCGGGCCCGATCGTTGTGAAGGGCACCACCGTGCCCTTGGAAATCCGTTGCGACGGCGTGGACTGTAACAAAGTCAGCGTGAAATTCTCCGATCAACAGATCACCTTGACGGTCGCACAGGATACGAAGTCGGCTGCCGCGCAACTGGCCTTGAAGAGCGCGGCCGGCGGCAGCCTGAGCCTAGCGTTTGACAGCCAGCCGATCTTTGAGGCGCAAGTCACTCAAGGCGGCGACGCCAAGAAGCCGGTCGTGATCTCGAAGCTCTGCCAGGACGACTCCGGCAAGGACGTCAAATGGATCGGACTTCTTTGCATCCTGTTCTGGCTGGGAATGGTGATCGTCCGCTGGCATCGGATCGCACGGCCCTCGCGAGAGCTGCTGCGGGCGCAGATCACGTCCTTGCGAGCGGAAATGGCGACCACGCCGGTCGCAAACCACAACAAGGCAGACCTTGCCGAGATCGCAAAGCTGCTGGACGCGGCCAGCGCTTTAATCGGACGGTCGAAGTGGTTTTCCGGATTCGGAGTCATTGATTTTCTGTTCTGGTCGCGGGGTCAGGAGATCGCGGGCTGGGGCTATGTCCATGACGTGGAGAGGCAGATAACGCCCTTCCTTTCGGAAGCGACGGTCCGCGTGCGCTTGGAGGCGGTGGAACAGAGATTGCGCCTGACGACCGATGCGCCGTGCCTCGCTCTGGCGGACGCCATCCACAAAGCGCTGGGGGAGCAGCCCGCCGACGGCTTGCGGCTGCGGGCGCTACTCGACCAAGGGCTGAGCACCGTCTATGGGCGCGAAGACAACAGCTACGCCAGTCTGGTCAGTTGGCAGAACAAGACCTCCTGGCTGGTCGGATGCGGTCTGGTCCTGATTCTGGTCCTGGCCGCGGTGACCCAACACCATGCCATCCT
>DATARD010000285.1:0-2739 GCA_036264355.1 Thermoanaerobaculia bacterium
ATCGACATCGCGGCGCCGATGGCCGAGCCGACCATCAGGCCGATGGCAATCCACAGGAAGGTCAGGATGTGGGCGTAGATCAGCGTGCCCACCACGGCCACCAGCATCCCGGCGGCCCCGATGAGATTGCCCCGCCGCGCGTGGGTGGGCGACGACAGCCCCTGCAGGGCCAGGATGAAGCAGACCGAGGCGACGAGATAGGGCAGCGAGGCGCTCATGCCTTCGGGCTCCCAGCGGGCGCGGCGGTTTCAGCGGGGCGGGCGGGACGCGCGGGCGCCTTCTTCCGGAACATCCGCAGCATGCGGTCGGTGATCAGGAAGCCGCCCACCGTGTTGATGGTGGCGCAGGTGACCGCGACGAAGCCGAGGACCGTGCTCAGCTTGCCGTAACCGCCGCCCGCGGCGACCAGCGAGCCCACCAGCGAGATGCCGGAGATGGCGTTGGTCCCCGCCATCAGCGGCGTATGCAGCAGGGGCGGCACCTTGGAGATGACGTAGTGCCCCAGGAACCCCGCCAGGACGAAGATGTACAACCCGAAGAGCAGCTCGTTCGACATGGCCCTCCCTTTCGCAGATCGCGAAGCCGGGGAATCCTAGCACGCCCCCGCGGCACAAAGCGGTATAGTTTCGCCCCGATGAGCCAGCCCACGAAGCCTTCCGCCTACGCCCGGTCCGGCGTCGACATCGACGCCCAGGAGAAAGGGCTCGCCCGCGTCAAGAAGCTGGCGAAGTCCACCTTCACCCCCGGTGTCCTGAGCGAGATCGGCAGTTTCGGCGGCCTGTTCCGGCTCGACCTCGCCGGCATGACCGAGCCCGTCCTCGTCGCCTCGGCCGACGGCGTGGGGACCAAGTTGGTGGTGGCGAAAATGATGGGGGACTACTCCGGCGTCGGCCGCGACCTGGTCAACCACTGCGTCAACGACATCCTGGTGCAAGGTGCCGAGCCGCTCTTCTTCATGGACTACGTGGGCGCCGGCGTCCTCGATCCGAAAAAGATGGTCGAGCTCGTCGAAGGGGTGGCCGAGGGCTGCCGCGAGAACGGCTGCGCCCTCCTCGGCGGCGAGACCGCCGAGATGCCCGGCTTCTACCAGCCGGGCGACTATGAGCTCGTCGGCTTCATCGTCGGCCTCGTCGACCGGCCGAAGCTCCTCGACGGCTCGAAAGTGGCGGTGGGCGACGTGCTGGTGGGGCTCCTCTCCTCGGGTCTGCACACCAACGGCTACTCCCTGGCGCGGCGCATCCTCTTCGAGCAGGCCGGCCTGGGCATCGCCGACCGCGCGCCCTGGCTCAAGAAGAAGCGCACCGTCGGCGAGGTCCTGCTCGACACCCATCTGTCCTATCTCAAGGCCGTGCGCCCTCTCCTCGGGCACCCGGCCCTGCACGGCATGGCCCACGTCACCGGCGGCGGCATTACCGACAACCTGCCGCGCATCCTGCCGGCGGACACCCACGCGTTCCTCCGCGTCGGGAGCTGGCCGATCCCCGAGCTGTTCCTCTACCTCGAGGAGCACGGCGACGTCGCCGGCGAAGAGATGCTCCGCGTCTTCAACATGGGAATCGGGCTCATCCTCTCCGTCGCTCCGGCGGGCCTCGCCGACATCCTCGGCCTGCTGCGCAGCGTCGGCCAGCGCTCCTTCATCATCGGCACCGTCCAGCAGGGGGGCGCTGGCGTGATCTACGACCTGGATCATCGCGCGAGCGCGCCGGACGCGTCAGCGGTATCTTCCGAATGACCCGCGTCGGCGTCCTCCTCTCCGGCCGCGGCAGCAACTTCCTGGCCTTGCAGGGCGCCATCGCGCGGGGGGACGTTCCCGCGGAGATCGCGCTCGTGGTGAGCAACCTTCCCGATGCGCCGGGACTGGCCAAGGCGCGCGAGCTCGGCCTGCCGGCCGTGGCCCTGCCGCACCGCGAGGCGCCGAGCCGCCGCGCCCATGAAGCGAGCGTCGCCGCCGCCTTGCGCGCCGCCGGTGCCGAGTGGATCTGCCTGGCCGGCTACATGCGGCTCCTGTCGCCGGACTTCGTGGCGGCTTGGCCGCGGCGCATCCTCAACGTCCATCCCAGCCTGCTGCCTGCCTTCCCCGGCGTCGACGCCCAGGAGCAGGCCCTGCGGCACGGCGTCAAGCTCGCCGGCTGCACCGTCCACCTGGTCGACGAAGGGCTGGACAGCGGGCCGATCGTCGTGCAGCGGAGCGTGCCGGTGCTCGATGGCGACACGGCGCAAACCCTTGCAGCGCGGATACTTGCCGAGGAGCACAATGCCTATCCGGAGGCTCTGCGGCGGCTCCTCATCGAGCCCTGGCGGGTGGAGGGGCGGCGGCTCCTGTTCGGGGTTGCAACGGGGGAATAGACATTTGGCGCGGGACGTTGTAGGCTCCGTTCGTGGGCGGTGGGCGTGGCGGGCTTTGAAAGCGATCGGCTGGTCCCCTTGGCGCATGCGGCGGAGAGAGCGGCGGGGCGCGGAGAAGGGGGTTGACACCCAATCCAAGCTGACCTATGCTTCGCCTCCCCTGGATGGAACAGGGGGGCGCGGTCGGGTGGCGCTGCGAAGCGCGGCCGACCTATCGTCGTCGGTTCGGTTCTTTGAAAACTAGACAGAGGAAGAGAGTCAGCGACTGTAGTTCCGAAACAGTCCTGCTGGGGGGTTAGCCCTTCCGGCGGGAGAAGGTATCAAACTGGAGAGTTTGATCCTGGCTCAGAATGAACGCTGGCGGCGTGCTTAACACATGCAAGTCGTGCGCGA
>DATARD010000323.1:0-3139 GCA_036264355.1 Thermoanaerobaculia bacterium
GCCGGCCTGGAAGGCCGATCCGACCGGGCCGGCCGGATACGCGAATGGTGCCGGCGCCCGGATCGCCAGTGGTGCCGCCGCCGGGATTGCGGCCGGGAGCGTTGCCGCACCTGCCAGGGCAACCGGCCCGGCCGTCGTAAACATCGCCACGGCGGCTCCGAGGCCGGCCGCGCGCTTCCAAATGGACATCATGCCTCCACTCCTTCGAGGATTCCTATCCCTGTCAGGTTGCTCGCCGGGAGGCATGGCAGTACCCGGTCTCTAGGACGGTGTTGCCTGGCTTCACCGACGGAGATGGCGCCTCCCTCGGCTCCCTGCGTCCATGGGATCTATCTCCGACGGGTCGCGGTCTGCTTGCGCGGGCGGGCGGGGGCGCGCCGGCGCGCCGGCCGGCTGGGCGCGGGTGGAGGCTCCTCTTCTTCGGGCTCCTGCTCCTCTTCCTCTTCGTACTCGTCCCCGATGTACTCACCTTCGGGTGCCGCGTACTCGGATTCGTCTTCGTACTCGCCTTCGCCTTCCTCTTCGTACTCTTCCTCGGGCTCCTCCTCCTCGGCGTCCGGCGCTTGCTCTGAGCGCTCTGCTTGATCGCGGCGCCTGCCTCCGGCTCTGCGTCGGCGAGGCGCGGCTTCCCGGGCGCTGGGCTCCTCCTCCTGTTCGGCCTCCTCGTCGCCTATCTCCACGAACGCCTTGAACCGCATCAGGTCCTCCTTCACAGCGTTGCCGGCGGAGGAGAACAGCGAGGCGGTTCGCTCGAGCAGCCCTTGGGGCTGGTGGTCGTAGGTCACCATGACCCTGGTCAGGCGATCGCTCAACTCGTGAAACGAGACAACCGCGGTGGCATCCACGCCGTCGGTTCGGCTCCAGGTGATCTGCTCGTTTGGTCGTTCGTCCGTCGTCTCGCCCCGCAGCATCAGGTTGGCGTATTCCTCGAACTCGGTGAACTTCTCAAACGCCGTCTCGAGTGGGGCTGCGACATCGATCGACTCCTCTACCGGCAGCCGCCGCTCCCGCCACGGGCGTGGTTCCGCTTCGCGGCCGAGGCCGACCCTCTCGAGCATCTCGCTGCGGGCGCCGGAGACCGAGGATAGGGCGCCCCGAGCAAATGCTCCGGGACCTCCTGCCTCCTCGATCGCCGGTCCGAGCGTATTGGCAAGCTTTGGGGCGATCGTCCCCCGGGCCAGCTCCGGGCCCTTCCGGAGCGCATAGACAGCCGCCTCCGTCGTGAGTCTCCGCGCTACCGGCGCCAGCACCTCCAGCGCGGCCTCCCGCACGATCTCCCGCAACTCCTCACGCACTGTGAGCTGCTCGTCACCATCCCCGACCCCTTCAACCGCATCTCCAGCTCGCTCTGTCACGCCTTCGACCTGCTCCCCAACGTCCCCCACGGCGCCTGCGCCGGTCGCACCCGATACCGCGCCCGTTACTCCCCGCGCCGCCCCGCCGGTCTTCTTGAGTGCGCCTCCAGCCGCGCCGCCGGCACCGCGCACAGCACCGGACACTCCACTACCTCTCCGCTGAGCCATTTCAGATCCTCACTTACCTTTCCGCTGACACGAGTGTCATTGCAAACTCTGCTTGGCCAGTCCCGACTTGGGACCAGTCAATGTGACACGAACGCCGGGTGACGCCGGCTGCCAACACTGTCATCGCGGTCCTGTGCCGAGTCCTCTCGCCCGATCTGAGTAGTGCCATCATCTCGGTCGTCGCGCTTGCTTCGGTGCCGCCGGACGAGCGCCCAGACTGCGACGACCAGCAACGCGATCAGACCGGCGACGGGCGTCAGCAGGAACGCGACCAGCAACCCAAGAGCGACCGCCACCGCAAGCGTCGCCACGAGCCACCAGAAGCCGAAACCGCGGTCCTCGCCTGGTGTGAATGCGCGGGCCAGCAACCGCAGAGGCTGCGGCAGGTGCTTGCCCGCCCAGCGCAGCACGAGCAACCGGGCGATGGAACGAAACGGTGCCAACAGCCGCCTCGCGACCGATCGCACCAGCGCCGACAGCTTGCGCCGGAGCCAACCTAGCGGCCCGCGCCTGCGGGGGCGAGGAGCACGTGATACGTCGTGACTCTCCCCGGTCTGACGGGCGTTGCGGACTGCGCCTCGGCTGCTGCGGCGCGGAGGGTACTTCCGAACCGATTTTTGGGTCTTTGTCGAGGCGCCATTCATGCTCTGTGTGGCCGGACACCGCCGACCGTGGCGGTGAGTCCAGTAACGAGCATACCCCTTCCGTGAAGGTGCCAAAAAACTTCCAAGCGTGTTGGAATCGACGCCGTCATTCACGTCCTGAGGGAGGTCGATGAGGGTAGAACGGTATGACGGGTTAATGTGGACCTGGACAGGAAAGTCACTGCACTGAAAAGAGGAGGGTGTTATGCCAGAAAAAGAGCGGCGAGCTCGGGAAGAGACCTCGGCGGGAGATGGGGACGAGGGCCGCGGGGAACGGGAGCAGGGCGGTGTCGGCGGCGCCGGCGAGACGATCGCCCAAGAGCTCAAGCAGGCGGTCCGCGACGCCGCGCTCGAGGTGTTGGGACCCGCTGCGCGACAGGCCACGAGCTCAGCGGCGAGGTACGCCGTTGAGAACGGGCCCAACCTTGTCAGCAAGAACGTGATGCCGGCGCTCACGAAAGCGGGCGGCGCCGGTGGCTTGGCCGGGCAGGCCATGTCGAAGGGAGGAGAGATGCTTTCAGGGTCGGGGGGCATCGGCCGCCTCCTGGGGGGCGTGATGTCAAAGCTCGGTGGCGGACGGGGAGGTGGCGCCGCGACGGGTTGGGGGCACAACCGGCGAATGCCGGTTCAACAGTTCGTCTACTGCTCGGTCCCGATCCGGGACGCTTACACCGGCTGGACCGAGTACAAGCAATGGCCAAGGTATATGCACCGGGCCAACCAGGCCGACGCTCAGATCAATGAGAAGGAGGCCCGGGTAAAGGTCACCGAGAAGATGTGGGGCTTCAAGCGGCCGTTCACCGCCGAAGTGGTCACCCAGCACCCAGACGAGCACATCAAGTGGAACAGCACCGAAGGTGTGAAGCACACCGGCGTGATCAACTTCCATGAGCTCGGTCCACGGCTCACGCTGATCGAGACGAACGTCGACGTCGCGCCGAGCGGACCGCTCGAGAAAATAGCCCGCGGCGC
>DATARD010000338.1:0-3471 GCA_036264355.1 Thermoanaerobaculia bacterium
CGGGCAGAGTAGCAGCCCGCTGGCTTCCATGGCCGCTGTCGGAGAGCCGAGCGGCGGACCGGAGGATGGAAGCGGTGCGCTGGCTGGATTCTAACTCGGATTTGAGATTTTTTGAGGAAGTTTGAGCCGCGCGTTGATGACCTTTGAGACCGATCCCGCTAATCTCTCCCCACACCGGACGAGAGATCGGCCGGTTCTCTTGCAGCTCTTGTTGTTCTTTTCGGAGGGAAGTCTACAGTCTGTTTCTGATGATTTTGTCTTGCCTTGCTGGGCACGGCGCAGGCAAAAGCCCGGGGTGACCCCCGGGTTTTTTGTTTTCAGCGCAGCTCCGCCAGGAGACGTTCGCGGAGATCCGGGTAGAGCTCCCGGTAGTCCTCCCGGCTGCGCTCGATGACCTCCAAGGCTTCCTCGCGGCCGTAGACATGGGTCACCCGGATGTCGTCGGCCGCCGCGCCGGGAGCTTGCTTGTAGGTCAGGAAGTAGTGCTCCAGGCGATCGATGAGCGGCTTCGGCAGGTCCGCGAGCTCGCGAATCTGCCCATAGCTCACATCCCCTTTGAGCACCGCGATGATCTTGTCGTCCGCCTCGTCATGGTCGATCAGACGCAGGCCGCCGATGGGCACCGCCTGCAACAGGACGTCGCCGTGCGAGAAGAGCTTCTCGCTCAATACACAGATGTCCAGCGGATCGCCGTCGCCGCGCACCGTGGGCAGTCCGGTCTTCGCCTGCGACAGCGCGGCGACGCGCTCGCCGCAGTAGGTCTGCGGAATGAAGCCGTAGAGCGACGGGCAGACGTTGGAGTACTTCTGCGGCCGGTCGACCTTCAGATGGCCGCTCGGCTTGTCGATCTCGTACTTCACCGTGTCGGTCGGCACGATCTCGACGAACACCGTGACCTGATGGGGAGCCTCGGCGCCGATCTCGACACCGTGCCAGGGATGGGGCTTGAACAGCAGCTTGAGGAGCTCCCAGATACGGTCCTGCTCGGCGTCGCTCATTCTTGTATCCTACCGAAGGATGAAGGCATTGCGATGGCTGGCGATCTGGCTCCTGCTGACCGGCACCTATCTCGCCGGCTGGGTGGTCGCCGGCTGGCTCGCACGCGGTGGTGTCGCCCTCGACACCGGGAGCCTCGCCTGTCTTGTCGCCGTCCCGCTCGCGCAGACGGCCGCCCTGCGCGGCCTCGCCGCCTTTCGGCGCATGTTCCGCGACGCTCGCGACACCGCGCAGGAACGGTGACCGCCTACGGCGACGCCGCCTCCTCTTCGCCCGGGAAGTCGTAGAGCGCCGTCGTGAGATAGCGCTCGCCATGGCTCGCCAGCACGGCGACGATCCGCTTGCCCTTGTTTTCCGGCCGCTTGGCGATCTCGAAGGCGGCATGCGCCACGCCGCCGGACGAGATGCCCACCATCATGCCGTCCTCGCGGCACAGGCGGCGGCCCATCTCCATCGCCTCGTCGTTGGTGATGCGGAAGATCTCGTCGACGATGTCGAGCTTGAGGATCTCGGGCACGAAACCGGCCCCGATCCCCTGGATCTTGTGCGGCCCGGGCTGCAGCGGCTCATGGTTCTTCGCCTGGGTGAGGACCGGCGAATGCACCGGCTCGACCGCGACCGACCAGAGCTTGGGATTCCTCTCCTTGAGCACCTCGGTGCAGCCGGTGGTGGTGCCGCCGGTGCCGACGCCGGCGATGAAGATGTCGATCTTGCCGTCGGTGTCGTTCCAGATCTCCACCGCCGTCGTCTTGCGGTGGATCGCCGGGTTCGCCGGGTTCACGAACTGGCCGATGATGATCGAGTTCGGCGTCTGCGCGTGCAGCTCCTCCGCCTTGGCGATGGCGCCCTTCATCCCCTTCGGCCCCTCGGTGAGCACGACCTTTGAGCCCAGCGCCTTCAAGATCTTGCGACGCTCGATCGACATCGTCTCCGGCATGGTGAGGACGAGCGGGATCCCCTTCGCCGCGCAGACGAAGGCGAGGCCGATGCCGGTGTTGCCCGAGGTCGGCTCGATCACCGTCGTGCCCTCTTTGATGACCCCCTTGTCGAGCGCGTCCAGGATCATGGAGTAGCCGATCCGGTCCTTGACGCTGGACATCGGGTTGAACGACTCGAGCTTGAAGATCACATCGGCCTGCACGCCCAGCGATTTCGAGACGTTGGGCGCCCGCACCAGAGGCGTCCGGCCGATCGTGTCGATGATGCTGTCGAAAATCTGTCCCATCGTCCCCTCTCCTTCAATAAAGACTGCGTTCGTTCCCGCGGCCCGGTCAGAGGGCTGGTCAGATGCCTTCGCCGTAGCCCAGGAGGTGATCCAGGATCTTTTGCTGTTGCGCGCGGCTGGTGCGCGTGTTGAGAACCTTCTCGCCCGGCGGCACCGATTCGATCACCCAGGTGTTGCCGCCGATCACCGCCTTCTCGCCGACCACCGTGTTGCCCCCCAGGATGGTGGCGCCGGCGTAGACCACGACGTAGTCGCGCAGCGTCGGGTGCCGCTTGGTGTTGCGCAGCAGGCGCCCCATCGCGTCCTTCGGGAACGACAACGCGCCGAGGGTGACCCCCTGGTAGATCTTGACGAAGTTGCCGATCACGCAGGTCTCGCCGATGACGACGCCGGTGCCGTGGTCGATGAAGAACGACTGCCCGATGCGGGCGCCCGGGTGGATGTCGATGCCGGTTTTCGAGTGCGCGGTCTCGGTCATGATGCGCGGCAGGAGCGGCACGCCGATCCGCCACAGCTCGTGCGCCAGGCGCTGGATGGCGATCGCCGCGAAGCCGGGATAGGCAAAGATGATCTCGGCGTAGCTCCGCGCCGCGGGATCGCCGTCCATGGCGGCCATGATGTCGAGCACCAGCAGCCGCCGCACCTCGGGAATGCGCTTGAAGAACCGCTCCACCGCGTCGCCAGCCAGCCGGTCGATCTCCCCGTTCGCTTCCGCCTCCGAATCGGTCCGCGGCTCGAAGGCATAGGCGAGGCGGACCTGCTCGTAGAGATCGGCGGCGATGTCGTCGAGGAGAGCGCCGACGTGGTATTCCACGTTCTCCTGGGTCAGATGCTGGACGCCGTAGAAGCCGGGAAAGAGGACCGCGAACAGCCGGTCGAGAATGTCCACCGTCGCGCGGCGGGACGGCATCCGGCGGTCCGGATCGATGTGGACCGCGGAGATCGGCGTCGACGCATAGGTGTCCACGATTTCCCGCGTGATATCGCGCAGCCGGTCCGACAAGGGGTGGCGTCTCATCGTCTGCCGCTCTCCTCCACTCTTCTCGAACAGGCGCGCTGGCCATCCCGGCACACCTGCCCGGCGGCTGTCCGGCCGCCTATTGTAAGCGACTTGGTGCTCTTTTTGTCCAGTGGGGGAACAGCTCGTGCCGGCCGGAGGCCCTCACCCCCGGCCCCTCTCCCATCTCCCACCCACGCCCCCCACCGGGAGAGGGGAGAAAAGCAAGACAAGAACGACTCCTCTCTTCTTC
>DATARD010000345.1:0-37076 GCA_036264355.1 Thermoanaerobaculia bacterium
GTCCCCCTGGTCCTCCGCCAGCGAACGGAAGAAGCTGTCGACCGGCGCGCGGCGGCCCCGCGACCGGTCGGCGCCGGTGACGCGCAGCGTGCAGTCGTCGAGGGACAGCGTGGCATGCGGCGGGATGACGTAGATCTGGTCCGTCTGCACCCGCATCACGTCCACCACCACGTGCACCGGCATGGCGGTGTGGCGGGCGATCTGCTCGGGCATCGACGTCTCCTGGCGGGGCTGCACCACCATGAAGGCCATGCCGGTCTTGGCCGGCATGGCCGCGAAGAATTCCTGGAGTGTGTCGAGGCTGCCCGCCGGCACGCCGATCCCCACCACCGGGCACGGATTCTTGTCCGCCGCAGGTGCCGCGGTGTCCTCCCGCTCGTCCTGCTCGCCGTCTTCGGCCGTGTCGAGATTCTGGATATCCATCGTCCCCCGTCCCCGCATGCGAGGTGGATGCCAACCCTTCCCCCCAGGACGAAGCGTCCCAGAGGGGCGAAGGAGGAGAGTCAGGTTGTAGGGCTTACAGCGCCTTACGCGGTCCGCGACGCTTCTGTCGTGGCCTGCGGACGGCTGCCCGGCTTCTCCGGCGGCTGCCCACCGAGGCGGCAGACCGGACAGTCGGCGGGAGCATACGACAGCAGGTTGAGCTGGAGCAGGCTGCGGAAGGGGACGTCGAACGGATCGCGGCCGGCGGTGCGGTCGATGATGGCGCCGATCGCCACGACGCGGGCGCCGCGGTTGGTGGCGAGCGCGGCGGTCTCCAGTGTCGAGCGGCCGGTGGTGACCACGTCCTCCACGATCACCACCCGCTCCCCCTGGCGCAGGCTGAAGCCGCGGCGCAGCCCCATCTCCTCCCCCTTGCGCTCGGAGAAGCGGAACGGCACGCCGAGAGCGGCCGCCACCTCGTGGCCGATGATCACGCCGCCGAGCGCCGGGGCGAGCACCGAGTCGGGGTGGAACGAGCGCAGCTCCTCGGCGAGGTCCTCGCCCACCCGCCGCGCCCGCACCGGGTCTTCGAGCAGCAGCGCGCACTGCACATAGGCCTCGGAATGCAGGCCGGACGACAGCAGGAAGTGACCGCGGCGCAGCGCGCCGCTCTCCTCCAGCAACCGCATCAGGATCGTCTCGTTCACGATGTGGTCTCCTCCCGTTGGATCGAGTCGCGGTGGATCTGATACTGGTCCAGCTTCTTGTAGAGGTTGCTGCGCGGCGTGTCGATCGCCTGCGCGGTCTGGGTGACGTTCCAGTTGTTCTCCTCCAGCTTGTGGAGCAGGAACATGCGCTCCGACAGGTCGCGGAACTCGCGCAGCGTCTCCACCGCCATCAGGGCGCTCGACAGCTCCGGGCGCGCGCCGCCGGTCGAGGTGATGACGTCCTCGCGGGTGATCTTGTCGCCCGGCGACAGGATGAGCAGCCGCTCGACCAGGTTGCGCAGCTCGCGCACGTTGCCCTTCCAGGGGAGCGACCGCAAGTGCGCCACGGCCTCGGGGGTCAGCTCTTTCGGCCGGTAGTTGTTCATCTCCGCGTAGCGCCGCACCAGGTACTCGACGAGCGGCGGGACGTCTTCCAGGTGCTCGCGCAGAGCCGGCGTGTGGACGGGGATGACGTTCAGGCGGTAGAAGAGGTCCTCGCGGAAGCGGCCGGCGGCGATCTCTTCTTCCAGGTTGCGGTGCGTCGCCGCCACCACCCGGACGTCCACCTGCACCGTCTTCTCCGCTCCCACCGGCTCCACCTCGCCGTTCTGCAACACCCGCAGCACCTTGGCCTGGGTGCGCGCCGACATGTCGCCGATCTCGTCGAGGAAGATGGTGCCGCCGTCGGCGGCCACGAACTTGCCGAGCTGCTTGCGCACCGCGCCGGTGAAGCTCCCCTTCTCGTGCCCGAAAAGCTCGGACTCGATCAGCTCCTCGGGGATCGCGGCGCAGTTGACCTGCACCAGGGCGCGGTCGCGGCGGTTCGACAGCCGGTGGATCGCCCGCGCCACCAGCTCCTTGCCCGTGCCGCTCTCGCCGGTGATCAGCACGGTGGCCGGGGTCGGCGCCGCCTTCTCGATCGTCTCGCGCAGCCGGCGCATCGCCGCCGCGTTGCCGATGAGCTGGTCGGGCTCCTGGCGCAGCGTGGAGTTCTCGGTGGCGAGGCGCCAACTGTCCACCGCGTTGCGCAGCGACAGCAGCACCCGCTCGCGCTGCAACGGCTTCTCGAAGAAGTCGTAGGCGCCGCGGCGGGTCGCCTCCACCGCGGTGGGCACGTCGGCATGGCCGCTGATCATCAGCACCGGCATGTCGTAACCGCGCTCGCGAAAGGCCTTGAGCACCTCGAGGCCGTCCATCTCCGGCATTTTGATATCGAGAATGACGGCGTCGGGCGGCCGCTCGGCCACCCGTGCCAACGCCTGCGCCCCACTGGCCGCCTCATCCACGCGGTAACCCTCGTATTCGAGGATCATGCGCAGGCTGTCACGGATCGACGCCTCATCGTCCACCAGCAGGACCGAGGCACGGAAGCTGTCGTTGTTCCTCACCATCCCGCGCAGTGTAACAAGAAAACGGCCGGCCCCCAGGGGGAGCCGGCCAGAGAGATGCGAAACCGGTTGCCACCGGAGGGTGAGGGCTTACGGGGCCTGGACCACCGCGAAGAACGGCGCCGCGTTGCCGCCGCGCGCGAAGCTCAGCACGTAGAGGCGCAGGTAGGACTTCGATTTGACGCTCTTCACGGCCCGCTCGAAGTCGGCGACGCTCTTCACCGGCTGGCCGTTGACCTCGGTGATGACGCTGCCCGGCCGGACCGCCTGCTCATAGAACGGGCTGCTCGGCGAGACACCGGTGATCACCACGCCTTCGGTCCCGTCAGGGAGGCCGTGACTGGCGCGCAGGCCGGGGGTGAGGTCCTGGTACTGGAGGCCCAGCCAGTCGATGCCGGTCTCCCCCTTCTCGGGCTTGAGGCTCGCCTGCTCCTGCTGGCCCGGCCGCTCGCTCAGCTTGACCTGGCGGTCCAGGGTCTTGCCGTCGCGGAAGATCTGCAAGGTCACGGAGCCGGTCGGCCCCTTGGCCGAGACGTAGTTGATGAGGTCGCGGGTCTGCTTCACCTTGATGCCGTCGACCGACAGGATGACGTCACCGTGCTTGACCCCCGCCTTGTCGGCCGGCATGTTGTCCTCGACCGAGCCGACCAGGGCGCCGTCGGTGGTCGGCAGACCGAACGCCTGCGCCTGGGCGAAGCTCAGGTTGGCGACCCGGATGCCGAGATAGCCGCGGCTGACCTTCCCCTTCTGCTCGAGCTGGGGAAGGACCTGCTTCAAGGTGTTGACGGGAACCGCGAAGCCGATGTTCTCGGCGCCGTAGTTGATGGCGGTGGCGATGCCGATCACCCGGCCCTGGAGGTCGAGCAGCGGACCGCCGGAGTTGCCGAAGTTGATCGCGGCGTCGGTCTGGATGAAGTTCTCGAACGAGGCGTCGCTGATCCCCAGGGAACGGCCCTTGGCGCTGATCACGCCGGTGGTGACCGTCTTGTCCAGATTGAGCGGGTTGCCGACCACCATCACCCAGTCGCCGACGCGCACCGAGTCGCTGTCGCCGAGCTCGACGTAGCGCAGGTCATGGCCGGCGTCGATCTTCAGCAGCGCGATGTCGGTCGAAGGATCGGTGCCCTTGACCACCGCCTTGTAGTCGCGGTCGTTCAAGTGGACCTTGACCTCCGAGGCGCCTTCGACGACGTGATAGTTGGTGACCACGAGACCGTCCCGGCTGACGACGAATCCGCTGCCGCCCGCGTCGGACCGGAACTCCTCGGGCTGCTGCTGCCCGTCGCCGCCACCGCTATCGGGCCGCTGGCGCGGACCGAAAAAGAACTCGAACGGGTCATTCCCCTGACCGCCCTGGCCACCCTGACCGCCACGGCCCCCGCGGCCGCCGCGGCCACGCGGCATCTGATTGTCGCCTCCACTCTTTTCAATCGTCGCGGCCTGAATTGAAACCACCGCGGGATCAACGGCCTGCGCCAGATCGGCGAAGCTCGGCAAAGTTGCGATGGCCGGCTTCGAGCTGGCAATGTGCGTCGCCGACAGCGCTACATCGGAGTCCGCCGCCATCCCGGGCAGGGTCAACTGCAGGCCCCCTGCGAGGACCATGCCGAAGACCACGGCTCCCAGGACGAGGAGGAACGTGGCAAGGTGGCGTTTGCGGTAAGTGCTCATAAATGCTGATGTCTCCTTTCTTTCTCTTGACTCTCACCTCATGTAAGCAAGGGCCTTGCCAGAGAAATTCCAGAGGAGACGCCCGGCTCCGGAGCCCGCTCTCGCGCCAATCTGGCACTACTCTGAAGGCGGCTCCTCAGGGATGGCGCGCAGGCGGGCGAAGAGGTCGTCGAGCTTGATGCCGGTCAGCGACTCGACCACCGGCGGCACCTGGGCGATCACCTTGGCCACCTCGCCGGTGATGCGCGACACCCCGTCGCCGCCGCCGTTGGCTCCGGAACCGCCGCCGGTGTTGATCAGCGTGATGCGGTCGATCTTGGCGAGCGGCTCGGCGATGGCGCGGGCGATCTCGGGCAGGATGGGGGCCAGGATCTGGAGCATCGCCGCCTCGCTGTACTTGCGCCAGGCGTCGGCCTTCTTCTCCATCGCCAGCGCTTCGGCGAGACCCTGCGCCTTGCGCGCCTCGCCTTCCGCCAGGCCCTGCGCCTCGCGGATCTGCGCCGAAGCGATACCGCGCGCCCGCTCCGACTCGGCCTCGGCATGGCCTTGCGCCTTGGTCACCTCCGCCGCCGCCAGGCCGCGCGCCTTCTCGCCTTCGGCCACCGTGGTGAGGCGCGACTTCTCCGCTTCGGCCGCGGTCTCGATGCGCTGCCTTTCGGCCGAGGCCAGGGTCTCGATCTCGTAGCGCTTGGCGTCCGCCTGGCGCCGGATGGTGGCGTCGAGCTCCTTCTCCTTCCTCTTGATCTCCTGCTCCTGCACCTGGATCTCGACCGTCTTCTTCTGCAGCTCGTAGGCCATCTCCGCCTCGGCCTTCTTGCGGTTCGAGATCGCCTGCTGCTCGGCGATCGCCTGCGCGGCCTGGGCGTTGGCGATCTCCGCCGAGCGCCGGGCGGAGGCGTCGGCCTCCTGCTGGCGGCGCGCGCGGTCGGCGTTCGCTTCGGCGATGGCGGCGTCGCGGCGCGCCTCGGCCTCCTGCGCCAGGCGCTGCGCCTCGGCCTGCCGCTCGCGCGTCTCGCGGTCCGCGTCGGCGGCGGCGATGGCGGCCTCCTTGGCGGCCACCGCCTCGGCGATGGCGGCGGTGCGCTTGACCTCGGCGATGCGCGGCTTGCCCAGCGCGTCGAGGTAGCCGTGCTTGTCGCGGATGTCGCGGATGGTGAAGGAATCGATCCCGAGCCCCATGTTGGCGAGGTCGCCGGCCGAGATCTCCTGCACCTTCTGCGCGAACTGGTCGCGGCTCATATAGATGTTCTCGACCGTCAGCGTGCCGAGGATGGCGCGCAGATGCCCCTGCACGGTTTCGAGCGCGATCTTGGCGATCGCCTGCGGCGGCATGCCGAGGAAGCGCTCGGCCGCGGCATGGAGCGACGCTTCATCTTTCTTGATCTTGATCTGCGCCACGCCGTCGACCGCGATCGGCACCCCCTGCGAGGTGTAGACCTCCGGCGTCGTGACGTCGAGGGTCATGACTTCGAGCGACAGCGAGTTCCAGGTGTGGAAGAGCGGCACCACCATGTCGGCGCCGCCGGTGATGAACTTCACCGCGCCGCGGCCGGAGACCACGATCACCTCGTTCGGCCCCGCCTTCTTCAGGAAAGCCAGATAGGTGACGACGTAGCCCACCGCCACCACCGCGAGCACGCCGATCGCGCCGAGCACGAGAACCATGCCGAGACCCATGTTCGCCATTGCGCTGGAGCCCCTTTCGTTGTCCTACGTGTGCGTCTGAGGTCCAGGGCTCCCGGTCCCCAGCGAGACCACGAGCGTCGGACCCACCATCTCGACCACCTTGACCGGCGTGCCCCGCGCGACCTCGCGGCCGTTCACCTCGCGGGCCGGCGCGGCATAGCGCTCCCCCCCCACCATCGCCACCACCTCTCCCAGCCCGCCCGCCGGGATCGGCACCGACACCTCGGCCAGCGATCCGGGCAGGCTCGACAGGCGGATGACGCTCGACGCCCGCGAGCCGGTCGCCAGCCGCCAGCCGGCATAGGTGATGGCATAGGCGGTGATCATCGCGGCGGGCAGCGCGGCGAGCAGGCTCACCCCGTCGCCAAGGTGAAAACCGTAGAGCCCGATCAGCCCGTAGCCGCCCACCGACGCGAGCAGCGTCGACACCGCGAGCGGCGAGAAGAAGGGGAAATGGAATCCGCCGCCGCCGTGCCCTGCCGAGGTGCTCCCCTGCCCCTTGCCGTCCAGCCCGTAGTGCTCGCCCGCCGAATGGCTGACGTGCACCGATTCACCGCCGGTATGTCCGCCGGCATGGCCGCCATGCCCACCGGCGTGGCCGCCGCCGTCCTCGACGCCCAGATGGCCGAGGAACGCGGAGACGAGGACGTATCCGCAGCCGACCACCGCAAAAGCGATGTACATCAGAGTCAGCACAGAACCTCCTGCCGGGAGCGAGCACGCCGGCGACTGTCCGCGAATGCTAGCGACAATTCTATGGCGCGGAGGGCTGCGAATTCCACTCTTGACGCCGAAACACCCGCTCCGCAATACGGCCGGCCGCCGGACTCCCCTCCCGGCGACGCGTGCGCGACTTCCTGAGCGAAGGGCTGTCAAGGACATAAAGGACTTAAAGGGCCCAAAGGACGAGGAGGAGGGACCCGCCGGCGCATGGTAAGGTTCCGCCCGTGCGGCAGGAATTGCGCCACGGCCTCCGGCGGCTCCGCCGCAACCCCCTCTTCTCCGTCACCGTGATCCTCACCCTCGCCGTCGGCGTGGGCGCGGTGACGACCGCTTTCAGCCTCGTGCGCGGCATCCTCTCTCCGCTCGCCTATCCGCGGGCCGGCGAGCTGGTGCGCGTCTACGAGACTCTCGAGCGGCTCAGGACCTCGCCCAATCCGCGCATGGCGGCGATGGCGAACCGGCTTCCGGTCTCCTACCGCGACACGGTGGATTGGCGGCAGAGCAGCCATTCGCTCCGCGGGATCGGACTGGCGGTGGGGTATACGGCCGTTCTCGAAACCGGCGGCGAGCCGATGGACGTCCTGGCGTCGAAGGTCGACTCCGAGCTGCTCGAGGCTCTCGGAATGAAGCCCGTGCTCGGCCGCTTTTTCAACGCCCGCGAGGTTGCGCGGCGGGAGCGGCTGGTGCTGATCAGTCACGACCTGTGGGTGAGCGCGTTCGGAGCCGACCGCGCGATCCTCGGCCGCGCGCTGCGGATCGACGGTCAACTGTTCACCGTGGTCGGCGTGATGCCCGGTGGTTTTCCGCTCCCCGGCCGCAAGGACGTGCTGTGGACTCCCGCCGGGCCGACCGAGGACGATCTCGCCGTGCGCGACAACTACTCCTATGTGGCGATCGCACGCCTGGCGTCGGGAGCGACCCTGGAGGCGGCGCAGGCGGAGATGAGCCGGATCGCGGGCACTCTCGCCGCCGCGTATCCGGACACCAACACCGACGCCGGGGTACGCCTGGTGCCGCTGCTCGACATGGTGCTCGGCGACAGCCGGCGCATCCTCGCGCTGCTCGCCGCCGCCGCCGCCGCGGTCCTCCTGGTCGCCTGCGTCAATCTCATTCTCCTGCTGCTTTTCCAGGCGGTGGAACGGAGCGGAGAGACCGCCTTGCGGCTCGCTCTCGGCGCGCGGCGCGGGCATCTGCTGCGGCAGGGCGGCATCGAGACGCTGATCCTCGCGGCCGGCGGCGGCGCCGGCGGGCTTCTCCTCGCGGCCCTGGCGCACCGCGCGCTGCCGCTCTTGCTGGCGGACGAGTTGCCGCGCCTGGACACCCTCGCCATCGACTGGCGGGTCGCCGTCTTCGCGTTCGGCACGGCGCTCGCCGTCACCCTGCTCAGCAGTCTTGTGCCGGTGCTCCTCACCTCCGGCAATTCGGGGACCGCGCTGCGGCAGTCCTTCACCGGCCGCCGTTCCGTCCGCCTCCTCCAGGATGCGCTGGTGATCGCGGAAGTCGCTCTGACGTTGACGCTGACCGCCGGCGCGCTGACCCTGGTGACGAGTTGGCTGCGCGTCGCCGCGGTCGATCCGGGTTTCGAGCCGCGGGGTGTTCTGGTCCAGCAGATCCGCCTCCCCGCCTGGCAATATCCCGACGCGGTGCGCCGGGGCGATTTCGCGACGCGGCTCCTCGCCGGCCTCGAAGCCCTGCCCGGGGTGAGCGCTGCGGCGCTCACCAGCCGCCTCCCGCTGCCTGGACCGGCGGAGGTCTGGGGCTTCCGCCTCGCCGGCCAGGACGCGCCGAGCCGCGATTGGACCCAGGGCCGGATCGCTATCATGCAGTTTGTGACTCCCAGCTACCTCCGGCTGCTCCGCATCCCTCTCCGTGCCGGCCAGGACCTCGACCTTCAGCGCGGACCCGCGGCGGGCCGGGTGGTTCTGATCAATCAGACTCTGGCCGATCGACATTGGCCAGGCCGTACCGCAGTGGGCACCGAGGTGGTGATGGAGGAACAGACCTACCGGATCGAGGGGGTGTTCGCCGACATCCGGCAGCAGGGGCTGACCGACAATCCCGGTGAGTTGATGCTCCAGCCCTGGGACCAGAGGCCGCCCACAGCCTTCGCCGCGCTGGTGCGGGTCGCCGGACCGCCGTTGCGCACCGCTGCGGCGGTGCGCAGTGCTCTCCACCGGTTGGACCCCGCTCTGCCGGTGCCCCCGGCGGCCCTGCTCGACGATCTGATCTCCCGCTCGGTGGCCGGCCCGCGCTCGCGTGCCCTGCTGGTCGGCCTCTCCGCCGGCATCGCCCTCCTCCTCGCTCTGATCGGCACCTATGGAGTGATGGCCTACAGCGTCAGCCGGCAGCGCCGCGAGATCGCCATCCGCATGGCGGTCGGCGCCGGCCGCGGCTGGGTGCACCGCTGGGTGCTGGGGCGCGCGCTCGTCCTGGCGCTCGCCGGCGTCTGCCTCGGAGCGCTCGGCACCCGGCTGACCGGGAGGCTGCTCGAAGGGCTGCTCTTCGGAGTGACGGCGGCTGACGTCGGCGCGGTGGCCGCCGCCGCTCTCCTGCTGATCGCCGCCTGCCTCGCCGCCTCCTGGCTGCCCGCCCGCCGCGCGGGCCGGACCGATCCGGCGGCGGCGCTGCGCGGGCTGTAACGTCCTGACGCGAGCGACTTACGGCTTCAAGGCCAGCGGATTGACGTGGTGATCCGCAGGAACGCGAGGACGACAACCCAGGAGAGGCCGACTGGAGTAGTACCCGACAACGTCTCGTCCAGCGGCGAGCGCCTACGTGGAAAGGAGAATCCTCGTTGATGGCGAAAATCAACAGGTTGGCATCGACGAGGATCACTTGGAGAGCTCGAGCTTGCGACCGATAGCCTCGTCTTCCAGCGCATCAGCCAGCCGTAAGGCCTTGTCGAGGTCGATACCGGGCCTGGGGCTGCCGAGTGATACAGGTTTGACTCGATAGGGTTTGGGCTTCCGCGGCCAACCCGGCGCGCAGTGCCCGGTTGACCATCTCCTCGAACGAGAGGCCACTGCCGTGGATGGCCTCTTTAAGGGCCGAGACCAAATCGTCGTCGAGAATCAGCGTCGTCTGCACAGTCATATTCTAGCCGAGCGGCGAGGCGACCTCAAAGCGGCGGCTTCATGTCCGCATCTTTCCAGTGTGAGGGGTTCTCCTCCTGGCGAGCGCTCCTGCGTTCGGATCAGCCCTTCGGGGCACGGACGAAAAGGAGCCCTCCATGGACAGAGAGAAGACCGCGCAATCGCAAACCTCGGGAGCGGTGACGCGCCGCCGCCTGCTGCAAGCGCTGGGAACCGGCGGGATGGCCGTGGCTCTGGGAGCGCGGCCGGGCTTGCTGCGGGCGTCCGGCACATCGTCTGAGCACGATGGGGACCGAGGTGAGACGTTGCGCACGCGGCTGACCCGGGACTATGGATTGGCGCATCCGTTCGTCGGCGCCGGCATGGGATTCGTGGCCCTGCCGGCGCTCGTCGCGGCGGTGTCCGAGGCCGGCGGCCTGGGAGTGCTTGGCGTGGCGCCGGAGCCGCCGCCGGTCTTCGCGGAGCGGATCACCCAGATCCGCACCCTCACCAGCCGGCCGTTCGGCGTCGACTTCTTCCTGGCGACGTCGCCGACGCTCGGCCCGACCACGGTCGACGGCCATATCGACATCGCCGCCGCCGCGAAAGTCAGCCTCGCCGTCTTCCACTTCGGGCTTCCGACCGCCGCCTGGGTCGCCTCCCTCAAGAGCGCCGGCACCCGTATCTGGGCGCAGGTCCCGTCGCTGGAGGACGCGCGGGCCGCCGTGGCCCTCGGTCTCGACGGGCTGGTGGCGCAGGGCCAGGAGGCCGGCGGTCATTGCAAGAGCACGACGCCGCTCCATCATCTCCTCCACGACATCCGGGAAGAGTTGGGAGACGACGTGCTGGTCCTCGCCGCCGGCGGCATCGCCACCGGAGCCGACGTCGTGGCCGCGCTCGCCCACGGGGCGGACGGCGTCTGGGTCGGCACCCGCCTCGTCGCCTCCACCGAGGCCTACGCCAACCCGGAATGGAAGCGCCGGCTCACCGAAGCGCGACGGCAGGACACGGTCAACACCCTCCTCTTCGGCCCGGAGCTCCCCTGCCAACCCTACCGGGTGCTGCGCACGCCGACCGTGGACGCCAATCTCGCGCAGCAGAACACGATCTGCGCCCTGCCGGCCACGGGGTCTATCGGCACCACCCTTCTGTTTCCGGGTACCACGTTCGCGACTCCGGGAGTCCCGATGCCGCTATTCAGCGCCCTGCCGCCGACGCCCGATACGACGGGAGACTTCAACCAGATGGGAATGCCGGCCGGCGAAAGCGTCCAGCACATCCGCGACATCAAACCCGCCGCCCACATCGTCGCCGACATGATGGCCGAGGCGCGGGCGCTGATCGGGAGGAAGCTGGGGTAGGCGCGCTTGCCGAGCCCTCGCTCCCCTCACACCGGCAACGTAATCACCACCTCCAACCCGCCCCCCTCGCGGTTTCTTGCCGCGATGTGGCCGCCGTGCTCTTCGACGACGCGGCGGGCGATGGGGAGGCCGAGGCCGGTTCCGGTGTCGTGGGTCGAGAAGTAGGGATCGAAGATGCGCAGGAGGTTTTCGGGACGGACTCCCGGACCGTTGTCCTCGACGGCGATGCGTGCGTTGCCGTTCTCCCGGTCGACGCGCACCACGACCTCGCCGCCTCCCGCCGCGGCGGCCCGCAGAGCGTTTTCGAGCAGGTTGCGGACGGCGCGGCCGAGGAGCTTGGCGTCGAAGCAGGCTTCGACCGGACCGTTGGTCTCCAATCCCACCCGGACGCCGGTCGGCGGTGCCGCGCGGTACGCCTCCACCAGGTCGGTCATGGAGGCGGTCAGGTCTCCGGGCTTGGGATCGATCCGCAAGATGGCGCTGTAGGCCGAGAAGTCGGAGGCGATGGAGCGCAGCTCTTCCACCTGGGTGAGGATGTTCGCCGTGCAGCGCTCGAAGACACGGTCGAAGTGATCCGGATCGCGCTGCCACACTTCGCGCATGTGCTCGGTGGAGAGGCGGATCGGGGTGAGCGGATTCTTGATCTCGTGCGCGATGATGCGCGCCATCTCCGCCCAGGCGACGAGGCGCTGGTGGCGCAGCACCTCGGTGGCGTCTTCGACGACGAGGAGGGCCGCGGGCTCGCCGGCGCCGGGGAGCGGCACCCAGACGAGGGACCATTCGCGTTCGCTGTTGCCGACGTTGCCGGTGCCGGCCAGGCGGATGGTGGTGCGCTCCATCTCGCCGCGTTCTCTGTCGATGCCACGCAGGAAGGCGGTCACCGGAGCGAGCGGCTCGTGACCGGCCGCGGTCTTCTCCAGGCTCTCCCCCACTTTCGATCCCAGCAGCTCGGACGCCGCCCGGTTGTGCATCAGCACCCGGCCGTCCCGGTCGAGTGAGACGACGCCCGAGGTGATGTTCTCCACCACCCGCTCCACGACCTGTTTTTCGCGCACGATCTGCTCCCGGCCGCGGGCGATGCGGCGGGCCATGTCGTCGACCGCTTCGACGAGGGCGGCCAGCTCGAGCTCGGTGGGCGCCATGTCGAGCGAGGTGGCGCCGGCCGCGATGCGGCGGGTGCCGTCCACCAGCTCGGTGATCGGACGGGTGAAATTGCGCGCCAGGCGGGTGCCGACGGCGACCAGGAGGATGAAGAGGCTGAGCGTCCACAGCAGGCCGTGCCGGCGCAGGTGGGCGAGCTCGCGCGACGCCTCCTCCTGTTGCGCCAGGAGCGGCATGGAGAGGAAGAGGCGGCTCTCGCCGCCCAGGCTGCCGGGAATGCGCAGCGGCGCGTAGATTTCCAGATACGCCGTGTCGCCCACCCGGTTGGTGCGCGAGGTGAGGCGGTAGCCGAGGAGCGACAGGCGGGAGTAGATCTCGCCGGGGATGCGGTTCGGCAGCAGTCCGGCGGCGAACAGCTCGTGCTTGCTGGAGGCGTAGATGCCGCTGCCGTAGTAGAGGTTCATCTCGTGGTGGACGACCTCGGAGAGGTCTCCCAGCAGGCGGTCGCCCAGAGCGGTGTCGACGCCGAAGCCGGCAGGCAGGTTGGCCAGGTTCTCGCCGAGGACTTTCTGCGCCGCGGTGAGCGCCGCCTCGCCGGCGTCACGTTGCTGCTGGCGCAGGCGGTCTTCGATCGAGCGCACCAGCACCGCGTTGAGCAGCAGCAGAGGCACCAGGAGAAGGACGGTGTAAACGATGATCAACCGCTTCGAGTAGGAGCGCACGACGCGCCACAAGGCGTCGCGGAAGGCGGCGCGCGGCAGGGCGAGCAGCAGCACCGGCGGTGTGCAGAGGGCGAGGAGAAGGAGCAGGCCGAGGCTCGCGTCGGCCACCCGCTCGATGGCGTCGAGCGGCTCTTCGCGGGGGAGGTAGACGACCTCCCAGCCGTCCGGGGTGCCGCGGACGTAGGTGTAGGCCGGACCGGACGGCGTGTCCAGCAGCCCGGCCGCATGCCGCCCGCCCGCCGCCAGACGGAGGTGGGGCGGCAGCGGCGGCGCCTCTTCCCACGGCGACAGCGCGGCGTGGCCATCTTTGCCGTAGAGGGCGTAGAGCACGGGCCCCAGCTCCTCCTGGAAGGGTCCTGACTCCGGGCCACCTTTGAGCAGACCGATCTCGACCTCTTCCAGGCGCCGCTGGTCTCCCACCTGGAAGCCGGGGCGCGGCATGAGCCAGTAGCGGACAGTGCCCCACGGCTTGCCGCCGGAGCGCACCTCGACCTCGCCGGTGAGCAGGTTGTGTCCCCATAGCGGCAGGTTGAGGTCCTGCCCCCGCTCGGGCGTCGCATCCGGTTTCGCCGCGCGCGCCGAGGGGAGGCCGAACGCGAAGGAGGACGGGTTCCCCTCCCGCGGCAGCACGGCGAGCGCCGACAGCGCATGCGGCCGGGCCAGCGGTGAGCCGCGCCAGAGGGTGTAGGCCAGGTCTTGGCGGCTGAGACCGGCCGGCGACCGCGGCGCGAGGTCGCCCAGGTCGCGCCGGGCGAAGTGATCCTGCACCTCCCGCTGTAAGGCCGCGGTCTGCTTCGCCGTCGGCGGAATGAGCTGGACGAGGAGGTCGCGCGAGGCCCAGGCACGCAAGCGGAGCCGGTAGGACAGCTCCGCCGCCCCGGACGCCAGCAGGATCGCGAGGAGAGCCAAGCCGACCAGGGCCGCCCCCTCGCGCAGGTGCCGCCGGTCGGCGTAGACGGCCGCCGCTCCGGCACCGGCGGCGAGGAGAGGCACCGCCACCCACGGGTAGTCGGCGGCCGCCCCGGCCGCGAGGAGCACCGCGACGCCACCCCACACCCAGCGGTCCCCCGGCAGCGGACCGGCGTCACGGCGCCGGCCGGCCAGGCAGAGGAGACCAAAAGCGGCGGCGGCGAACGCGACCCGCAGGCTGAAGCGCTCGGGATCGGCCAGGATGCCCGGCGACAGGTCGACCGGAGAGCCCTGGATCTGGCACAGCCAGACCAGGCCGAAGAGGACGGCGGCGGCCAGGACGCCGAGGATGAAGTTGCCGCGGGCCTCCGGTCCGGCCCCGGCCCCCGGCGGGACCACGAGACCCAAAGCCGCCAGAGCCAGCCCCGCTCCCAGCACCGCAAGGACAAAGGGCGACAAGGCGGCGGCCATCCCGACCGCGAAGACACCGGCGAGACCGAACAAGACCACGAAGAGACGCCGCTCCGGATGGCCGGCCGCCGGCTCCAGAGGGAGCGCGAGCGCCACACCGCGCATCACCGCCACGCCGAGGAACGCGCAGGCGAGGCCGGCCCAGCACAGGCGCCAGGCCCATCCGAACGCGTCCGCAGGGGACGGTCCGGCCGGCGGGCTCACCACCAGCGTCGGCGCGCCGGCCAGGGAGACGGCGACGGTGCCGGGGAGGACCTGCGACGGATTGTCCACCAGCGACCAGCGCAGCCGGCGGGTCGTCGCCGCGATCGGCAGCACGTCGGTCGGGAAGCTGGCGCCGGCCACCACCCGCCACGGCCGCCGGGCGTCGCGGTCCGAGGGGAGCGGCGCGACGGCGAGCAGAGTCACCGCGCCGAAGCTCGCCTGGTAGGAGAGCCCGGAGCGCGGTACCCGCTCGGGATCGAATTCGTGCAGCAGACCCTCACCCGCCCACGCCACCGCGGTGCCGTCGGGATCCAGGAGGAGAAGCGAGCGCCGCCCGGTCTCGCTCTCCGCCTCCAGCCGCTCCAGAAGATGAAACGCGTCGAGCCGGGCGCTCTGATCGGCGGGCGGCTTCTTGAGATCGGCCGCCGCCGCCGCCGCGTCCTCCCGCAAGTCGGCCCACAGATCGGAGTACTGGCGGGCCGCCTTCCCCACCCACCGCGACGGCGGCGCCGCGTTCTCCCGTTCTCCCTGCCAGCGCACGGCGAGCGCGGTGATCGAGACGCTCAAGGAGATGGCGACGATCCACACCTCGCGGCGCGGCGGGCGGCGGGACAGCCAGAAGACCAGGATGGCGAGGAGCGCCAGGGCCGACCACGGCGACGGCAGGAACGGAGCGCCCAGCGTAGCGCCCAGGAGGAGGATGCGCAGGAGATCGGAGCGCAAGGCGCTAGAGCATCGGCACGTCGACGCCGTGCCGGTGCGCAAACTCCGTGGCTTCTGAATAGCCGGCGTCGGCATGGCGCACGACGCCCATGCCCGGATCGCCGGTGAGCACCCGTTCCAGACGCCGCGCGGCGTCCTCCGTGCCGTCGGCGACGATCACCATGCCGGCGTGCAGCGAATATCCGATGCCCACGCCGCCACCATGGTGGACCGACACCCAGGTGGCGCCGTTGACGGCGTTCAAAAGAGCATTGAGGATCGGCCAGTCGCCGATCGCGTCCGAGCCGTCCAGCATCCCCTCGGTCTCGCGGTTCGGCGAGGCCACCGAGCCGCAGTCCAGATGATCGCGGCCGATGACGATCGGCGCCTTCACCTTGCCCGACGCGACCAGCTCGTTGAACACCTTCCCCGCTTTCGCCCGCTCGCCATAGCCCAGCCAGCAGATGCGCGCCGGCAACCCCTGGAAGGCGACCCGCTCGCGCGCCAGCCGGATCCACCGCGCCAGCTTCTGGTCCTCGGGAAAGGCGGCGAGAATCGCGTCGTCGGTCACCGCCAGGTCCTCCGGATCGCCGGAGAGCACCGCCCAGCGGAACGGTCCCTTGCCTTCGCAGAAGAGCGGCCGGATGAACAGCGGCACGAAACCACCGATGTCGAACGCGCGGTCGACGCCCACCGTCAACGCCTGGCCGCGCAGGTTGTTGCCATAGTCGAAGGTGACCGCTCCGCGCTCCTGGAGCGCCAGCATCGCCCGCACGTGCGCCGCCATCGAGGCCATGGACAGGTCGATGTACGCCTTCGGATCGCTCTGCCGCAGCCGCACCGCAGCGTCGAACGACATGCCGTGCGGCACGTATCCCTGGAGAGCGTCGTGCGCCGACGTCTGGTCGGTGAGAGCGTCCGGTGTGACCCCCACGGTGAGGAGATGCTCCAGCAGATCGACCGCGTTGCACTCGACGCCGATCGAGACCGCCTCCCGCTTCTCCACCGCCGCCAACGCTCGCTCCACCGCCGCCGGAATGCCGTCGACGACGGTATCGAGATACCGCGTCTGCAACCGCCGCTCGATCCGCGTCCGGTCCACCTCGGCGACCAGGCAGACCCCCTCGTTCATCGTCACCGCGAGAGGCTGCGCGCCGCCCATGCCGCCCAGCCCGGCGGTGACCGTCAGCCGGCCGGCCAGCGTACCGCCGAAGTGTTGCCGCGCGCACTCGGCCAAGGTCTCGTAGGTCCCCTGGAGGATTCCCTGGGTGCCGATGTAGATCCATGATCCGGCCGTCATCTGTCCATACATCGTGAGGCCGAGCCCTTCGAGCCGCCGGAACTCGTCCGCCGTCGCCCAGTGGGGCACCAGCATCGAGTTCGCGATCAGCACCCGGGGAGCCTCCGCATGCGTCCTGAACACCGCGACCGGCTTGCCGGACTGAACGAGGAGCGTCTCGTCATTCCCCAGCCGCTTCAAAGTCGCCACGATCGCCTCGAAGCACTCCCAGTTGCGAGCCGCCTTGCCCGACCCGCCATACACCACCAGCTCCTCCGGCCGCTCCGCCACCTCCGGATCGAGGTTGTTCATCAGCATCCGCAGAGCCGCCTCCTGGAGCCAGCCACGGCAGGAGATCTCCGTCCCGCGAGGAGAGCGCACGGTGCGCGGACGGGCGGACGAGACGGGGGCGGCGGTCGGAGCGGCGATGGGGGTCGTGGTCATAGGGGGTATTCTACTCGCCGTCGAGGTGTCTGTTCCTGTTCGACTCGAGGACGGCCCCATCCAGGACCCGGCGACCTCTTCGAGAACCAGGAAGGCAGCATCCCGATCCGCCGAGAAGGCCTCAAGGTGGGCGGCATGACGGCGTAACACGGCTTCGACAGCCGCGGTCGAGCAGTTACCGAGCCGCAGCCAGATAATCTTGGGGGGAAAGCCAAAGGCCAGGCTGCGCTGGCGAAAGTCGGAATCCTTCGAAACGATCGCGAACCCGTGCTCGGTGGCAAAGGCCCAGACGGCCTCGTCCTCGGCCCGCTCCAAGCCAACGGTCCTCACATGGAGCGAGTCCGGGCAAAGATCCGCGAGCATGCGGACCAAGCGATGGGAAAGATTTTGATCGAAGAGGAGTTTCAACCCGTGGCCCGTGCGAGCTCACGATAAGTGCCGGCGTCGAAGGCCCGACAGGCGAGGATGTCTTCCTGAGTGAGATCGGGGAAGTCAGCGAGGATCTCATCCTCGGACATCCCTGAAGCCAGGTAGTCCAGGACATCTTGGACCGTGATCCGAAGACCGCGGACACACGGTTGGCCACCGCGCTTCCCAGACTCGATCGTGATGCGGTCGCGCAAGTCCATATCGGTACCGTAAGGCAAGCACATCCCCCGGGTCAAGAGTCCTCACTTCACGGGCTAGACTATCAGCATGCCTGTCCAGCCCAATCCTACTTCACCCCGGCGGAGTAGCCTTCACCGGTCTGCCGGCACTCCCGACGAGCGACCGGCCGGAGTCGAGATTACCCGGGAACAGGATCCGGGCCGCGAAAGGAGAGCGACGGCTTCATGGAGCTAGACACTACCAAGAAGATTCTGGAGGCTCTCGAGAAGAAGGGCGTGCGCTATGTCGTCTTCGGCGCCATGGCGATCAACCTGCTCGGATTGGCTCGGGCGACGGAGGATCTGGACCTCTTCGTCGATCCGGAGCCTGAGAACATCGAGCGCCTGAAAGCGGCGCTGCACTCCGTGTTTCTCGACCCTTCGATCGACGAGATCTCGGCTGACGATCTGCTGGGAGACTATCCGGCGGTCCAGTACAATCCTCCCGAGGGTGCCTTTCATCTGGACATCCTTACCCGGCTGGGCGAGGCGTTCCACTACCGCGACCTCGAGGCGATCCGGATCGACTTGGACGGGCAACTGGTCTCCGTGGCCTCGCCCAAGACGTTGTACCGTATGAAGAGGGGGACGGTACGTCCCAAGGACTGGGGAGACGCCGAGGCTCTCCGCAGGCGTTTCAAGCTGGAGGACGACTGATGCCCGTCAAGAAGATCCGGGATCTCCAGGAGATGGAGGATTCGCTCTGGCGGGAGCCAGGGAGCCCGGAGCTTTTGCAGGCCATCGAGGCGGTGCAGCGTTTCGCGGCGCACACGTTTCCCCGGCACTTTCCTCCCGGCGTCTATAAGTACCGTTCGATCGAAGAGGCAGAACAGCAGCGGGAGCTTTGGGAAGAGGCGGACTTCCGCGTCTTGTGGGAGCGCCGCGGCGTGAAGCCGGAGGACGTGGGCCGCTGAGCGCGAGCGGGCGTACAATGAGCGCCGGATGGCCGAAGCGAGTGCTGAAGCGGAGGAGCCCGGTGGTGATCTGTCTGCCCTCGTCGACCGCATCCAAGGCGGGGAACGCGCCGCCGAGGCCGAGCTCGTGGGGCGGTTCAGCCATGGCCTCCTCCTGATGCTCCGCCGGCTCACCCAGAATCCGGCGCTGGCCGACGATCTCCACCAGGAGACCCTCAGCCTGGTCCTCGCGAAGATCCATCGCGGCGAGGTGCGGGAGCCCGAACGGCTCGCCGGTTTCATCCGCAGCACGGCGCGCAACCTGTTCATCGCCGACCGGCGCAAGGAGGCGCGGTACCAGGCTCTCGACGGCGGTCGCGAGGAGGAGGCGCCGCGCGCGGAGCCCGCCCTCCCCGACCGCAGCCCGGCCGCGCTGGACCGTGTCCTCGCCGAGGAGGAGGCGCGGCAGGTGCAGCGTCTCCTCGGCGAGCTTCGCTACGACCGCGACCGCCAGCTCCTCCTCCGCTTCTACCTCTCCGACGAGAGCAAGGAGGAGCTGTGCGCCGATCTGGAGATCGAGCCGGACCGTTTCCACCAGGTCCTGTTCCGTGCCCGCGAACGGCTGCGGGAGCTCTGGGAACGGGCGGAAAAACGGCAGGTGTTCTTCGCGGGTGCGCAAAGAATTGTAGGAAGGATCGGCGGCGATCCTGCACGAGGTAGATGATGGACCACACGACGATCGATGCCGGCAACCTCGCCGAGCGCTATGTGACGGGCCGCCTGCCGCCCGAGGAGGCCGCCGGCTTCGAGGAGCATTACCTCGACTGCCCGGCCTGCTGCGCCCGGGTCGAAGCCGCCGAGCGCCTGCAGCGCGGACTGCGGCGGCTGGCGGAGGACGCGGCGGTGCGCGCGCCCGGCGGCTCGCGTTCCGAACGCTGGAGCCGCTCGCCGCGGCTCGCCCTGGCCGCCGCGGCCGTGCTCGCCGTCGCCCTCTTGCCGGCCTGGATGGAGAGGCGCGAGGTCGAGAGCCTGCGCGCCGACCTCGCCCGCACGAAGGTGGAAAAAGGCTCCGCGGACCGCCTGGCCGCTGTCGAAGGGGAGCTCGGGCAGGCCCGGCGCGACCTCGCCGCCGAAGCAGCCAAGCGCGAAGCCCTCTCCCGGGAGATCGCGGCCGGCCGCCAGCCGCAGGTGAACCTTCCGCTCGTCGCTCTGACGCCGGTCCGCGGCTCCGGCGGCGGCCCGGTGCGCACGCTCACCCTGCCCAAGGAGCCGGGCTGGGTCGCGCTCTGGGTGGAGCCCGGCGACGCCGGCTACCCGGCCTACCGGGCGACGCTGCGGACGGATCGGGGCGCCGCGGCCTTCCAGGCCTCCCGCCTCACACTCAACGACCTCGGCGCCCTCCTGATCACCGTCCACTCGACCTCGCTCGCCCCGGGCGCCTATCGCCTGGAGGTCGACGGCCTGCCCGGGACCGGCCCGCCGGTTCCGGCCGGCCGGTTCCCGCTGCGGGTGGATTGAACGGTCCTCCCCTCAGAGGCTGATCGTTTTGACCAACCGGTCGCTCCCAAGCTTGAACTGATCGATCTTGACGGTCTGGCTCGCGCCGAAATTCGCGGAGATGTTGGCGGTGGCCGTATAGAACACCCGAGGCGGGTTGATCGGCAGCGTGAAGCGGGCCACATCGTCCTTCGTGAACGAGAAGCGATGTCCCGCCTTGTCTGTCAGGACGAAATCTTTGGCGGGAGGATTGGCATTGATCTCACGGAAGAGCTTGGACATGGTGATGGTGAAGTTGGCTCCCGGGGCCGTGCTGCGAAGCTGCCCGGCCACCCGCACCTTGGCCGTCAGCGTCCCTGTGTAGGTCAGTGATTTGATCGCCAGGCTCGCTTTGATCCGGCTCCTCGGCGGTATCTTGATCGTATCGTTGATCCCGAAGGTCTGGGTCGTGCTCGACGAAGTGGTCTGGGTCGACGAGAAATTTGCCTCCGCGGACAGCTCGACCTCGGATTTAAAGAGGAACGGGATGCTGGTCATCAGCGTCGCCTTGGCGCCGAGCTTGATCCCCTCGGTGGCCGAAACGGAGAACTCCGCTTTGGTGTCCTTGCTGAGGATCACCTTGAATTCGTCCTCGGCGGTCGAGCCGTTCTCGAAGTTGGAGCTTGCGAGGACCTCGAGGCTGCTCTGGAAATTGTTCGCGGCCAGGGCCGGGGCGTAGATCGGTGGGACGCCGGCGTCCTCGAGCTGAACGCCGTCGGTATGCAGCACACTGAGAAAGTTGTCGACGGTGGTTTTTTTGATCACGGCGAGGTAGTAGACGAATGCGTTGTTCAGGTCGAAAACGTTGGAGGGCATGAGGTATCTCCTCGTGTCGGATGCCGACAGGTTGACTCGCGGCCCGCGCTGCTTCGTCTCCACCATGGAGCCGTGCTTCGCGGGCCGCTTCGTCAGAGGAGTGAGGCACCGAGGCGGTTTGTTCCAAGAAATTTTCGGCTAGGCGCCGCCGGGATCGCCGGAGCTGTCCTCGGCGGTCCAGGATCCTCCGATCCCGGCCTTGAAACAGAACTTGATCCTGCGCGGCTGACCTTCGACGAGGGTGATCTCGTAGTTTGGCCCCTCAATGGAGTTGGATTCCTCGATGTACTCCCCGAGGCCGTAGTGGGCCTTCTTTCGACACAGAATCATCACCTGCTTCTCAGGGCCTTCGATATCCACCGGATCTTCGGCGACGCAATCCGACGTCACTTCGGCAGAGTCGACTTTCCACGGCACGCCTGTGAAGTCTTCGTAGGGCATGGTCATGTCTCCTTGTGATGAATGGGGCTCTCACAGCCAGTCTCCCTGGAGGATGAAGGCTCCCCAGTAGGAGGGATCGCGGAAACGGTGCTGGCGCGCCAGGGCGAGGCGCGCCTTGCGGAGCGCGGCGGCGGGCCGCAGGCCTTCTGCCCACATCGCGCGGTAGAACGCCGCCATGAGCGCCGCGGTCGCCCGGTCGTCGATCCACCAGAGGCTCGCGACCACCCGCGGCGCTCCGGCATAGAGGAAGCCGCGGGTGAGCCCGAAGAGCCCCTCGCCGCGGATCTCCTTGCCCAGGGCCGTCTCGCAGCCGGAGAGCACCACGAGGTCGGCCGCCAGGTCGAGGTCGTAGACGTCGCGCAGGCGGAGGAACCCTTCGCGGGGCTTGCCGGCCGGATCGACGCGGGAAAGGGCCAGGCCCGAGAGCTCCGGCCGCTCCGTGTCGAAGACGCCATGGGTGGCGAAGTGGATGGTGCGGAAGTCGCGCAAGCGCCCGGAGAGGACGAGGTCGCGGTCGGCCGCGAAGTCGAGCCGGGTGATGACCGCGCCCGGCGGGGCCAGCGCGGCGATCGCTTGGGCTTCCTGGCGGGAAAAGCGGAGACGGCTGAGGCGGACGGGAGCGTCCGCGCCGGCCGGATCTTGCGCGGTGGCACCCCGCCGGCCGCTCGCGACGCGGGGATCGTCCGCCTCGAAGACCGGATCGGCGAGCACGATGGCGAGCTCGCGGGCCGGCGGCCTTCGCGCCAGCTCCCGCCGCTCGGCCGCGAGGACGGACGCCGACGGCAGCTCGACCACCTCGTGCCGCTCCAGGAGGAAGCCCGGCCGCCCGGGCTCGGGCAGGACGTCGAAGGGGATGTAGCCCAGGGCGCCGTCGGCGACGATCGCCAGGCGGCGCTCGCCGAGACCTCCGAGCGCAGCGGCCAGCGGACCGAGGAGCAACCGGCTGAGCGTCTGCCCGAGCCGCTGCCGGCTTTTTCTCCGGCTCGGCTTCGCTGTCTTCAGAGCCTGGTGGAAAGCGCGGGCCGCGCGCTCGATCTCCGCGCGTCCGGGCAGGACGAAGGAACGCAACGCCGTCGCGTCGAGCGCCCAGAGATAACTGCGCTCGCGGCCGAGGGAGTATTCGAGCAGCAGCGTGCCGGGGTCGAGCAAAGCCTGGATCTCCGCCGTGCTCGCGGATCCGGGCCGGGTGAGCTCGGCATAGCGCGGGCTCTGCCGCCGGATCTCGGCGTCGAGAGCGTCGAGCGCGGCGCGGATCTGCTCGTTTTCGATCTCCAGGGCCTTGCACTCCGCCGTGTCTCCCTTGCCACGGCCGAGAAGGATCTGGAGCCGGTCCGCTTTCAGGGCCAGGCGGCGTTCGAGATCGCGCTGACGCGCCGCGAGCGCCGGGTCGATGCCGCCGCGGATCGCGCCGCCGCTCTCGCGCAGGACGTCGAGGAGCGAACGGGCGTGCGCGGACTCGCTCGCTTCGAAGGCGGCGCGCTCGAGCCCCTGGCGCATCAGGACGTCGACGCGGGTCTCGTAGACGTCGCTGCGCGAGCCCAGAAAGGCGGCGCGCAGCTCGGGGTTGCCCAGCCGGGTGCGGAGCGATTCGAGAGCCGCGATGGCGGCCGCGGCGTCGCCGGCCGCCCGGTCGAGCGACGCCGGATCTCCCTGGTCGCGGAGGGTGCGTGCCCGCGCGGCGAGGATCTCGGCCTCGTTGGCGCGGTCGCCGGCGGCGCGCGAGGCGGCGAGGGCCTGCTCGAACAGCGTCAGAGCCTCCATGGACCGTCCGCCGGCGGCGAGCAGCTCCCCCTTGCGCCGCAGGGTGTGGGCTTCATAGTGGCGGTCTCCGGTCCGGCGCTGCAGGGCGAGCGCGCGGTCGAATTCGGCGAGCGCCTCGGCGGAGCGGCCGGCCGCGGCCTGGGCCTCGCCGAGCTCGCTGCGGCTGATCCCCTCGTTGTGCGCGTCGGACGTCGCGAGCGCGACCGCGAGGGCCTGCTGATGGAGCGGAATCGCCTTGCCGGCCGCGCCGCTCCGGGTTTCCAGCCAGCCGAGATTGTTGAGGGTCACGATCTCGCCGCGCCGGTCTTCGACCGCCCGCCGGAGCGCCAGGGCCCGGGTCAGGTAGAGCCGTGCCCGGTCCGTCTCGCCGATCGCGCTGTAGGCGACCCCCAGGTTGTTCAGGGTGGAAGCCTCCTGCCGGCGGTCGTCCAGCGTGGCGAGGATCTCCCGGGCCTCGCCGTAGGCGCGGAGCGCTTCGTCGATCTCACCCAGGCTGCGGAAGAGAACGGCGAGGTTGTTGAGCACCTGAGCCTCGCCGGCCCGGTCGCCGATCGTCCGGCGGATCGCCAGCGCCTGCCGGTAGCTCTCCTCGGCCGGTTGCGGCTCGCCCAGGCTGAACGACGCGAAGCCGAGATTGTTGAGCGCCGTGGCCTCGTCTTTCGTCTCGCCGAGCTGGTGGTAGAGCGCCAGGGCCTCGCGATAGCAGGGGAGCGCCGTCTGCGCTCCGCTCCGCGCGTGGAGGACCAGGCATTGATTGTTGCGCAGGTCGGCCTCGTGGTAGGCGAGCTTGAGACCGCGCGCGAGGTCGAGGCCGTGGAGGAGAGCCTCGTCGGCCGCGGGCAGCTCGCCCAGCTCCCACAGGGTGAGCCCGAGGTCGTTCCAGGCCATCATCTCGCGCTCGGGCCGGCCCAGCTCCCGCCAGCGCGACACCGCCTCGCGATACAGGTCGACGGCTTGGCGCTGCTTTCCCAGCCGATGCTGAACCTCGGCGAGAGCGGCGACCGCCTCGGCCTCGTCCGGCCGGTCGCCGGCAGCCTTGAAGGCGCCGCGCGCCTCGTCGAAAGCGGCCAGGACTTGATCGAGACGGCCCGTGGGCTCGCGGCGCAGGATCGTGCCCGCCCGGGTCATCGCGGTCAGGGCGGCGAGCACGCTGGCCGGTTCAGGAACCGCGTCCAGGCGGATCGCGCAACGGCCGGGTCCGACGCCCTTTTTGCCGGCGCGCACTTCGATCCGGTAGGTGCCCGCGGTGGCAGGCTGGAGGAGAATGAGCTCGACGCCCCAGCGGTCCAGCGGCGAGTCGACCGCCGCGAGGCTCGCTCCGTCCGGTCCGTGCACGTCGACGGCCAGATGGATCCCGCGCTGCTCGACGGCGAGGCGATACGGCCGGCCGGCTGCCAACTCGACGTCGAAAGCCTGGGTTTCGCCGGCCGCGACGGCGCGCTCCACCGCCGGGCCATCCACCGTCTGCGCGCTCCCGCCGATCGCCGCCAGGGCAAAAAGCCCGGCGAGAGCTGCCCCTCGTGGACCTCGGCTGCGTTGCACCTGCTCCTCCTGGAGACGGTATGAGAGTATGATCCCGTCGATGATTTGTCGAGATTCTCAACAGGCTCCCCCATGCTAGACTCCGGCCAGCTCCAGGCCGCCCGGTCCTGGAGCCGAGGCTGAGCAAGCCCCGGGAAGCTCGACGCACAGCGCCGGCGCTCCGACTCTCTGCTGTTGAGAGTCCTACTCTTTGCCGTGGAGGGTCCCACTCTCCGTGACAAAGAGTCCCACTCTCAACGGCAAAGGGTCCCACTCTCTGCCGCTGAGACTCCCACTCTCTGCCGTAGAGAGTGGGATACTCAGCCGCTGAGACTCCTACTCTCTGCCATTGAGACTCCCACCCTCTGCCGTTGAGAGTCCCACTCCGGACGCAGTGCTCGAGGGGGGATTCTTCCCGTGGAGCTTTTCCTGACCAACCGCTCCCCTGGCCTCGGGATGCTAGACTCCGCCGTCGAACCGCAACGGCTCTCCGGGAGGTCCGCCTTTCCCATGCGTCATCCCTCGCCCATCCGCCAGCTTCGCCTCTCTGTCTTCTTCCTTCTCTATGGCGCCGGCGCCTCGCTTCCCGCCTTCGCGCAGGCTCCGGACCTGACGGCGGAGGTCGAAGCGTTCCTCCAGGTGCAGGCGGTGGCGGGCCGGGAGGAGGAGGCGCGGGATTTCGTGCGGCAGCGATTGCCGGGGCAGCATGTGGAGCAGGATGCCGCGGGGAATCTGGTCCTGACTCTGGGATCGGGCACGCCGCGGCGGCTGGTAGTCTGCCCGCTCGGCGAGCCGGGTTTGATCGTGTCGCGGATCACTCCGGAGGGCTATCTGCGGGTCGTCCCGGTCGGCAACGGCACGGCGGGCGCGCTGTGGGCGCAATCCTTCGAAGGGAATGTGGTGATCGTCGGCGGCGCGCGCGGCTGGGTGCCGGGGGGCGTGGCGCAGCGGTCGGTCCATCTGATGCAGGGCCCCCGGCCCCCGGACCGCGGACCGTTCAGTCTCGACGAGGCGTGGATCGACGTGGGCACGGAGTCGGCGGCGGAGGTGGAGGCTCTGGGCATCCGGCTGCTCGATCCGGTCGCCTTGATCCGCCGGCCGGCGCGGCTCGCGGGCGGGCGCATCGCCGGTCCGTCGGCGCGGCTCAAGGGAGCCTGCACGGCGATGCTCGGCGCGGCGCGCGCTCTCGGTGCCAGTCCACCCCAAGGCACCGTGGTGTTTGCCTGGACGACCGGCGACTTCGTCAACGGCATCGGGCTCGTCTATCTCCTCCGCTCGCGCGGACCGTTCGACGAGGTGCTTTGGATGAGCCCCGGCTTCGGACTGACGAGCGAGGGCCAGACGGTGAAAGCGGCCCCGTTGCCGGTGGACGGCAGCGGTCTGCTCAGCGCGGGTGAGCCCCTGGCCGCAGGGACCAGGATCCCGCTCCAGAAGGCTCCGTATGTCGCTCCCGAGCCGGCCGAATATGGACAACCGCCCTCGTGGGCGCAGGCGAAAATCACCGCGCTCGGTCTACCGGCACGCTATCCCCAGACGCCGGTCGAAACGATCTTCATTTCCGAGGTCGGACAGCTCCGCGATCTGATCCTCGCCGCCGTCGGCCGGCCCGGACTCGCTGCGCCGCCCGCTCCGGCCCTCCCTTCTCCACCGCTTCTCGCCGAGACAACGAACGGCCACGCAGATTCAGCCCCGGTCCTCGCCGCCTTGATCGGCCGTTATGGTGTCTCCGGTGCCGAAGGACCGGTGCGCGAGGAGATCCTGCATCGCCTTCCTTCCTGGGCGAAACCGGCGGTGGACGGCCAGGGCAACATCGTGCTGACCGTGGGCCAGGGCAAGGAGCACGTCCTCTTCGCCGCCCATCTGGATGAGGTGGGCTTCGCGGTTGCGGAGATCCTGCCGGACGGCCGGCTCCGCCTGGAGAACCGCGGCGGCATGCTGCGCTCGGCGTGGGAGGCGCAGGCGGCTCTGGTGCACGGCGACCGCGGACCGGTGCCGGCGGTGTTCGAGCCGCGCGCGGACTGGCGGACGGCGGAGCACGCGGCAACGCAGGGACCGCTGACCGTCTGGACCGGCGCCTCGTCCCCCACCGACGTCGCCGCGCTGGGCATCCACACCGGCAGCACGGTGACGATGCCGAAGCGGATGTTCCGCATCGGACCGCACCGGGCGCTCGCCCGCGGCTTCGACGACCGCGCCGGCTGCACGTCTCTCCTCCTGGCGCTCGCGCAGATCGATCCGGCGAAGCTCACCAAGCGGATCACTTTCGCCTGGGACGTGGAAGAGGAGATCGGCCTGAACGGCTCGACCGAGCTCGCCAAAAGGCTGACCGATCTCACCGAGGTGCATGCGATCGACACCTTCGTCTCCTCCGACTCGCCGCGCGAGAGCGACCGCTTCGCCTTCGCCCGACTCGGCCATGGACCGGTCTTGCGCGCCATGGACAATGCGTCGCTCATCCCGCGCGATCTGATCGAGCGGTTCCAGGGCGTCGCCGCCCGCGCCGGCGTGCCGGTGCAGGTGGGCTTCACCGGCGGCGCGACCGACGGCATGCCGTTCCTGGCGGCCGGCGTGACCATGCTCCCCTTCTCCTGGCCGGGGCGCTCGTCCCACTCCCCCGTCGAGGTCGCCGATCTGCGGGACGTCGAAAACCTGGCCCGGCTGATCGTCGCCGTCGCGACTCAAGGACCTGCAAAGTGACGCGACCGCGGAGCCTCACCCCCGTCCCCTCTCCCATCCCCTCCCCCCAACCGGGAGAGGGGCGCCACCACCCTCTCAAGCTCTCGATTTCCCCCTCTCCCGGACGGTGGGTGGGGGTGGGAGAGGGGGTCAGGGGGTGAGGGCCTCAACGGCGCGGCTTGCGCGGAGGAGCGTTCTTTGGGGATTCTGACCGAGCTGTACAAGCCGTCGCTGGCGCTGCTGACCGATCTCTATCAGCTCACCATGGCCTACGGCTATTGGAAATCGGGGACGGCGGACCGCGAGGCCGTCTTCCACCTCCACTTCCGCAAGCCGCCGTTCGGCAGCGGCTTCACCGTCGCCTGCGGGCTCGAAGCGGCGATCGACTTCGTGGAGTGTTTCCGCTTCAGCGACGACGATCTCCAGTATCTCGCGACCCTGGAAGGGAATGACGGCCTGCCGCTCTTCGAGCCGGCGTTCCTGGAGATGCTGCGGACGATGGACTTCGCCTGCGACATCGACGCCATTCCCGAAGGCACCGTGGTCTTTCCGCACGAGCCGCTGGTGCGCGTGCGCGGTCCGATCCTGCAGTGCCAGCTCCTCGAAACACCTCTCCTCAACGTGATCAATTTCCAGACGCTCATCGCGACCAAGGCCGCCCGCGTCTGCCTCGCCGCCCACGGTGAGGCGGTGCTGGAGTTCGGCCTGCGCCGCGCGCAGGGGATCGACGGCGGCCTCTCCGCCTCGCGCGCCGCCTACGTGGGCGGCTGCGCCGGCACCTCGAACGTGCTCGCCGGCAAGATCTTCGACATCCCGGTCAAAGGCACCCACGCCCACAGTTGGGTGCTCTCGTTCGACACCGAGCTGGAGTCGTTCGAGGCTTACGCCCGCGCGCTGCCCAACAACTGCGTCTTCCTGGTCGACACCTACCACTCGCTCGAAGGAGTGCGCAACGCCGTCCGCGCCGGCCGCTGGCTGCGCGAGAACGGCCACCGCATGGCGGGCATCCGCCTCGACTCGGGCGACCTCGCCTATCTGAGCATCGAGGCGCGCAAGATCCTCGACGAGGCCGGTTTCGAGGAGACCCAGATCCTCGCCAGCAGCGAGCTGGACGAGCACCTGATCGAGAGTCTCAAGCTCCAAGGCGCGCGCATCGTGGTATGGGGGGTCGGCACCCGCCTGGTCACCGGGCACGACGATCCGGCGCTGGGTGGCGTCTACAAGCTCACCGCGATCCGTGACGGTGGACAACCGTGGAAGTACAAGGTGAAGCTCTCCGAGCAGGCGATCAAGGTCTCGACGCCGGGCATTCTGCAGGTGCGCCGTTTCCACAGCGGCACCGAGCTGGCCGGCGACATGATCTTCGACGTCGAGCTGGGAGCCCCCGACGCGCCGACGCTGGTCGACCCGGGAGACCTCACGCGGCGCAAGGAGATCCATGCCGGCACGCCGTTCGAAGATCTCCTGGTGCCGGTCTTCCGCGCGGGCCGCAAGGTGTACGATCCGCCGCCGCTCACCGCGATCCGCCACCGGGTGACCGAGCAGCTCCAGAGCTTCCATCCCGGCATCAAGCGCTTCGCGAATCCTCATCTTTATCCGGTCGGCCTCGAGCTCGGTCTGTTCGATCTCAAGACCCGGCTGATCCTGGAAGCGCGCACAAGGAGACAGCAGTGATCCAGACCGACTCTCTTCTCAAATCAGGCGCGCGGGAGCTTCCCGTGCCGGCGTTCTATGATCCGGCGCACGCCGCTTCCTGGGCCTACGCGCCGGACCAGCAGGCGCTCTTCGCCGCCGCGCAGTCCTGGCGCCGCGAGCACGACGTCCGGCCGGCGGCGCTCGACCGCAAGCGGGTGCAGCTCCTGCTGATCGATCTCCAGAAGGACTTCTGCTTTCCGCGGGGCACGCTCTACGTCGGCGGACGCAGCGGCTCCGGCGCCCTGGACGACAGCGACCGTATGGCGCGTTTCGTCTACCGCAACCTGGAGACGATCACCGACATCACCTGCACGCTGGACACCCACTTCCCGTTCCAGATCTTCTCCCCCTCGTTCTGGCTGGCGGACAACGGCGAGCCGCCGGCGGCGCACCAGGAGATCACCGTCGACATGATCCGCGCCGGCGTGGTGCGTCCCAACCCGGACATCGCCTGGTGGCTCTGCGACGGCGACACGGACTGGCTGGAGCGGCAGGTGGAGTTCTACTGCCGCGAGCTCGAAAAGACCGGCCGTTACAAGCTCTACCTCTGGCCGCCGCACTGCATCCTGGGCAGCGACGGCCATCCGCTCGTCGGGGTGATTCACGAGGCGCGCATGTTCCACGCCTGGACGCGCGGCGCCAAGTGCTGGATCGAGAGCAAGGGCGATCTGCCGCTGACCGAGAACTATTCCGTGCTCGCCCCCGAGGTGCTGATGCGCCACGACGGCCGCCCGCTCGCCGAGCGCAACTCCCGCTTCATCAAGACCCTGCTCAAGTCCGACGCCGTGATCATCGCCGGCCAGGCGGCCAGCCACTGCGTCAAAAGCTCGATCGACGACCTGCTCGGCGAGATCCTCACCCACAGCGAAGCGCTGGCGCGGAAGGTCTACATCCTGCGCGACTGCATGTCCTCGGTCGCCGTGCCGGACCCCGCGCACCCCGGCGCCTTCCTCTTCGACTTCACCCCGCAGGCCGAAGAAGCCCTCGACCGCTTCGCCGCCCACGGCATGCACGTGGTGCGCTCGACCGACCCGATCGCGGAGTGGCCGGGAATCGAAGTGTAGGGTGCGCACGTGCGCTGGCCCGGAAGTTGCTTCTGGCCAGCCGCATGATCCTGCCGCTCAAGACGGAGCACCTGAAACGGTACAAAGACATCGCCCGGCTGCTGATCAAATACGGCCGGGCGGACCTGGCGCAGGTCGTCTCCGATCCGACCCTTCCGTCCGATCAGACGACCGTGGGCGTCGAGTCCGGCAAGCCGGAGGAGCTGGCGCACGACCTGGAGGCGATGGGCCCGACGTTCATCAAGCTCGGGCAGCTTCTGTCCACTCGCTCCGATCTGCTGCCGGCGCCTTATCTGGAAGCCCTCTCCCGGCTTCAGGATCAGGTGGAGCCGTTCCCCTTCGCGCAGGTCGAGGAGATCGTCACCTCCGAGCTGGGCGTGCGTCTCTCGAAAGCGTTCCAGGACTTCGAGCGCGTGCCGCTCGCCGCGGCCTCCCTCGGCCAGGTGCACCTCGCGTTCCTGCGCGACGGCCGGCCGGTCGCGGTCAAGGTGCAGCGCCCGGAAATCCGGCAGGGGATTCTCGACGATCTCTCGGCGTTCGAGGAGATGGCGAGCCTCCTCGACCGTCACACGGAGTTGGGGCGCAAGCTCCACTTCTGCGGCATGGTCGATGAGTTCCGGCGGGCGCTGCTGCGCGAGCTCGACTACCGTCTGGAAGCGCTCAACCTGGTCACCCTGGGAAAGAACCTCGCGGAGTACCGGCGTCTGGTGGTGCCGCAGCCGGTCGATGACTACTCGACCTCCCGCGTGCTGACCATGGAGTTCATCCGCGGCACCAAGATCACCGCCCTCTCGCCGCTCGCCCGCATCGACCTCGACGGCCGCGGCCTCGCCGAGGATCTCTGCAAAGCCTATCTGGACCAGATCCTGATCGACGGCTTCTTCCATGCCGACCCGCACCCCGGCAACCTGCTGATCACCGAAGACGGCCGGCTCGCCTTTCTCGATCTCGGCATGGTGGCGCGCGTCGATCCGAAGACGCAGGAGCAGTTGCTGAAGCTCATCCTCGCCATCACCGAGGGGCGCGGCCACGAAGCGGCGCAGGTCGCCGTCCAGATCGGCACCCGCCTGGAGGGCTACAACGAGGACCTCTTCCGCCGCGAGGTGGGCATCCTGGTGGGGAGCGCGCAGAACGCCGCCGAGCCGGTGCAGGTCGGCCGCATCGTCCTCGGCCTCGCCCGCCATGCCGCGGAGACCGGCGTCCGGCCGGCCCCCGAGCTGGCGCTCCTCGGCAAGGCGCTCCTCCACCTCGACGAGGTCGCCCGCACCCTCGATCCCAACCTGGATCTCAACCGGCTGGTGCGCGAGCACAGCCAGTCGATCCTCCGCCGGCACATGTTGAAACGCCTGTCGCCGGAAAGCATCGCGACCTCCGCGCTGGAGGTCTACGAGCTCTTCCAGCAGATGCCGCCGCGGCTCAACGCCTTCCTCGACACCGTGGCCTCGAACAAGCTGGAGCTCAAGGTGAACGCCTTCGACGAGTCGCGCCTGATGGACAACCTCCAGAAGATCGCCAACCGCATCGCCTCGGGCCTCGTCCTCGCCGCCCTGATCATGGGAGCGGCGCTGCTGATGCAGGTGCGAACCCGTTTCACCCTCTTCGGCTACCCGGGCCTCGCCATGGTCCTCTTCCTCCTCGCCGTCGCCTGCGGCTTCGTCCTCCTCCTGAGCATCTGGCTCAACGACGACTGGCGGGTCTGGCGGAACAAGCGCGGACGGTGAGGGCGAGGGCCCAGATCCTTGTCCTTTACACATCGAAGCGTGTAGAGTTGAGAGGGGAGAAAACCAATGGCGACGAACCTTGCTTTGGACGACGCGTTGATCGAGGCCGCGGTCGAGGCCGGTCATCATCCATCCAAGAAAGCGGCGGTGACCGCAGCTCTCGAGGAGTACGTCAAGTCACGGCGGCGCTTGGGATTGCTTGAATGGGCAGGCCGGGTCGACTACTTCGACGACTATGACCACAAGAAGCTCCGGCGAGACGGCTCAGCTTGATCGTCCTTGTCGACACGACAATCTGGTCGCTCGCCCTTCGTCGGCGCCCTCACACCTTGAGCGAGCACGAGAAGCTGCTCGTCCTTGAATGGGCACGGCTGGTGCGGTCTGGCGAAGTGGTTCTCATCGGCCCGATCCGCCAGGAGATTCTGTCGGGAATCCGCGAAGAGAAGACCTTCGAGGCAATTCGGGAGAGTCTTGGTGATTTCCGGTATCTGGAGATCCACCCGAACGACTACGATCAGGCGGCGCATTTCTTCAACCGCTGCCGGGCCCATGGGATCACTGGCACAGCGATCGATCTGCTTCTCTGCGCGGTTGCCCACCGTTTTGAAATTCCCATCTTCACGACCGACCCCGATTTCGGCTACTACGCGCCGCATACCGGGATCCGACTGCATCAACCTCCAAGTCTCTGAGTCGGCGCCGGGACCCTCTCCGTCCGGTTTTCCTTTGGCCCTTCGCCGCCGTCGGCTCCTTCGGCGGCGCGCTAGGCCCCTGGCCATTCCTCGCGAACGCCTTCACCCGGGATAGCGAATGGCTTATTCCACGTCCGTCCCTATCATTGGCGCTGCAACTGGGAGGCCGGCGTCCCGGGATGGGCAGTGGCAGAGGCAGCCGGTGCCTCTGCCAAGACGATACAGCGTCAGGCGCAAGTCTCCGGAGGGCTGGAAATCGGACCTATCTGGCAGATGTAATCGCAGCTCTTATCGCTTCCTCCCTGGACGTCATTTAGGCCTTCCAGGGCTTCCAGCCTTCTCACCGTCTCCTTCGCCAGTACCAACCTTTTCACTTGCTTCTTCATGATGTCTCCCTGAGTTAGTGCCGGGGATCGCTACTTGTCCGATCCGAAGCGGTTGCCGACGACCGGGACGTCGCGGTCTGCCACGCGGCTCCCCAGATAGGTGTCGAGCGGGTTGAGGCCGGATTCGGGCTTCTTCATCACCGTGCTGCCGTTCTGCTGCACGACGTGGGTCAGCTCGTGGGCGAGGAGCTCCTGGCCCCCGGAGCTGCCGGGGTTGTACTCGCCGCTGCGGAAGAAGACGTCCTGGCCGGTGGTGAAGGCGCGCGCCTGCAGGCTGCGGTTGAGGGAGTCGGACTTGGCGTCGGCGTGCACGCGGACGCCGCTGAAGTCGGCTCCGAAGGCCGGCTCCATGGAGGCGCGTATGCCTTTGTCCAGGCCACGGCCGCCGGAGCGGGCGCTTTCGATCGAGCCTTCGACATCCGCTCCGATGGGGCCTCCGCCGGCTCCGCCTTCCCGCTGTACAGCACCGGCGGCGGGCTTCGTCATCACCTTGTCGAGCTCGTCGTCCTTGGGGAGCGCGCCAGCTCGTTGGACGGCGCCGGGCATGAGCTTGGTGTCCAGCAGCTCGTCGTCCTTGCTGGCCCGCTGGGTGACCCCGGGGGCCGCCATCTGCTGCACGACCTGGTGCGCGACGGTGTCGGCTTCTTTTTCGTAGTGGTCGCCGACCGGCCCGAGGGTGAGCTTGGTCTGCACGGCACCGCGGCGGGCGGGCGCGAAAGCCCGCGAGGCGCCCCGAAAGGCCGGCGCATCGGACGTCTTGGGACGCGGAATCTGGATCTTACCCATGGGTATGCTCCTCTTCCAGGAGTCGAGAGCCCTGCTTGCGAGACAGATTGTAGCACTTTCAGCGGGGTTTGAGCTTGAGGTCTCGGCGGGTCTGGTATAGCGTTCCTCTCACGTGATTCGAGGACCGCTGTGAAAAATTCCACCGGGTACTACGGGCGTCGCCTACTCACGCCGGGCTTTCTCCCAGGAAGATAGAACCTGTGTCTGCGGACGAGAGCATTCCATTTCTCACCCATGAGCTCCGGGTCTTTCTCGGGCAGCTCGATTCCATCCGGCGCCAGATCCTGTCGCGCCAGATGGTCGGCACCGGCCCAGGGGACCTGCCGCGCGATCCCAACGCCATCCGCGACCGCCTGGCGGCGCAGCTTCGCCGGCAGGTGGCGGATGCGCAGCGGGACGCCTACGACAGCAAGTCGGAGATCTTCCAGCACGCGCAGTACCTGATGGCGCGGCTGGCCGACGTGACCCTCAACGGCTTCGACTGGTGGGGCCGCGGCCACATGCGGCGCCTGACCGACGACTTCCCGCCGCCGGACGGGCTGGCGACCGACGTCGTGGTGCAGATCGACCAACTGCTGGCGGAGGAGATGCCGAGCGTCGAGCTGGCGGAGATCTACATCCTCACCCTGGCCGCCGGTCTGGAGCCGGCGCGCGACGATCCGAAGCGGCAACGGCAGATCGAGCAGCGCCGGCAGAAGCTCTTCACGCTGGTCGCCCAGCGCCGGCCGGAGCTGACGGTGGCGCAGGATCCGCTCCTCTTCCCCGAGGCCTACGCGATGACGCCGGACCGCGGACCGGTCACCTATCTTCCCCAGGTCGGCGGCTGGGCCGTCGCCCTCGGGATCATGCTGGCGGCGCTGTTCGTGCTCTCCATCGTCTTCTATAACGAGGCGGCGCGACCGCTCGCCGACACCTTGAAGGACACTCTCAGGCTCCTGGGCTGACGCGATGCCGTTCGACCTCCCCACCGGAATCCCCGGGATTCTGGCTCTCACCCTCGGCGCCATCCTGGTCGTCATCGCGGTGGCGTTGCTGGTGCTCGGGTTCCTGCTCAAGCGCTCGCGGGAAGCGGCCACCTACGCCAGCTTCGAAGGCACGGCCACGGCTCCCGAGGGGATCGAAGGGGCAGGCCCGTTGAAGGTCGCCGACTTCCGCTCCTCGCCGTCGACGGGAACGGTGCGCCAGTCGTTCGCGAGCTCGCTGCGGCGGCTGCGCGAATCTCTCCCCGGCCGCCGGCCGCGCTACCAGCTCCCCTGGCTCTTCGCTCTCGGCCAGACGGCGGCCGGCAAGACGGCGCTCCTCGGCGACACCGAGATCGGCCTCCCCTATGGGACGCCCGACGACGTGCCGCGGAGCACCTCCAACGCCTGCCGCTGGTGGCTGTTCGACCGCGCGGTGGTGCTCGACGTCAGCGGCGACCTGGTGCTCCGCCTGGACGGCGCCAGCTCGGACCAGCCGGCCTGGATGGGCCTGCTCAAGACGCTGCGCGAATACCGCGGCCGGCGCCCGATCGACGGCGCGTTGCTCACCATCCCGGTGACCGAGCTGGCCGGCTTCGAGCAGGCCGATTCGCGCACCCGCGGCGAGATCGCCCGCCGCGCCGAGCTGCTGCGCACCCGCCTGGACCAGGCACAGCGGGTGCTGCAGATGCGCTTTCCGGTGTACGTGCTGATCACCCAGTGCGACCGCCTGCCGGGCTTCGCGGATCTCCTCACCACCCTCGACGACGGCCAGCTCCGCCAGATGTTCGGCTGGTCCAACCCGAATCCGCCCGAGGTGCGCTACAGCCCGGGCTGGGTGGACGACGCCTTCGCCAGCGTCACCGCGGCGCTCGACCGGCAACAGCTCCTGGTGCTCCGCGAGGGGCGCCCGCTCGCCCAGCCGCAGAGCTTCCTCTCCTTTCCGGCCACCATCGCCGCGCTCTGCGCGGGGCTGCGCATCTATTGGAACCAGCTCTTCTCCGACAACGCGGCGAGCAACGGCCTGGCGGTGCGCGGCCTCTATTTCAGCGGCGGCGAAGGCTTCGACGTCCCCGCCGGAGGCTCGCCGCACCACCTGCCGTGGGACTCCTCGGCACCGCTCCGCGCGCGCGGCGACACGCACCGCCGGGTGGACTTCCTCCCCGACCTCTTCGGCCACAAGATCCTCGCCGAATGGAACCTGGCAAGCCCCGACGCCGATGCCCTGCGGCGCCGCCTGGGGTGGCGGACGGCGCTCCAGCTCGCGCTCGCCGCGGCGCTCTTCCTCGGTCCGCCGCTCCTCTGGTGGAGCGGGCGCGCGACGGCGATCAGCGCCGAGGTGCTGCGCAGCCGCTTCGTGCGGCCGGCACAGAGCGCGCTGCAAGACTCCCGCGGTGCTTCCGCCGACCGGCAACGCCAGCATGCGGTCACCCTCCTCGGAGCCGCGAACGAGGTCGGCGACTACACGTTGCGCAGCTTCTTCCTGCCGTCCTCGTGGTGGAGCTCGATCCCCGGGGACGTCAGCCGCGTCGGCACCGCGGCCTACGAGCGGACGGTCTTCCCGGCCCTCGAGCACAGCCTGGAGAGCCGGCTGCAGGACGCGGCGGACGGCCCGCGGACCAGCGCGCAGCGCGCCGTGACGACCGATCTGCCGTCCGTTCCTGACTACGCCATCCTGAAGGGGACCACGGACCAGCTCAAGAACCTGCAAGGCGACGTCGAGCGCTACGACCGCTTCGTCTCCGGCCGCTGCGTGTCGAGCGAGGCGGACTGGCTGAAGGACCTCCAGGGTCTGGTGGACGATTTCGACCGCGACGTCCAGCTCAAGCCGCCCACCGCGGCAGCCCGCCGCTACTACCGCCACGTGCTGTGCGACGTCGAGTCCACCCGCGGCTTCGCGGCCGACGGCACGACGCTCGACAACCTCGACGAGCGCGTGCTGTACCTCGGCGACGGGATGTTCGCCAGCCTGTACGGCGACCACGTCCTGGTCGGCGACCTGGGCAGCCTGGAGAAGCAGGTGAGCTCCCTCTCCCGCACCCCGCCGCCCGCCACGAGCGCCACCCAGACCTACCGGAACCTGGTGTCGTTGATCGACCGCACGAAGCAGGATCTGGCGCGCCCGGCCGTCGCCTGGGCCGGCCAGGAGTCGCTCCACCTGGGCAAGCCGTACACCGATCTGCTGGCCGCGATCGCCGGCTCGCGGTTCCTCAACCCCGATACGTCGAAGCGCGTCAGCACGACCGGAGACCAGGGGTTCACCGCCTTCCAGATCCAGCTCAACGGCTACGCCACCGACGCCACCGGCCCGCTGCTCGTGCCGCCCAAGGGCAAAGCGGTCCAGCTCCAGCTCGCGCCCAACATCCTCGGCCTCGAAGCGGCGCTCAACGGCCTTCTGAGCCGGTATGCGCAGCAGAGCAACGGACCGCGGCTCACCTTCACGCCGCCGGCCGGCACCTACCTCGCCTGGAACCCCGACCTGCTGGCCAACGCGGTCAACCTGCTCTCCGGCTACCAGAGCTTCATGAGCCAGAGCTTCAGGGGCTTCCCGGGCTTCCAGCAGGTGGTCGACACCTCGACACGCGACACCGTCGAGCTGAACGTGCTCGACTTGGTGGCC
>DATARD010000373.1:0-4859 GCA_036264355.1 Thermoanaerobaculia bacterium
ACCGGCCTCGCCGCCCGCGAGGCCGCCGGCGAGGTGGTCGAGCGCCAGGGGCTCCTCGCCCGCCTCAGCTCCCCCGCGGGCACCGTGACACTGATCGCTCTTGTGCTGGCGGTTCTGGCCGCGGCCGGCCTGCTGGAGCTCCGGGCCCACCGGCTGCGTCTGGCTCTGGACGCCATGCATGCCAGCTCCCCGGCGCGCAGCCTGGAGCCTGCCGAGGTACTCCAGGCGCAGCTTCAGGAGGCCCGCCGTGCGCTCGACGAAGAGCGCTTGCGGGCGGCCGAGAGGCTCGGCAAAGAGAAGCGCCAGCGCGATGATCTCCACGACGAGCTGGAGCGGATGCGCCGGCCGCAGACCAACACTCCGATCCTGCACCTGGAGCACGATCCGCCGCCGCCGGCGCGCGCGGCACCGCGCCACCGCATCCTCCAGCCGGCGCTCCCGGGCTGGATGGTCATCTCCCTCGACCTCGAAGGCGTCCCCGCGGCGCCGTCCTACGGCGTCACCCTGCTGACCGCGGGAGGCTCGACCCTGTGGACCAGCGCGGGCCTCACCGCGAACCCCTGGCGCTCGCTGGTGATCACCTTCCCCTCCACCCTGCTCAAACCGGGGGACTACCGGCTCCGGGTGGACGCCGTGCCCTTGAAAGGCGCGCCGGCCGCGGCGGCGCGGTATTCGTTCCGGGTGGAGCGGTAGGCCCTCACCCCCTGCCCCCTCTGCTACACACCATAGGCGCAAACTTAAAGTAGTGGAGGGGCTTGCCCCCTCCGGGCGGGCGGAGGAGCCGATTCACGAAGACCGAGCCTTACCGCCGCCCGCCCCCTCCCCAACCCTCCCCCGCGCGTGCCACCGTCCCCCGCCCCGAGCGGGAGAGGGCGCCCCCGCCCGAACACTACAGTCTCCGGCCTCTCGACTGTTTTTGGGGTTGGGAGGTGGCGCCCCTCTCCCGTTCGGGGTGGGTGTGTTGGGGGACGCACGGGGGAGGGGACGGGGGAGGGGGCGGATGGCGGGAAGGTTCTGGTCTCTCCTCCGGCTCCTCCGCCCACCCACCCGGGAGGGGGCAAGCCCCTCCACTACCTTAGATTCACGCCTACGGGTGAAGGTCCCCTCACACCTCGCGCCGCAACCAACCCGCGGCCCGGGCCATCCGCCTTGCGACCGTGCGGACGTGGGCGCGGTAGCCGCGGGTGGTGCCGCCGGGGTGCCAGGTCTTGGGGGCGGGGAGGCTGGCGGCGAGTTGGGCGGCTTCCTGGTCGCTGAGGCTCGCGGCGGACTTGTGGAAGTAGTGGCGCGCAGCCGCTTCGGCGCCGTAGATGCCGGGGCCGAATTCCACCACGTTCAGATAGATGTGGAGGATGCGCTTCTTGGCCAGGTCCTTCTCGAGCTGGCGGGTGAGCAGGGCCTCTTTCACCTTGCGCAGCGGATTGTAGGACGGTGACAGCCAAAGGTTCTTGGCGAGCTGCTGCGTGATGGTGGAGGCGCCGCGGGGGAGCTCTTTCTCGTCCCAGGCGTCCTGGAGCGCGGCCTTCATCTCCTCTTCGTCGAAGCCGCTGTGCGCGAAGAAACGGAGGTCTTCACCGCAGAGGACCGCAATTTTGAGGTTGGACGAGATCCGCGAGTAGGGCACCCATTTCCACTCGACGCGCCGCTCGGCGCCCAATCCGAGCCAGCCATGTCTGTAGTGCTCGATGAACGCGGTGGTCACCGGCCGCCGGGTGGCGAGCGCCGAAACGTCCGGCCAGGTGAGCGCCTCCCAGGCGAGATAGACCAAGGACAGCCCGAGAACGGACAGCAGGACGATCCGCCAGGTCCGCCGCCGGTCCGTCGTGCGGGGCAGCTCAAGGCTTGGCGCTGCGGTCGGCGCTTCGATCGAAAGTGGCTCGGCCATCGGTTTCCGGGATCATAGACGAGGAGCGGGTGAGAGACCATGCCACCGCCAGGTAGAGCAGTGGCTGGGTGGAGAAGCGGATGCGGTTCCCCTCGCGGCCGTCGACCAGGAGCACCATGGCGAGCACCCAGAGGATGGCGGCGAGGAGGAAGGCGGTGGTTCCCGCTCCCACCGGATCTCGCTTCCGCCTGCGGACGATCTGCACGAGTGCCAAAAGGAGCGCCGGCGGCAGGATCCACGCGAAACCGGGCAGGGGACCGCTCTGCGGATCGTCGCCGCGGTAGAGATAGACGGTCGACTCGTAGAAGGTGAGCCAGAAACGGGCAAGCGGAGTGCGCGCGCGCCAGTCGAGATCGGCGGCGTAGGGGTTGCGCGCCGGATAGATCGCCGCCTGCCGGTAGTTCTCCGCCGCCTTCGCCGCGAGCAGCGCCGGATGCTCGCGCAGCCGGCGCAGCACCAGGCTCTCCAGCCGGCGCGACAGCGGGATGATGGCGGCGTGGTTCCAGTTGGGCACCCCCGGCGCCTTGAGCGGATCGGCGAGCACCGGAATGGCGCGGAAGCGCTCCGGCACGCTCCGCGCCAGCGCCTCCCGCGCGCTCTCCTGGCTCGGCAGCGAGCCGAACACGAAGGCGTCCCAGATCGGCGGATAGCGGTCCACCAATCCCTGCGACAGGTTGTACCCCTGCCAGCTCGAAAACCCGAAGACGCCGAAGCGGACGTAGTTCTTCACCGGCCAGGCGAGGAGCAGCACGAGAGACGCAGCCAGAGCGGCGAAGACGGGGCTGCGCTCACGATCCGGTCGCCGCGCCGGGAGAGCCAGCATGAGCAGGACCGCCACAATCCAGACGGGGTGGAACAGCGCGCGGGTGTAGGCCAGCGCCACCAGGCAAGCGCATGCGGCGACATAGAACTCCGGCCGGCGCGTCGCCAGGAAGCGCTCGACGGCCACGGCGGCCAGGGTGAGCAGGAACAGCTCGTGGAGCGGATAGAAGAAATCGAGGACGAACGAGTAGAAGGCCGGATCGAGGAGGATGACGGCCAGCGCCAGCCGCCGCAGCCAAGGTGTGACGCCGAGCCGGACCAGAAGGATGTAGAGCGCCAGAGTGATCGCCGCGCCCAGGGCGAGATGGAGCGCGAGGAGCGAGCGCTCCGGCGCCAGTCCGGTCGCCCGCTCCAGCTTCAGCGCGAGACCGAGGAGCAGGTTGAGCAGCGGCGGCTGGGCGTGTAGGTTGAACAGCGACTCGGCGAGCCGCGACGCCAGCGGCTCCCGGCCGAGGAGCTGGAAATATTCATAGGAGACCTGCATCCGCCATCCCGCCAGAAAGGCGAGGCCGGCGCCGCAGGCGTAGACGGCGAGCCAGAGCATGGCTTCCAGGCGCTGAGCGCTTCTCATGCAGTGGCGGCAATCATGCCGGAGGGCGTTGCCCATTGTCCAATCGGCGTTGGCCTACTATCCTCTAGGACATGAAGCAGCAGCACATGTCGATATCCAAAAGCGCTCGCACGGTCCGGCTGTCCACCGCCGCGGCGCTGCTCGCCGCCCTCGGCGCGACCTTCGCAGCGGTGCCGGCCGTCTGGGCGCAGACCTCCACCAGCGGTTGGCCCGAGACCTTCGGCCTGGCCGACAAACGCCCCTCTTCCTCACTCGAAGACCTGGCGGCGCCCATCCGCTCCGTTCCCTCCGTCCGCTTCGCCGTCGACCTGCGCACGGTGCCGCAAGTCGCGTTGTCCGGTGTGGACGTCGAAGCCCTGCGGCGCGAAGACGCGGTCCGCGAGCGGCAGTCGCTGAACAAAGTCTTGCGCTACGGCGTCGGCCGGGCCGTGCAGGCCGGACCGGCGGACGGCGACTGGTACCGTCTGGCCAATGGCGGCCGTCTGTGGGTGCTGGAGATCGTCGCTCCCGGCGCGCTGGGCATGCGTCTCCACCTCGCGAGCCTGCATCTGCCGCGCACCGCCGAGATCGCCGTCTACGCGCCGGGCGATCCGGCGCGCGGTATCTTCTACGAGGGCGACGAGCCGTTCCTGGCGTCTTTGCCGAGCCACGAGCTGTGGACGCCGACCGTGTTCGGCGAGCGCGCCCGCATCGAGGTCCACCTGCCGGCTGGCTCAGGGCTGGCCGCGGGCCGCCTGCCGTTCACCCTCGACCGTTTGCAGCACATCTACCGCGACCCCGTCGCGGAGACGGCGGCCGGCGTCAAGGCGGCTGGAACGTGCCACAACGACGTCACCTGCTATCCGGAATGGGCCGACGTCGCCAAGGCCGTGGCCGGCCTCGGCACCGTCTTCGACAACAACAGCCTGTACTGCACCGGCCAGCTCCTGAATTCGCAGAAAGCGGACCAGACCCCCTATTTCCTCACCGCGCACCACTGCCTGAACACCCAGACAGACGCCAACAACGCCGAGTTTTTCTGGCTTTACCAGACGGCGACCTGCGGTGGCACGCCGCCCTCTCTCTCCAGCGTGCCACGGACCGCCCGGGCGACGCTCTTGGCGACCGGCCCGGAGACGGCGTCGGACTACACGCTCCTGATGATCCTGGGCGCTCTGCCGCGCAACCTGTTCTGGGCCGGCTGGACGGCGGCGCCGGTGGCGGACGGCACGGCGTCGGCGGACATCCATCACCCGGCGGGAGACTACAAGCGGATCAGCTTCGGCAACCGCGCCCACAGTCCGGTCTGCGGCGGCACCGACGACACCCATGTGCGGGTGAACTGGACGAACGGTGTCACCGAGCCGGGCTCCTCGGGCTCCGGCCTCTTCCGCGCCGACACGCAGCAGCTCTACGGCCAGCTCCACTGCGGTCCGTCGGAATGCGGTGCGGACCCAGCCAACCTGAACGACTCGTTCGGCGCCTTCTCCGCGACCTATCCCCATCTCGCGACCTTCCTCGCCGGCGGCACCGACGACACCTTCGAGGACAACGAGATCTGCGAGCTGGCGCGCCGGGCGGCGCCCGCCACCTACAAGAACC
>DATARD010000380.1:0-73803 GCA_036264355.1 Thermoanaerobaculia bacterium
CGCCTCCTTCCCCCGGGGTTGACGAGGGAGAGCCATTCCCGGATCATGGTCCCAGAGCGGAATCGAATCCTACGCCGAAAGTACCCACAAAGTACCAGGGTGTCGCCGGCCCGGACGAGTCGCCGCTCTAACTCTTTGAAAATTCAGGGTGTTCTGCTCCAGCCGCCGGACCCAGGACCTCCGCGCCCCAGAGCCGTCTTATATGGGGGTGAAAACACATCGAGCCCCTATGACCGAGACCATGACCGAGACCCTGACCCCCGATCCCTCGACTCTCGCCGCACCGCTCGGCGCGCCGCACCGCGCCCTGCGCATCGCCCTCAACGCCGCGCCGCAGCTTTCGCGGCCGGCCGCCTACCGCCTGGCCCAGGAGCCGCAGCTCTGGGCCGGCGCCACCGATCCGCCGGACCGTCTGGCCGCGCAGCTCGGCGTGCCGAGCGCCCAGATGGCGCGCGCCCTCGCCGTCGCCGCGCAGGCGGAGACGATCGCCGAACGCGAGCTTGCGGCGGCCGCGCGGCTGGGCGCCACCGTCCTCCTGCGCGAGGACCCCGGCTACCCGGCCGCGCTCAGCCAGCTCGACCTGCCGCCGCCGGTGCTCTACGTGCTCGGCGCTCCCCTGGGCTCCGCCCGGCCGGCGGTCGCCGTGGTCGGCTCGCGGCGCGCCGATTCCTACGGCCAGGAGGTCGCCGAGCTGTTCGCCCGCGTCCTCGCGGCGGCCGGCATCACCGTCATCTCCGGCTTCGCGCACGGCATCGACGCGGCGGCGCACCACGGCGCGCTCGCCAGCCCGGACGGCACCACCGTGGCCGTCCTCGGCTGCGGTCTCGGGGTCGACTATCCGCGCGGCCACAGCCGCCTCGCCGAGGAGATCGCCGCGCGCGGAGCGCTGCTCAGCGAATTTCCCTGCGGCCTCTCCCCCCGCTCCTGGCACTTCCCGGTGCGCAACCGGGTGATCGCGGCGCTCGCCGCCGGCACCCTGGTCGTCCAGGCGGCACCGCGCTCGGGCTCGCTGATCACCGCTCGCCATGCGCTCGACCTGGGACGCGAGGTGTGGGCGGTGCCGGGGCGGATCTTCGACGAGCGCTCGCTCGGCCCCAACGCGCTGATCCGCGACGGCGCCACGCTGGTCCAGCACCCGCAGGACATCCTGGACGTCTTGTCTCCAGCATCTCAACCCGGTCTGTTCCCCACCCCGGCTCCAAAGTTCATTCCGCCCGCGCCGGCGCCTCCCGCCGGGCTCCCCGCCGACATCCTCGCCTCCCTGGCGCCGGGAACCCTCCGGCTGCCCGAGGAGATCGCCAACGGGCTCGCCATGCCGGTCGACGGCGTCCTCGGCGCGCTGCTCGAGCTGGAGCTCGGCGGCTGGGTGCGCCGCCACCCGGGATCGGCCTATGGGAGGGCCTGACGCCGGGGGCTTGACAGGGGTGGCATCATGGGTTGCTCCGAGCGGGGCGGCGGTGGTAGTGTCGCCGCCCTTGCCCGCGGAGCAGAGAAATTTGACCGCGTCCTCCGGTGTTGCACCAAGGCGTTGGAACAGACCATGGCAAAGAACCTCGTAATTGTCGAAAGCCCCGCAAAGACCAAGACCCTCAAGAAGTTCCTCGGCCGCCAGTACGCCGTCGAGGCCTCCGTGGGGCACATCCGCGACCTCGTCAAGAAGGGGAAGGACTTCGGCATCGGCAAGAACTACGAGCCGAAGTACGAGGTCCTCGCCGCCAAGAAAGACGTCGTCAAGAAGCTCCGCGCCGCCGCCAAGGACGCCGAGGTCGTCTACCTCGCTCCCGATCCGGACCGCGAGGGCGAGGCGATCGCCTGGCACATCGCCGAGGTACTCGACAAGGACCCGGCCACCGTGCGGCGGGTCACCTTCAACGAGATCACCAAGGGCGCGGTGCTCAAGGCGCTGGAGAATCCGGGGCTGATCGACCTGCGCAAGGTCGACGCCCAGCAGGCGCGCCGCATCCTCGACCGCATGATGGGCTTCCGCCTGTCGCCGCTGCTCTGGGCGAAGATCAAGCAGGGGCTGTCCGCCGGCCGCGTGCAGTCGGTGGCCTTGAAGATGGTCTGCGAACGGCAGGCCGAGATCGAGGCGTTCCATCCCGAGGAGTACTGGCTGCTCGGCGCCGACCTGAAAGCCGCCCTGCCGCCGCCGTTCTCCGCCCGCCTGCACCGCATCGACGGGCGCAAGGCGGAGGTGGACAACGGCGCGGACGCCGGCCGCATCGTGACCGCCCTCCAGTCCGGCCGCTTCGTGGTCGGCAAAGTGGAGCGCAAGGAGTCGAAGCAGCGGCCGTCGCCGCCGTTCATCACCAGCCGCCTGCAGCAGGAGGCGGCGCGCCGTTTCGGCTTCGCGGTGAAGCGCACCATGGCGCTCGCGCAGGGTCTGTATGAAGGGCGCGAGATCGGCGACCGCGGCTCGGTGGGCCTGATCACCTACATGCGTACCGATTCGACGCGGGTGGCCGACGAGGCGCTCGACGCGGTGCGCGAGGTGATCGGCACGACCTACGGCGCCGCGTCGCTGCCCGACAAGCCGAACCGCTACCAGTCGAAGAAGGGCGCCCAGGACGCCCACGAGGCGATCCGCCCCACCACCTTCGACCTGCCGCCGGAGGCGGTGCAGGATTTCCTCAAGCCGGACGAGCTGAAGCTCTACAAGCTGATCTGGGACCGCTTCATCGCCTCGCAGATGCTGCCGGCGGTGTTCGACGTCACCCAGGTGGATATCGGAGCCGGTGAAAACGGCGCCTACGTGCTGCGTGCCACCGGGCGGATCATGAAGAGCCCGGGCTTCCTCGCCGTCTACCGCGAGACGCCGGACGAGGACGCCGCCGCCGCTGATTCCAAGGACGGGGGGGACTCCGAAGGCGTCCTGCCGCCGCTCCAGGAAGGGCAGGCGCTGGAGCTGGTCAAGATCACCAGCGAGCAGAAGTTCACCCAGCCGCCGGCGCAGTTCAGCGAGGCGACGCTGGTCAAGGCGCTGGAAGAGAACGGCATCGGCCGCCCGTCGACCTACGCCACCATCCTCTCGACGCTCACCGACCGCAGCTACGTCGACAAGGTCGAGACCCGCTTCCGGCCGACGCCGCTCGGCAAGATCGTCAACCAGATGCTCCAGTCGGGCTTCCACGACATCATCAACGAGGGCTACACGGCGGCGCTCGAAGAGCAGCTCGACCGCATCGAGGACGGCGAGATCGACTGGCGCGGCGCGCTCCGCGAGTTCGACGACAAGTTCACCCGGGATCTCGAAACCGCCGGCGAGCAGATGCCCAACGTCAAGAAGGACGGCATCCCGCTCGACGAGAAGTGCCCGCTCGACGGCGGCCCGCTGACCATGCGCTTCGGCCGCTACGGCGCCTTCATCGCATGCAGCAACTATCCGGAGTGCAAGTACACCCGCGACGTCGTCGAGGCCTCGGCCAATGACGAGGAGGCATCTGGCGCCGGCGCCGCCGGAGACGCCGCCGCGGCATCCGGGACGCCGGCCGCCGAGGAGGAGATCCCGCCCTGCGAGAAGTGCGGCAAGCCGATGGCGCTGCGGCGCAGCCGCTTCGGGGTCTTCTACGGCTGCACCGGCTACCCGGAGTGCAAGAACCTGCGCAAGACCGGTCCCGCCAAGGTGGCGGCGGAGCCCAAGCCGACCGGCGTCACCTGCGCCGAGTGCGGCAAGGGCGAGATGATGGAGAAGAGCTCCCGCCGCGGCAAGACGTTCTGGTCGTGCAGCCGCTTCCCGGACTGCAAGTTCGCGCTGTGGAAGAAGCCGATCTCCAAGCCCTGCCCCGAATGCGGCGCCGCCTTCCTGCTGGAGAAGACGACCAAGAAGCATGGGACGCAGTATGTGTGCAATACCGAAGGGTGCGGGTATATCGAGGACGCCGAGCCGGAGGCGGCGACGGCGTAAGGTTGGAAAAGGACAAAGGACCAAAAGGACTGCAAGGACCCAAAGGACAACACGGGCTGTCGTTTAGGTCCTTTATGTCCTTTACCCCCTTGCCTGCTAGCATGCCCGGATGCTAGCGAAAACCCTCCCCCTCTGCCTCTTCGCCCTTCTGGCGGTGGGCGCCGCCCATGCCGAGCCCCCCGACTACAAGCTGTGGCAGGACCTGCTCTCCAAGTACTACGACCCCGCCAAGGGGATGAGCTACAAGAGCCTCAAGGAGCACGACAAGCCGGCCCTCGACCATCTCCGCCAGCAGCTCGCCACGGTCGACGTGGCTGCCCTGGCGAAGACCGACCAGCTCGCCTACTGGATCAACCTCTATAACATCTCGACCCTCGCGGTGGTCATCGACGGCTATCCCACCAAGTCGATCCGCGACCTGTCGACCGATCCGATCATCCGCCTGAACGTCTTCAAGAAGCCGTCGGTGAAGACGAAAGCCGGCGCCCTGTCGCTCAACGACGTGGAGAACGACAAGATCCGCGAAGGCTTCAAGGACCCGCGCATCCACTTCGCGATCAACTGCGCGGCGAAGAGCTGCCCGCCGATCCGCACCGAGCCCTACGTCGGCGCCCGCCTCGGCGAGCAGCTCGACGACCAGGCGCGCCGCTTCCTCAACGGTCCGCATGGCGCTCGCCTTGCAAGGGATGGCGACGGCGTCACCCTGCATGTCACCAAGATCCTCGACTGGTTCAAGGACGACTTCGAGAAGTGGGGCGGTGGCCGGTTAGCGTTTGTGCGAAAATATCTTCCCGCGGACAAGCAGAAACAGCTCGACGCGGCCAAGGGGAAGGTCGATCTCGCGTTCGACGACTACGACTGGGCGCTGAACGACGCATCCCGGTAGCGATCGGGGGGAGGGACGGCGAGAACCATGATCGGACAGCCTGCGTCACTGAAGACTCTTCTGGAGTATCTGCGCAACCCGGCGACTGACGAGAAGAAGGCGATCCTCTACCAGCGCTGGGAGGCGCTGGACCCGGCGCTCAAGCTGCCGGGCCAGGGATTTGGCCAGAAAGCCACCGGCTGCGGCGCCACCATCGGCATCCAGCCGCGCTGTGACTTCGCCTGCACCGGCTGCTATCTCGGCGTCGAGGCGAACCACGTCCCCGCCCTCCCCACCGCCGCCATCCTGCGCCAGCTCGACTCCCTGCGCGCCTGGCTCGGCCCGAAGAGCAATGTCCAGATCTCCGACGGCGAGGTCACCTTGCGGCCGGTCGAGGAGCTCACCGAGATCCTGCGCTACGCCCGCTCGATCGGCATCGTCCCCATGGTGATGACGCACGGCGACTCCTTCCGCCGCCGGCCCGGCCTGCTGGAACGGCTGATGGAAGAGGGCCGCCTCTCCGAGGTCTCGATCCACGTCGACATCACCCAGCGTGGCCGCGAAGGGTACGGCATGCCGAAGTCCGAAGGCGAGCTGATGGACCTGCGCGGCGAGCTGGCCGACATCGTCCGCACCGCCCGCCGGACCACCGGCCGCCCGCTGCGCGCCGCGACCACCCTCACCATCTCGCGCCAGAACCTGGACCAGGTGGCGGACGTGGTGCGCTGGGTGATCCGCAACCGCGACGCCTTCAGCCTGATCAGCTTCCAGCCGCTGGCCCAGGTCGGCCGCACCCGCCGCGGCCTGGAAGGCGTCACCGCCGGCGAGCTGTGGGAAGAGATCAGCCATGCCACCGCCGATTTCGGCCTCGAATTACCCGATCGCGGCGCCGAGCCGATGCATTTCGGCCATCCGGCCTGCACCCGTTTCGTGCCGGTGCTCGCCCTGGAGAAGCGGGGGGAATCTCCCCGTCTCTTTGAGCTCATCCGCAACCAGCCGGAAGACGTCGCGGTGATGCAGGAGTTCTTCACCCGCGGCCTGGGCGGCGTCGCCTTCCGCGACGACCTCCCTATCGAAGCCCTGGCGCGGGCCGCCGGCCTCTTCCGCGCCGCCCCGGGCTGGTTCCTCGGCCCGGTCCGCCGCTGGGCCGACAGCCGGCTCTCGGAAGAAGCCGGAACCTCCCTCGGCCGCCTCTTCGCCGACGCCCTGCGCGGCCGGGTGCGCGTCGACGGTCTCACCCTCACCAGCCACCACTTCATGAGTCCCGCCGAGCTGCGCACCGAAGAAGGCCGCCAGCGCCTCGACGCCTGCGTCTTCCGCCTCTCCTATAAAGAAGACATGGTGCCGATGTGCAAGATGAACGCGGACGGCGTCCGCGACCAGCTCTACGCCGACATCATCGACGGGACGCCGGTCCACTGAACGTTGATTCTCTCACTTGAATGGGGTATGCTAGAGGGCTTAATGAACCTCAAATTCATCGCTGCCTTATCCCTTCTTGCCTTTCTCGCCTATCTGGCACTCAAGGCCAAGCTGCTCACCGCCAAGGCCCACAAAGAGATCGCCGCCAATGATCCGGAGTCTGGGTGGAGGCATGCGCTTCTGGCTGCCGAATCTCGACTGGTCAAGTGGAAACTCGAGGCCGGCCCCAGATCGATCGCCGGCTGGAAAGGCGAGGCCAAGAGAATTCGGAGCCTTTTCGAGACCATCACGACCCTGCATCCTGCTGTTGCCGGCGCTCAGGGAGATCCGGCAGCCGTCACAGCCGCCTGGGGCGCGGCGATCAGCGCCGGCAACTTCAACCGCAAGCTCAGGCGCGCGGCGACGACCCAGGCAGAAGAGTATCTAGCCGCGAACCGCGCCAGGTTTGCGAATGACTTTCCTCTCGGCACTCCAGCCGAATACAGACAGCCTACGCTCCCTACCCCTTTCAGCTAAAGCGCCGGACCGCGCCTGCTATCTGGGAGCGATCCACCAGATCCGGCCGTCGACTTCTGCAGCCAGCTTGTTGGTCTTTGCCGATGTGCAAGGTGAACACGGACGGCGTCCGCGACCAGCTCTACGCCGACATCATCGACGGCACGCCGGTCCACTGACCGCGATTTGACCCAGCTTTTTGCGTCAGCTCACGAATGACGAGCCCGTGAGCGCCGCAAAACTGCGCGGGTTTCGCGGCGTTATTTTCGCGTGTCGCTGGTGATGGAGATGTTGAACCCGTCGGGATCGACCACCGCGAAGTCGCGCCGTCCCCAGGGCTGGTCGGTCGGCTCCTGGGTGAGCTTGCCGCCCCGCTCCCGGATGGCGGCGGCGAGGGTGTCGATGTCCTGGTCGGTCTGGAAGTAGAAGCGCAGGGCGACGCCCTTCACGCGGTCGCGGCCCTTCGCGAAGTCGTCCTGGCCGAGCAGGAGCTGGACGGCGCCCGCCTGCATGCGCACCCCCATGACTTTGTCGTTCATCTTGTACTCCTCGGCGAGGCTGAGCCCGAGGACGTCCCGATACCAGGCGAGGCTCGCCTGGAGATCGTTGACGGTGAGGAAAGGGGTGATGTTCTGCAGGTCGAGCCGGGCCGTGTTGTTGTCGGTCATTGTGTTCTCCTTTCCGGGGAGGATATCCTGTAATCGCAAGCTCTATCGTGCCAACTGCTGTCGAAAATGCCCCCGCCAGGATTCGGGCAGAGCCTCGACCGCCGCCGCCCGCGCCAGGAGATCCCGGTCTTCCGAGCCCAGATAGAGGTGGACGACGTCGACCACGCTGACCCGCCGGGGGTCCTCGGCGATCCGCACCATGGGATCGCCGGCCGCGACGTCGCCTTCCTGGAGGACGCGCAGATAGAAGCCCGGCCGATCGCTTTCGAGAAGGCGGCCGATCACGTCATCGCGGCCGAAGCGGATGCCCAGCTTGAAGCACGGCATCCGCGGCTGCACCACCACCATCTCGGCCGTGCCGGCGCGGAAGCGGTCGCCGATGTGGACCGCATCCTCCAGCCACCCCTCGGTCGTCAGGTTCTCGCCGAAGCCACCCCAGGAGAGATGGTGGTCCGGATACTCGCCGCGCCAGAACGGATAGTGCTCGGACGGATAGACATAGACCGCCTTGTCCGGCCCGCCATGGACCGACAGATCGGCCTGCCGGTCGCCATCCAGATTGAGGCGGCGGACCGGAACGGTCCCTTCGACCGGCTCCTTGAAGATGCCGGTCATCACCGTCCGGCCTTTCCACTCGACAGCCCGAGGCAGCCCGACGTTGACGGAGATCACGCGCATGGGGGGCATCGTACGATGAAACTTCACACGACTTCAGCGAATGACCCGAACGTCATCTTGAAGCGCCGCTGCTCCAGGCGCTTCTTCATATCGTCCGCCTCTTCCAGGGTCAGGATTTTTCGGCGGATCGCCAGCACGATCAGACCCGGAGTGGTCACAACGCTTCCCGGCCCGAGAAGCCGCTCCGCCTCTCTGCGGAAGGCACGCTTCTCGTCGGAGGCGACCCAGGCTCCATGCTGAACCGCAAGCGCAAGGCAGGCGGCTTCGCCCTGTTCCATGACTCGAAGCAATTCCGCAAAGAGGGCCAGGGTAGCAATGTCATCGAACGCGATTTCAGGGAGCAGCCCACAGGCGACCGCGCGGTCGACCCGGGTGCGCTCCCGCGGGCTCAGGACCTCGTCGAAGACGATACGCGGCGAGGAGAAGCGAAGATCCGGAAAGACTCCCAAAAGATCCAGCCGATCCACGATCGCCAGGTTCAGCAGTATGTTTGTATCTGTCAGGACCAGCCGCGGTGGTTTCACCAAGGCTCTTCGAGATCTGCCGGCAGAAGCGGCTCGTGCTCTTCTTCGGCCAGGCCGGCATCGTCGATCAGCTCTTCGAGATCGGACCGCGAGAGGCCGACCATCGTTCCGAGCTCGCGCAGCTTGCCCCGGGTGATCTTTTCCTGGCGGTACGCTTCCAGAGCCAGCCCGAGGAAGCGCAGCCGGAATTCGTCCCGGGCTTCGGCGTGATCCTGCACGGAAAGCTTGAGGAGCCGTTCGATCCGCTTCCCCCGTTCGGCCCGCTCTTCTTCGAGCAGCGAGTCGAGCTGGACCCGGGAGAGGATGTGCAGGTTATGGAGCCGGTAGAGGGCGGCGGTCCGGCTCACCTGGAAGTGGTGGGCCAGAAGGACGACTTCGTAGAGCCGTACGGTCTGCGACCCGGGCGCCGAGCGCAGCTCCGCGGTCACGGTGCCGTCTTCATCATAGATGTCGGCGTGTTCCCGGCTCGCCGAGCCCTTGCCGAGCTCCCCCAGGAAAGACCGGATCGCTTCCTTCGGCATCAAAAAGCACGCCGCGAAGGCATTGGCACGGACCTCGGGAAGGTCGTCGCGGCGGGACGAGACGCTGATGGTACCGCGCTGGGTACGGTCGAGCAGGACGTGGGCGTACTCGTGGACCCAGGAGAACCGGCGGCGCAGATGATGGTGCCGCCGGTTGACGACGATCGAGAGGCCGAGCCCTCGCTCCATGAGAGTGAGACCGGAGACCTCGTCCGGCAGATCCTGCATGGCGGTCCGGACGCCTTGGGATTCCAGGAATTCGGCGGCGTCCCAGAGCGGCCGGCCGGCGAGGCCGACGCGGCGCCGCTCTTCGGCGGCGGCGTGGTCTCCCTGCTCGATGGCCTGCCAGCGGGTCCGGGGAGGCGGAACGGAGTACGCCGGCGCGCCGATCTGGGAGCGATCCAGGCCGAGCAGAGCCTCCAGGTTCGCCAGCTCACGCGACAGGAGAACGCAGTCCCGGATCGCCTCCAGAGCCACCTCCCGGCCGGCGATCTCCGGAGTGGCGCGGAAAAGGGCGAGAACGGTGTCCTCGGGATTGAACGCGGCGGCCAGAAAGTCGCCGATGTCCCGACCGTAGAGCCTGGCCAGAGACCCCAGCTCGATGCCGTTCACCGCGCGGTTTCCGCTCTCGAGCTGGGCGACCGACGGACGCGAAAGGCCGAGGTGGCGCGCCACGTCTTCCTGGCGAAGGCCGGCGGCCTCGCGGGCTTCCCGCAGGCGATGGGCGAGATCTTGATGGGTGACAGTCATGGCGGGCGCTCCATCGCCATGTTAGGAAAACGAACGCGGAATGTCAATCTTGAGCGTCACGACCCGCGGCCGGACAAACCGGCCGCGGGCGTTCCTGACCTTATTTAGAAGGCGCCCCTTCGATCTGGAGCGGTGGGGTGTCGGGGAGAAGCTCGATCTTGGCGTCGCGGACCTTGGCGCGGAAGGCGGCGACGTCTTCGGCGAAGAATTTGTTGAGGTCTGCCAGAGCGACGTTCAGGTCTTTCTCTTCCCGGTCGAGGTAGGCGAGTTGGGCCGGCGTCGGCGGGTCCCAGGAGGAGCCGATGCCGCGGGCGGTGCCGCCGATGCGGCTCTCGAAGTCGGTGTTGCGCAGCAGGTGCTTGGGGGCTTCCCCCTGCCAGAAGCGCCGTTCGAGCTTCTCGAGACCCTGGTTGAGACGGCGGGCGGCGGCGAGGAGGTCTTTGCGGACAGGATCTTCGGCGGCGGGGTTGGTCCGCTTGGCGTCTTCGTCCTGCTTGCGCAGCTTGGCGGCCACGGCGTTGACGTCGGTGCGCGTGCGGGTGATGCGGTCGACGGCGTCGACGACGGCGTTGGAGAGGGTGTTGGCGCGCTGGAGAGCTTTGAAGTTGGCCTCGCGGGCGCCGCTCGCGATCTGGTAACGCGGATCGCCGAGGAGGTTGACCTTGCCCTCCGCCTTCTGGGCGCCATAGCTCACCCGCACGGTGTAGGTGCCGGGCAGGGCGTCGGGACCACGGCCGCGGCGGAACTCGTTCTCCTCGCCGCCGGCGTCGTTGCGGCGCGGAATGCGCCGCGGCGCGTCGAAGCGCAGGTCCCAGGCGACGCGGTTGACGCCCAGCTTGGCCGGACCGTCGAAGGTGCGGATGACTTTGCCGGAGGCGTCCAGGATCTCGACCTTCGTCTTGGGGCCATTGGGGCCGCGGCCCCTTCCTCCCCGTCCCTCGTCGGCCTCGTCGTCTCGCTTGGGCTCGGCGGGAGCACCGGCCTGTGGCGCGGTGGGTGGGGTGTGCGGCGTTTCGGCGTGCTCGCCCTGCTTGCGCTCGCGCTCCTTGTCCGCATCGGGGTGCGGCAGGCCGGGAGCGTTCAGGGAGTAGGTGATGAGGGCGCCGTACGGCCGCGGCCTGCCGCGGAAGTCGGCATCGCCCGGAACCCGCATGCCGGCGCCCTGGCCGATCCGGGCCTGCTGCGCGTCGGCGATGGGGAAGAGGTGGAGCGGCTGCTTCTGGGTCTCCTCGGTGAGCGTGCGCAGCGGCCGGATGTCGTCGATGATGTAGAGGCCGCGGCCGTGGGTGGCGATCACCAGGTCGTGCTCGCGCGGATGGATCGCCAGGTCCATGACCGAGACGGTGGGCACGCCGTGCGTCCACTTCATCCAGCTCTTGCCACCGTCCTGCGAGACCCAGAGGCCGAACTCGGTGCCCAGGAAGAGGAGGTCCTTGTCCACCGGGTCCTGCTCGATCGCGAGGGCGTAGCCCCAGAGGTTCTTGGTGGCCAGGCTGGTCCAGGTCTTGCCGTAGTCGGTGGTCCTGTAGACGTAGGGCGTCCAGTCGGAGCGCCGGTGGTTGTCGAAGACGACGAAGGCGGTGCCGGCGTCGGAAGGCGACGGGCTGATGTGGGGGATCCAGGTGTTGGCCGGCACGCCGTGGACGTTCTTCTCCAGGCTGTCCCAGCTTTTGCCGCCGTCCCTGGTGACGTGGAGGCGGCCGTCGTCGGTGCCCACCCAGATCACGCCGCGCTGCACCGGGCTCGGCGCGATCGCGAGGATGGTGGTGAAGCTCTCGGCGCCGGTGGCGTCGATGGTGATGCCGCCGCTCTGGTCCAGCTTCTGCCACTCCGGATTGTTGGTCGTCAGGTCGGGACTGATGATGGTCCAGGAGTCGCCGCGGTCGGTCGTCTTGTGCAGCCACTGGCTGCCGAAGTAGAGGGTGTTCGGATCGAACGGGTCGATGGCGATGCCGGCGTTCCAGTTGAAGCGCGGCTCCTCGCCGTTCGGACCGGCCGGGCGGATGTCCTTGCGCTCGCCGGTCCGCAGGTCCCAGCGCATCAGGTGCCCCTCCTGGCTCATCGAGTAGCCGCGCATCGTGTCGTTCGGGTCGGGCACGGTGTCGAAGCCGTCGCCGAAGCCGACCTCGGACCAGTGGTGGTTGCGGATGCCGCTCTGCTCCCAGACGTTGCTCGGACCCTTCCAGGAGCCGTTGTCCTGCAGGCCGCCGTAGACGTTGTAGGGCACGGCGTTGTCCAGCCGCACGTGGTAGAACTGCCCCACCGGCAGGTTTTGCATGAAGCGCCAGGTGGCGCCGCGGTCGTGGCTCTCGTAGGCGCCGCCGTCGTTGCCGTCCCAGATGTGCAGGGGGTCCCTGGGATCGATCCAGAAGGCGTGGTGGTCGGCATGCAGGGCGCGGGCGCCGATGAGGGTGAAGGTCTTGCCGCCGTCGTCCGAGACGCTGAGGTTGGTGAACAGCCGGTAGAGGCGGCCGGGATCGGCGGAGTCGACGAAGATGTGGTCGAAGTAGAAGGGGCGGGGATTGACGTCGCTGTCGGTGTTGACCGCTTTCCAGGTCCGCCCGCCGTCGGTCGAGCGCAGGAGGGCGCTCTGCGCGGCTTCGACCAGCGCGTAGACGACGCTCGGCTCGGACGGCGCGATGGCGAGGCCGATCCTCCCGAGCTCGCCCTTGGGCAGGCCGTCGTCCTCGGTCTGCTTCTTCCAGGTGGCGCCCCCGTCATAGGTGACGTAGAGACCGGAGCCGGGGCCGCCGGAGCGGAAGGTCCAGGGCTGGCGCCGGAAGTCCCACAGCGCGGCAAAGAGCTTGCGCGGATTCGAGGGATCCATGACCAGGTCGGCGACGCCGGTGCGCTCGTCGACATAGAGGACGCGCTTCCAGGTCTTGCCGCCGTCCTCGGTCTTGTAGACGCCGCGCTCGGGGTTCTCGCCCCACACCTGGCCGAGGGCGCCGACGTAGGCGACCTGCGGATCGTCCGGGTCGACGAGGATGCGGTCGATGTGCTCGGTCTTGTCGAGCCCGAGGTGTTGCCAGGTGTGGCCGCCGTCGAGCGACTTGTAGACGCCGTTGCCGACCGAGACGCTGTTGCGCGGATTCCCCTCGCCGGTGCCGACCCAGACGACGTCCGGGTTGTGCGGATCGAGGGCGATGGCGCCGATCGAGGCGACCGGCTGGTCGTCGAAGATCGGCTCCCAGTTGGTGCCGCCGTTGACGGATTTCCACAGGCCGCCGGTGGCCGCGCCGACATAGACGATCTCGGGATGGGCCGCCGACGATTCGATGGCGGCGATGCGGCCGCTCATGGCCGCGGGGCCGATGGAGCGCGCCTCCAGGCCGGCGAGCAGGGCGGGGGCGACGGCGGCGGCGAGCGGCGCGGGGTGGGCGACGAGGGAGATCAGGGAGACGAGGGCGAGCGCGAAACCGGGGGCCGCCGCGGAACAGAAACGGAGCGATCTCTTCATTGATACCTCCGGGAAGGGAAACGGCTGCTGAGCCACGCAGAAGACTAGTCTCTGCGCGCCAGGCGGGCAACATTTTGTTGCGCGGTGCGTTTCTCTGGGAAGGGCTGCTTCGGCTATTCTGGCGGCTCGATCCGGCGTGCAGCCCGTTATCGCAACCTCGACGAGGAGATCAAGATGATACGTAAGACCTTTGTCTATGCTCTGTTGGCCGGCCTGGTGGCGACCGCGGCCGGCGCGCAGACGGTGGACGAGATCATTGCCAAGAACCTGGAAGCGCGGGGCGGGAAGGACAAGATCAAGGCGGTCAAGACGATCCGGATGACCGGCAAGCTCGCCCTGCCGCAGGGCATGGAGGCGCCGTTCGTCCTCGAGCTGGCGCGCCCGAACAAGATGCGCAACGAGTTCACCGTCCAGGGGATGACCGGCATCCAGGCGTTCGACGGCAAGACCGGCTGGACGGTGATGCCGTTCATGGGCAAGACGGAGCCCGAGGCCGTCTCGGGCGACGACGTGAAGAACCTGGAGGACCAGGCCGACTTCGACGGACCGCTGGTGGATTACAAGGAGAAGGGCCACCAGGTGGAGCTCGTCGGCAAGGAGACCCTCGAGGGGACGCCGGTCTACAAGCTCAAGGTGACGAAGAAGAACGGCGACGTCGAGAGCCACTACCTGGACGCCGAGCAGTACCTGGAGATCCGGGTCGAAGGCAAGAGCAAGGTGCGTGGACAGGAGGTGGAGGGCGAGACGACGCTGGGCGACTATAAAGAGGTCGGCGGCCTGATCTTCCCCTTCTCGATCCAGACCAAGCAGAAGGGCGGCCCGGGAGGCGTGACGCTCACCTTCGACAAGATCGAGGTCAATCCGGACGTGCCGGCGAGCCGCTTCGAGATGCCGAAGCCCGACAAGCCGGCCGCCCCGCAGGCGCCGCCGCAGCCGTAGGGACGAGGAGCGCATGCGAGCCATGGCTTCGACGCTTCGCAGATCCCTCGGTCTGCCGCTCGGTCTCTGTCTCCTGATCGCCGCTCCCGCCGCGAGCCAGGAGATCGATTCGAATACCTTCGGCGGCATCACGGCGCGGCCGATCGGCCCCGCCATCACCAGCGGCCGCATCGCCGCGATCGACGGTGCCGCGGGCGCCTCCGGCGGCACCGGCGAGCCGGCCGTCCTGTTCATCGGCGCGGCCGGCGGCGGCCTCTGGCGCTCGAAGGACGGCGGCACCACCTTCCAGCCGGTCTTCGACGAGCACGCGCAGTCGATCGGCGCGGTCCGCATCGATCCCCGCGATCCCAAAACCGTCTGGGTGGGCACCGGCGAGCCCTGGGTGCGCAACAGCGTCTCGGTGGGCGACGGCGTCTACAAGAGCACGGACGGCGGCGACACCTGGACCAACATGGGCCTCGCCCAGAGCGAGCACATCGCCCGCATCCGGGTCAGCCCCGCCGACTCGAACACCGCCTGGGTGTGCGCCACCGGCCATCTGTGGAACGCCAACGAGGAGCGCGGCGTGTTCAAGACGGTGGACGGCGGCAAGACGTGGAAGAAGGTCCTCTACGTCAACGCCGACACCGGCTGCTCCGACCTCGACGTCGATCCGCAGGACGGGCAGATCCTCTATGCCGGCCTGTGGCAGTTCCGCCGTGCTGCCTCGTCCTTCAGCTCCGGCGGTCCCGGCAGCGGTCTCTACAAGAGCACCGACGGCGGCGACAGTTGGCGCAAGGTGGAGAGCGGTCTGCCGGCCGGGACCAAGGGGCGGATCGCGGTGGCGGTGGCGCCGTCGCGGCCGAGCGTGGTCTATGCGCTCGTCGAGTCGCGGGACACCGCCCTCTACCGCTCGGACAACACCGGCGAGACCTGGCAGCGGGTGAACTCGTCGTTCAACATCCAGGTGCGGCCGTTCTACTTCGCCTACCTGGTGGTCGACCCGGCGGACTTCAACACGGTGTTCAAACCCGGCCTCACCCTGACCGTCAGCAGCGACGGCGGCCATACGTTCAACGCCTCCATGGGGCTCGGCGGCAGCTATCACAGCGACCTGCATGCCCTGTGGATCAATCCCCGGGACCACCAGCAGCTCTTTCTCGGCACCGACGGCGGCACCTACGCCTCGACCGACCACGGCACGCACTGGCGGCATCTCCAGTCGCTGCCGGTGGCGCAGCTCTACCACGTGAGCTACGACATGGAGGTGCCGTACAACGTCTACGGCGGCCTGCAGGACAACGGCTCGTGGTCCGGCCCGTCGCGGGCGACCAGCGGCATCATGAACAAGGACTGGCGCAACATCGGCTTCGGGGACGGCTTCTACGCGTTCCGCGATCCGCAGGCCCCCGACTTCGTCTACTCGGAGTCGCAGGGCGGGAAGATCTCGCGCCTCCAGCTTTCGACCGGCGAGGACCGCGAGATCCAGCCGCAGGCGGCCGCGGGAGAGCCCAAGCTGCGCTACAACTGGAACACGCCGATCTATCTCAGCCCGAACGAGCCGGGGACGGTCTACGTCGGCGCGCAGTACCTCTTCCGCTCGAAGGACCACGGGGAGTCGTGGGAGAAGATCTCGCCCGACCTCACCACCAACGACCCGAAGCTCCAGGAGCAGCTCAAGTCGGGCGGCCTAACGATCGACAACTCGGCGGCCGAGAACCACACCACCATCTATACCGTCAGCGAGTCGCCGAAGAACCGGCAGGTGATCTGGGTGGGGACCGACGACGGCAACCTGCAGGTCACCCGCGACGGCGGCGCCAGTTGGACGAACGTGGCGAAGAACCTCCCCGGCGTGCCGGCGCACACCTGGGTGTCCGGCGTCGAGGCCGGGCACTTCGACGACGCGACCGCCTACGCCACGCTGGACGGCCACACGACCGGCGACATGAAGACCTACGTCTTCAAGACCACCGATTCCGGCAAGACCTGGACGCCGCTCATGACCCCGGCGCTCGCCGGCTACGCGCACGTCATCCGCGAGGACCTGGTGAATCCGGACCTGCTCTTCCTGGGCACCGAGTCGGGGCTGTTCCTCTCGATCGACGGCGGCGCCGGCTGGGCTCGCTTCACCGGCGGCTTCCCCCCGGTGGCGGTGCGCGACCTCACCATCCACCCGCGGGACTCCGACCTGCTCATCGCGACGCATGGGCGCGGCGTCTACATCCTCGACGACCTCACGCCGTTCCGCAAGCTCCGCGCGGTGATGGACCAGGAGGTGGCGTTCCTCCCCTCGCGGCCGTCCGCGCTGGTGATCCCCTCGTCGGTGCAGAATTTCGCCGGCGACGACGAGTACGTCGGCGAGAACCCGCCGGAAGCGGCGGCGGTCACCTACTATCTGAAGAAGCGCCATCTGATCGGCGACCTCAAGCTGGAGGTCTACGACGCCCAGGGAGCGCTGGTCACCACCCTCCCCGGCGGCAAGCGCAAGGGCATCAACCGGGTGCTCTGGCCGATGCGCCTGCCGCCTCCCAAGCTGCCGGGTGGCAACTCGTTCATCGAAGAGCCGTTCTCGTTCCTCGGCCCGCGCGCGGCGCCCGGCACCTACACGGTCAAGCTGATCAAGGGGGGCCAGACGCTGACCAGCGAAGTGGTGCTGGTGCCCGACCCGCGCTCACGGCACAGCGCCGAAGACCGCGCCCTCCAGAGGCGGTCGGTGCTCACCGCCTACAAGCTGCTCGAGACCCTGACCTGGATCGACACCGCGACGACCGGTCTGCGCGACGCGCTGCGCGACCGGGTGGCCAAGCTGCCCGCCGGCGACGCGCTGCGCCGGCAGGCGGAGAAGCTGGCCGGTGACCTCGACACCTTCCACTCGTCGCTCGTCGCCACCAGCGAGGGAGGCTGGATGTCGGGAGACGAGGAGTTGCGCGAAAACCTGGCGATCCTCTATGGCGGAATGAACGGCTATGAGGGGAGACCGACCCAGGCGCAGCTCGATCAGCTCCGCATCCTCGGCGGCCGTCTCGACAAGGCAGCCGCTCACCTGGAGAGCCTGACCAGGACCGAGCTGCCGGCGATCAACAAGGGCCTGGCCGGGCGCAAGCTCACCGCGGTGACCTTGCTGACGCGCGAGGAGTGGCAAAAAAAGCAGGGAGGATAGAAAACAAAAGGGAGGGGCCGTCCGGCCCCTCCCGCTGATCCTTCCACGCTCGCCGCGGCGAGTGGTCGTCCAGAGCCTAGGCCAGACCCTGGCGCCTCTCCTCCGACAGTTTGCGCATCATCTTCTTGCGCGCTTGAACAGCCTTCCGCTTGCGCTTGACCGAGGGCTTCTCATAGTGCTGCCGCTTCCGCAGCTCGGTAAGAATTCCCGACTTCTCCACCTTGCGCTTGAAACGGCGCAGGGCGTTTTCGAAGCTCTCTTCCTCGCGCACGTGCACGACTGGCATTCCGGAATCACCTCGCTTCCACGACAGAGATCGACGCGCCAGAGACGCGTACTCTCTAGGATCTCGCGAAAACGGGGCGCGCGTCAAGAGCCGAGGGCCTTGAAGTCGGCCTGGTAGACCGTGTAGACGCCTTTGTCCTTGGAAAAACCCTTGGAAAACCAGACCGCCGCGGCCCGTCCCTCGCCGTCCTTGGCGTAGAACCAGGCGGCGATCCCCCGCTCCGGAAAGTCACGGACGTCGCGCAGGTTGGGCGCGCCGAGCAGGTCGCGCACCTCGTCCTGGGTCATCCCCTTCTTCACCGCGGCGAAGCGCGCGGCGGTCATGTAGCGGTGGGCGTCGGCGTTGTCGAGCTCCTGCCGCAGGCGCGGATTGTCGGGATCGACGGCCAGGGCCGCCTCGTAGATCTCGATGGCGCGGCGGTAGTCGCCGCCCCGCTCGATGAATTGGTGACCGAGGAGGATGTCTTCTTCGCTCTTCAACCGGATGGCGTCGAGCAGGCGGCCGGTGGGTTTCTCGCCTTCGAGGGGTGGATTGGCGTTGATGAAGTCGACCAGGCGGCGGTTGAGCTCCTCGCTCCGCGCCGTGATCTCCTTGTCGGCCTTCTCCCGCCCTGCCGTGTCGGCCGCCGGCAGGGCGGCGCGTTGGCCGCGGCTGGCGTCGAGGGTCTTCTTGGCCGCCTGCAGCCAGGCCCATTCGGCGTTCTCGGCAGTCTGCCGGGCGGTCGCCCGCTCCGAGGAACCGGGCGCGGCACCGCGTTTGCCGGTGCAGCCGGCGCCTGCCAGGACGGCGAGCAGGAGACCTGCGAGAGCCGCCGAAGTGAGCCGCCGGTAGGCGCTTCGTCCGGGCCTGAGTGTATGCTGCATGGGTGTCTGCGCCTCCTTCCAGCGAGGCGCGACGCTACCACAGCGGCCCGGCCGCGGACCATGGCCCCGCCGGGAGAGACGAACTAAGCCTCTTGTCTGCAAGGGGTTTCGCCTGCGACAATCCTTGACATGATAGGGTGGCTAAAGAATAATGGACTGCCTTCAGAGATGAGCCGGTCGGCACGCAAGGCTGCGGAGAGCTGAGGATGTCCCTTTCGGAAAGAATCCAACAGATCAATCGGGAGATCAGCGCCACTGTGGACAGCGCTTTGGCTGAGCTGCGGCGCGACGTGGCAGAGCGGGTGCGGGCCAGCAGTGAGGAGATCGCGCGCCACGTAGAGGCGCTGGCTCCGCGGCTTCCGGCATCGTTCCTGGCGCATGAGGACCTGAGCCAGGTCGCCGAGAGCATGGCCCGCGAGGCCGCCGACCAGGCGAGCCGCGAAGCGGCCGGCAAGGCGGCCGCGGCGGCCGCCGCGGCCGCCCATCAGGCCGCCGGTCAGGTGGCCGCGGCGGCGCGCAGCGGCGCGGTGGACCTCCGCGACGCCCTCCAGGCCGTCGACCGGGCGCGCTCGCAGGCCGACATCCTGGCCGCCCTGTTGCGCGAAGCGCAGCGCTTCGCCGGCCGCACCGCGGTCGTGCTGGTGCGCGGCAACGAGATGCGGGGCTGGGGCGGGCATGGGTTCGGCGACGCCGACGCGGCGCTGCGCGACCTCGCATTCACCCCCGGCGCGACCGGCGGCTGGGCGCGCCTGGCGCAGGGGCAGAGCGCGATCCATCTGAGCGCCGCCGACGCCGGCGAGCTGTGCAGCCGCATCGAGGCGCCGCTGCCGCATGAGGGCGTCCTCATCCCGCTGGTGCTGCGCGACCGCGTCGCGGCCGGCCTGTATGCCGACCGCGCCGATCAGGACGGCGGCCTGCCCGCCGTGGAGGCGCTCCAGATTCTCTGTTACACCGCGGCGCAGGCGATCGAGCTGCTCCCCTTCCGCGAGCGCGCGTTCACCGCCACGCTGGCGACCGGGGACGGGCTCGCCTATATGCCGCCGGCGGCGCCAGCCGCCGCCGAGCCTCCGGCGGCCGCCGCTCCGGTCACGGCGCCCGAGGAGCCGCTCGCCACGGCCCGCATCGAGACCCTGCCGCAGACCGCGGCCGAAGAGCTGCCGGAGATCGAGGTCGAGGCGGAGCCCGAGCCGCCGGGCGATGCCCTGGTCGAGGCCGCGGCTCCCTGGGCGCCGGCGGCCCCTGAGCAGGAGATCGAGGCCGAGGCGCTCCCCGAGCTGCCGGCCGAATTGCCTGCCGATCTGCCCCCCGAGTTGCCGGACACTGCGCTGGAGGCCGAGCCTGAGCCGGCCCCCGCGCCGCCTCCGTACTCGCCGGCGGCCACCGTCTACCAGCCGATCCCCCGCGAAGCGCTGCGCTCCTTCGAGGAGACACCGCAGGCACCCGGCGTGACGCGGCTGACCACTCCCATGCCGTTGCCGCCCCCCGAGCTGGCTTCCAGCAGCCCGGACGAGACGGTGATGCTGCAGCGGCCCTCCCTGCGCGAGATGCCGCCCGAAGCCCCGCCCCCGGCGCCTGCTCCGCCGCCTCTGCGGTCGGTGCCGCCGCCCGCGCCCGAGCCTCCGGCGGAGGCGCCGAGCCTGGCCGGCATCCCGGAGGTCAAGCCGCCGAGCGGTGTCGAAGGTCCGGGCTGGGCGTTCGCCACCAGCCGTGTCGCCGTGTCGCCCAATGAAGAGGCGCTGCACGAGGAGGCGCGCCGCCTGGCCCGCCTGCTGGTCAGCGAGATCAAGCTCTATAATGAGGAGCAGGTGGAAGAAGGACGGCGAAAGAAAGATGTGTATGAACGGCTGAAGGAGGACATCGACCGCTCGCGCCAGATGTATGAGGAGCGCGTCGAGCCGAGAATCCTCAAGTCGACGGATTATTTCTACCAGGAATTGGTGCGCATCCTGGCCGCGGGCGATTCCAAAGCCCTGGGTATCTGACCGCGGAGCGAAACAGCACCTGAAGACGGCCCCGGGATAAGCCGGGACCTGGTTGGAGCAGTTGGTGGATTCCGAGAAGCTTGCAAGACGTCATTCTCCGGCCTATCGCCGGCGCGCGCGCCCGATCTTCAGGATCGCCGCGCCGATCCTGCTCGTCCCCCTCCTGTTGGGCTTCGCCTCCCAGACCGTCCCGCGGACGGCGCCGATCCGCGCCCTGCCGGGCGCCTCCGACCGCGCCTCCCTGCTCTACGCCGACGCCGCCTCCGCAGTCCGAAGCAAGGACTGTGCCGGTGCTTTCAAGATTCTCGCTCCCCTGACCGGCGACCGCGGTGCCGGCGGCTCCTTCGCCCGGCTCCTGAGCGGTTTCTATGCCCACTCCTGCGAGCAGGTGGCCCTCGCCGAGGACCGGCTGTACAACGCCGGCGATCCCGACGGCGTGCTGGAGGATTGGCGTCTTTACATTCTGAGCGACACGGCGACCGCGCGCGGCCATATTCTGGTGGCGCAGAACGCGCTCGCCAAGCTGCTCGGCGACTATCCGGCCTCGCCCTTGCGTCCGCGGGCCCTGGTCAAGGCGGCGAGCCTCGCCTGGCAGCGCGGCGATTCGCGGCGGGCGCTGGAGCTCATCGGTCAGGGGCGGCGCGAGTCGATCCAGGGAGACGAGGCGACGCAACTGGAACGGCTCGCCTGGGAGATCGGCACCCGGCTGCCGGACGACACCATCCGGCGCGAGGCCGGCCGCCGGCTCCTCACCGACTCGCCGGCCGCGGCCGCCGAGATGCAGGTGGCCGAGATCTTCCGCCTCCCCAACGGCACGCTGAGCTGGTCGTCCGTGCTCACCCCGGAGCAGCTCGCACGCAGGGCGCGCGCCCTGCTCGTCCTCAAGCTCGAGCCCAATGCGGCGGCGGCGCTCGACGCCGTCCCCGCGGCGAGCCGCGATCTCGACTGGATGCTGCTGCGGGCGGAGATCCTCACCCGTCTCCACCAGGGCGCGGAGGCATTGGCCCTCCTCGCGCCGCTCACTGCCCAGGGGAAGCAGGCGGCGGCCCTGGAGTGGGGGCGCGCCCAGGCCGCCGCGGACGTGGCCACCGCCTTCCGCGGCCGCAGCAACCGCCCGTCTCCCGAGCGGCAGCACATGCGCCTCCTCTCCCGCCAGTCGCTCGCCAAGGTCGCGCAGATCGGCACCGCCCCCGAGCTGGCGGTCAAGGCGTTGCGCAGCCTCTACGCCGACCAGGTGGACGACAACCTGTTCGACCAGTCGATCGAAAGTCTGCGCTCCCTGCGCCGCCTCGATCCGCTGGACACCACCGGCGCGGCCAACCTGTGGAGCCAGGGGTGGCGGGAGTACGGCAAGAAGAACTACTCCGGCGCGGTGGGCTACTGGACGGAGCTGTTCGCGCTCTACCCGGAGGACAGCGCGGCGCGGCGCGGCCGGTACTGGACGGCGCGCGCCTTCGCAGCGCTCGGCGAGAGCGAGCGGTCGCAGCAGATCTTCCGCGAGGTCGCGGCGTCCGACACCACCGACTTCTACCGCGAGAACGCCCTCGCCCGGTTGCAGAAGAAGCCGGCCAGCGATGCTCGAAGCCAGGCCGGCGAGCCGGCTGCCGTCGAGGCGTGGCCGAACGATCCGGTGTTGACGCGGGCGCGCCTGCTCACCGATCTCGGGCTCGACGATCTCGCCGGCTCCGAGCTCGAGCTGGCGCGCGCCAAGGCGCAACCGCGTTCGGTGCGCGCCCTGGAGGCGCTGATCCTCGCCCGCCGGGGCGACCGCCGGAAGAGCGTGCTCGCCATTCGGGAAGCGTTCCCGGCCCTGGGCGGCGCCTGGCAGGCGCGCCTGCCGGAAGACGCGCGGCGGCTCTACTATCCGCTCGACTACCAGGAGCCGATCCGCAACTGGGCGACGCAGAACCGCCTGCCGCCGTATCTGGTGTTCGGCATCATCCGCCAGGAGAGCGCCTTCGACACCAACGCGCAGAGCTGGGCGGGCGCCCGCGGCCTGATGCAGCTCATGCCCTCGACCGCCAAGGAGCTGGCCGGCAAGCTCGGCCTCCCCTACACGCACGACAAGCTCTCGGACCCCGAGTTCAACGTGCGCCTCGGCACCCACTACTTCAGCCATGTGCTGGGGCTGTTCGACGGCAACGTCGATCTCGCCCTCGCCGGCTACAACGGCGGCCCCTACCGCATCAAGCGCATGTGGAACGAGTGGAAGGCGGGCGGGGCTGGAGACATGGACCGCTTCCTCGAAGGGCTCAACCTCGAAGAATCGAAGACCTACGTGAAGCGTATCCTCGTGCTTTCCGACAGCTACCGGCAACTGTACCCGCTCCCCGGATGAGGCGCCTCTGAGTCCGACGACGACAACGCGGCCGGAGAAGGCTCACAGAGGCCGCCTCGCTCTGCTCCTCTTGCCTCTTCTTTGTCTCCCCACTCTGGCCTGCCGTACCGCCGCTCCGCCGGAGCGGGGGCCGATCGTGCTGATCACGCTCGACTCGCTACGCGCCGACGTCGTCGACGGTGGCCTGATGCCCAACCTGGAGGCGGTGGCGCGGCAGGCGGACTGGTCCGGGCGCGGCATCGCGGCGTCGAGCTGGGGTGTGCCGGCGATGGCGTCGCTGTTCACCGGCCTGCGGCCGTGGCAGCATCAGGCGCTCGAGGTCGACCAGGCGACTCTCGCTCCGAACCTGATCACCCTGCCGAAGGCGCTCGGCGCGCGCGGCTACGAGACCGCCGGCTACTGGACCAACCCGCTCTACTCCGAGAAGCGCGGCTACGCCCAGGGGTTCGACGTCTATGAGAACCTCGGCCGCGGCCGGCGTGCCGCCGAGCGGCTGGAGAATCTCGGCCCCGGGCGGCAGTTCCTCTGGATCCACCTGCCCGAGCCTTCAGCTCCCTACGTCCGGCACGACGAGATGATTCCCCGCCTCGGCCCGGATGCGCCGGCCGAGCTCCCGGAGCGCATCCTCCCCGAGCAGCTCCAGGGCTTTTTCGACCCCGGAAAACCGATCCCGCCCGGCAAACGGCGCCGCTTCTGGGCCATGTACCGCCTCAACGCGGCGTGGGCCGACGAGCGGCTGGGCCGCCTGCTCGACAGCTTGCGCGCCAGCGGCCAGTGGGACCGCACGCTCCTGGTGATCACCGCCAACCACGGCGAAGAGGTGGGAGAGAACGGGCAGGTGCTGCACGGCGGCAACCTCTGCCGGCCGCTCCTCGAAGTGCCGCTGGTGATCAAGCTGCCGCGCGGCTTCCGGCAGCACATCGCCGAGCCGCCGCAGCAGCGCGTCGCGATGACCCGGCTGTGGGCGACCCTGATCGAAGCGGCCGGCGGCACCGCGCCGCCGGCGATCGCGCCCAGCCTGTTCCGGCACACTGGCGGACCGGTGCTCTCCGAGCTCTATGAAGTGAACAGCTCCAACCTCTTCTCCCTGGTGGACGGCGACGACCAGCTCCTCTGGGAGGCGCGCTTCGGGCCTCCCGATCCGGCCTACTACCGGGCGCTCGCAGAGGCCGGAGATCCGGACGCCGAGACCGATGCGGAGGCCGTGTTCGAACGTCTCACCAAGGCGTTCCGCGCGGCGCCGCCGCTCTCCGGCAATCCGGAGATGGGTCCGCCCAGGCTGACCCTGGTGCACTGGGACCCGGTGGGAAGCCATGTGGTGGACGATCCGGCACGAGCCCGGCAGATGGCGCCGCGCCTGGTGGCAGCCTGGCGCCGCTTTCTGCCCGATGAGCTGCCGGCCGCCATGGAACGTTTGGAGTGGGCACCGCGGAGTGGAGGAACGGGATGATATACTGTCAAATCGCCCCGACAGGGCTCTCTCCCGGGTCCATAGCTCAGCGGTTAGAGCATCCGGCTCATAACCGGACGGTCCCTGGTTCGAACCCAGGTGGACCCACTTTGAAGGTGTCCTCTTCTCATCGAGACCTTCAACTTGTTTCTTGAACAGTTGTTCTTTGGAGAGGAGTCAGAATCTTAGTCATGAATCCGCACCTCGAGACCATCGTGGAGCTGCAAAGCGACATCTCCCAACTGAAGGAAGCCGATGCACGGCTGCACGGCATTCCGGACTGGATGCGTGAGCTCCATGAAGAGCACGTCAAGCGCAAAGCGGAAATCGATGCTTTGGAGCAGGCGGCCGAAGAAGCCGCCCGCGAACGGCGGACCGCCGAGGCCGTGACCCAGGATGCGCAGGAGAAGCTCAAGAAGTACCAGCAGCAGATCAACAAGGTGAGCACGCAGCGTGAGTACGGCGCTCTGTTGCAGGAGATCGACACGGTCAAGAACCAGATCTCCGCCTCCGAAGAGCAGGCCCTCTCCGCCCTGGAGCGGCACGACAAGGCCCAGGAGGAGCTGAAAGAGAAGCGGGAGGGCTTCCGCGAGCTCGACGAGCGCTATGCCGCCGAGCAGGCCCGCTGGGGAGCCGAGAAGCCGGCGATCGCCAAGCGGGTGGAGTCCTTGCGCACCCGCATCGCCGAGCTGCGCGGCCAGCTTCCGCGCGCCGCCCTGTCGCTCTTCGACCGCATCCTGGAGCGCCACCCCGGTGCCGCCCTGGCCGAGGTCCGCATCATCGAGCGCCCCGGCGGCAAGCAGCGCGAGTGGCATTGCACCGCGTGCAACTACCGCGTCCGCCCGCAGGTCGTGGTGGAGATCCGCAACACCGGCAACCTGGTCCAGTGCGACAGTTGCAAGCGGATCCTGACCATCGATCCCGAGCCGCCGCAGAGCTGAAGGCCGGCCGCCGGTGGACGACAATGCCCACGAAGCGGATGATGCCGCCGAGCTGCCGGCGCGGCTGGCGGCGGTCCGCGACCGCATCGCCGCCGCCTGCCGCCGGACCGGCCGCTCCCCCTCCGAGGTGGTCCTCCTCGGCGTGAGCAAGACCCACCCCGCCGCCGCGGTCGAGGCGGCGTGGCGGGCCGGCCTCCGCACCTTCGGGGAGAACCGTGTGCAGGAGGCGCTCGCCAAGAGCCGCGAGCTGGCCCACCTGCCGCCGCCTCCCCCAGCAGCAGACGGCCCGGAGTGGCAGCTCATCGGCCCGCTGCAATCCAACAAGGTCCGCGCCGCCCTCGAGCTGTTCCGCACCATCCACTCGATCGACCGGCCGAGCATCGCCGAGGCGCTCGACCGCGAAGCCGCCGCCCGTGGCCTCCAGCTCACCGGCTTCCTGGAGATCAACGTCGGCGGCGAAGCCAGCAAGCATGGCTTCGTGCCCGAGGGGCTCGCCGAGGCCGTGCGTCCCCTCGCCGGCTTGCAGCACCTGCGCATCGCCGGCCTGATGGCGATCCCTCCCCAAGGGGACGATCCGGAGGACTCGCGCCGCTGGTTCGTCCGCCTGCGCGAGCTGCGCGACGCGCTCACCGCGCGGCCCGAGTGGTCCGGCTGGTCCGGCTGGCTCTCCATGGGGATGAGCCACGACTTCGAGATCGCCATCGAGGAGGGAGCCACCCACGTGCGGGTCGGCACGGCCATTTTCGGCACCAGGATCTCCAAAGCGTAGGCATGCTAAGATGTCTATCCTTTTTCTGTGTACGAGCTGCGGGCAGACATCGAAGCTGAGACCGAAGGAGCTGCTGGTATGAGCATCACGCCCCTTGAAGTCCAAAAAATGCGTTTCTCGCAGCGGATGCGGGGCTACGACACCAGCGAGGTGGAAAACTTCCTCTCGCTGATGGCCGAAGAGCTGACCGACCGCCTGGGTGAGATCGAGAAGCTGGACCGCGAGAACCGTTATTTCCGGCAGCGCCTGGAGGAAGGGCAACAGCGGGAGCATCAGCTCCAGCAGACCCTCCTGCGGGCGCAGAAGGTGTCCGACGAGATCCTCGCCAACGCCCGCCGCGAGGCCGAGCTGACGGTGAAGGAAGCCGAGATGGCCGCCGACAAGATCGTGCAGCAGGCGATCGACCAGTCGACCCGCTTCGAAGGCAAGATCGGTGAGCTCCGCGCGACCCGCCGCGAGCTGCAGCTCCGCTTCAAAAACACCCTCGAGCTCTTCCAGCAGATCCTGGAAGCGGAGATGGACGACGAGCGGAACACCGCGACCGTCCTCACCATGCCGCGCAAACGGCGCGAGGCCTGATCCTGTCCGCCGACCTCCTGCCTCCCATCCCCTCCGGCACCCGGCGTCTCCTTCACGGCTACGACGCGGTCGATGAGGCTGACCTGGCCGATCTGGCACATGGCCGGACGCTGGTGATCGCCCGTCTGCTCGAGGACGGCGACGGCGCCGATCTCGCCTGGCTCTGCGAAGCCGTGCCGGAAGCGGATCTCGCCGCCTGGCTCGGCCGCCACGGCCGCCGCAAGCTGTCGCGCCGCAGCCGCGCCTTCTGGCAGGTCGTGCTCGGCGTTCCCACCGTCCCAGGGAACGAAACCGGGAGCGCGCTGTGGCCGCTCTGACCCTGGCGCACCTCGAATCGCTCTCGCCGCGCGCCCAGGAGCTGGTGGCCCGCATCGCGCCCTACGCCTGGGCCGAGGAGAGCTACCTCGCCGGCTCCGCGGCCCTCGCTCTCTACGTCGGCCATCGTCCGGTGCAGGATCTCGACCTGATGACCGGCACCAACCGCCTCACTCCGCCCGACCGCCGCGATCTCCTCGGCGACCTGCTCGCCCTCGATCCGGCGACCGAGGTGGAGACGGCACGCGACGGCTATCTCTATGCCCGTCTCGCCGGCGGCGTCGGCCTGCGCTTCTTCTACTATCCCTATCCGCTGATCGATCCCTTCGAGGATCTTTCCGGCCTCGCGGTCGCCTCGGCGGTCGATCTGGGTCTGATGAAGATCGCCGCCATCATCAGCCGCGGCACCCGGCGCGACTTCGTGGACCTCTATCTGCTCTGCCGCGAAATCCCGCTCGGCGAGCTGCTGGCCCGCGCCGGCGACAAGTTCGGCCACGTCCGCGACTTCCCCCTCCAGGCGCTCAAAGGTCTCGCCGACTTCTCGGACGTCGAAGGCGAGCCGATGCCGCGTCTCGCACGTCTCGCACGTCTCGCAACACCGCTCGCCTGGGAGGACGTCGAAGCCTGGGCCCGGCGCGAGGTGCGCGAGCTCGGGCGGGGGTTGGTGGGATTGGAGTAGACTCCCGGGCGCCATGCTCCTCATCCACAACCTCGCCGAGGTGGCGACGCCGCAAGGAACGTCTCCCCGCCGTGGTCCGGAGCAGGGAAAGGTCCTCCGCCTGCGCGGCGCCGAGGTGATGTGCCAGGATGGCAAGATCGCTTTTGCCGGCTCGCCCGAGGAGCGCGTCCGCCTTTTCGGAGAGCTGCCGACTGCCGGAGACATGGAACGGCTCGACGGGCGCGGCGGCACGCTGATCCCCGGCTTCGTCGATCCTCACACCCATCTCCCCTGGGCCGGCACGCGCGAGGAGGAGTTCGCGGCGCGGCTGGCGGGCACCACCTACCAGGAAATCGCGGCGAAAGGCGGCGGCATCCTCTCCACCGTGGCCTCCACCCGCCGGGCGAGCGAGGAGGAGCTGGCCGCCAACGTCCTGCGGCGCATGGACCACATGCTCGCCTGCGGCACCACGACCGCCGAGGCGAAGAGCGGCTATGGATTGAATCTCGGCGACGAGCTGAAGCAGCTCCGCGCCATCCGCCGCGCCACGGCCGAGCATCCGGTCGACCTCATACCCACCCTGCTGGCCGCCCACGAAGTACCGCCAGAGTATCGGGGACCGGACCGCGGGCGGTACATCGACCTGATCTGCGACGAGATCGTTCCCGCCACGGCGGAGGCCGGGCTCGCCCGCTTCTGCGATGTGTTCTGCGAGCACGGCGTGTTCAGCGCCGAGGAGTCGCGGCGGATCTTGGAGGCCGGTGTGCGCCACGGCCTCGCGCCGCGCCTGCATGCCGACGAATTCGCCGATTCGGGCGGCGCGGAGCTGGCCGCCGAGCTCGGCGCCCTCTCCGCGGATCACCTCATGGCGGTCTCCGAGGCAGGCATCGACGCCCTGGCCGGGTCCGGCGTGACGGCGGTCCTCCTGCCCGGCACCAGCTTCTTTCTGATGAAGAAGGTCTATGCGCCGGCGCGGCGGCTCGTCCGGGCCGGCGTGCCCGTCGCCCTCGCCACCGACTGCAACCCGGGCTCGTCGCACACCGAATCGATGCCGATGATCGTGGTGCTCGCCGTGATCCAGCTCGGCTTGACGATCGAGGAGAGCCTGACCGCGGCGACGCTCAACGCGGCATGCAGCCTCGGGCTCGGCGGCGAGATCGGCTCGATCGAAACCGGCAAAAGGGCCGACCTCGTGCTCCTCGACGCCCCCAACCTCCTGCACCTCGCCTACCACTACGGCGTCAACCCGGTGGCGGCGGTCATCAAGGAAGGGCGAGTAGCTTTTCGCGCAGCCTCCCGCGGGTTGGCGTAGAATCTGTCCTTCCGGACTTCCTGGTCCAAGCTCCATGCCAAAACGACTCCTCTCCGCCTGCGCCTTCGTCGCCGTCCTCCTGGCGCTCGACGGGGCAGCCTTGTCTGAAGGCGGAACCTCGCACGCCGAGATCGTCACGCCGTCGGGCCTGCGCTACATGGACCTGCTGATCGGGCAGGGTCAGGAGGCGACGGACGGCAAGATCGTCGAGGTGCGCTACACCGGCTGGCTGGCGGGCGGGAAGAAGTTCGATTCGACCGAGAGCTGCGACAAGCCGATGACCTTCCGCATCGGGGCCGGCGACGTCATCAAAGGTCTGGACCAGGGGATCACCGGCATGCGCGAGGGGGGGAAACGCCGGTTGGTCATTCCGCCCGACCTCGGCTTCGGCAAGCAGGGCGGCGGCGGCGTGATCCCCCCGAACGCCGTTCTCACCTATGATGTCGAGCTGCTGGCTGTCCGCTGAACCCTTTCCAAGGAGAGACCTCATGGCAGAGCCACAAGAGATCACCACGCCATCCGGCCTGAAATACATCGACCAGCAGGTCGGCACGGGCGAGGAGGCCAAGGCGGGCAAGACCGTCTCCGTCCACTACACCGGCTGGCTGGAGAACGGCACCAAGTTCGATTCGAGCCACGACCGCAAGCAGCCCTTCAGCTTCGCTCTCGGTGCCGGCCAGGTCATCAAAGGCTGGGACGAAGGAGTCCAGGGCATGAAGATCGGCGGCAAGCGCCGGCTCACCATCCCCGCCAGCATCGGCTACGGAGCCCGCGGCGCCGGCGGCGTCATCCCACCCAACGCCACGCTGATCTTCGAGGTCGAGCTGCTGGGGGTGAAGTAGGAAAGACGCGCCTTCAGGCTTCTCCTGCAGCAACCAGGTTGAGAACCTTCGCCTGCACGCCTTCCAGGACTGCATCCCTCAGAAAGGCGCTGGCGTCGAGGATCTCGATCCCGATGAGCTCACCTTTTTGATTCAGCTCGGCCGTGATGTTCGGGCTCAGCTCGATGCTGTTTGCTTCGGCCTCCTCCGAAAAGACGAGGTGCAGGATGTCCTCCTGCGAGAAGTACGACATCTTGGGCTTGGTCATGGCTTGAATCTCCCCGTCTTCAGACGGAGGTTGATCTGTTGACGGGTCGTGGCGTGGACCGTGACGGGCGTCAGGGTCTCGCCTTCCTGCTCGTACGGGATCACGACCAGATGACTGCCATCGCGTCCCACGGCCACCATCCGCTGGGTGGCGATGTCAAAGTACCGCTCCTCGGAATAGAGGACGATCCCTTCGACGGCGGCCGGAGAGAACCCCCGCAGATGTGCCCGGTGCTGCAGATAGTCCGTCCACACGACCTTGCCCATCCGTCGCTCCCCAAGAGATTGTAGTCCTACAACCGCGAAAACCGCGTCAGCTCAATCCCCGCCTCCCGCAGCATCCCCGGGACGCGGGGATCGCACAAGGCCGCCGTTTCGGCGTCCCAGTCATAGTCCCAGTCGTAGTCCGCGGCGAGGTCGGCGTCTCCGCGACCGGGATGGCAGACCAGCTCGTTCGTGCCGGCGGCTCCGGCCAGGGCGCGGCGCAGGCGGTCGACGGTCAGGTGGCCGGCGCCGGCGACTCCGAGCGTCCGCTCGACAGCTTCGAGATGGTTGTTGGCTCCCAGGCGCCGGCGTGCTCTCCGGCCGAAGTGGTTGAGCACGGCGAGCTGGGCGGAGCGCGCGGACCAGCCGCCGGGTGCCGGCTCGCAGGGGATGCGGATGAAGCGGATGCCGTGCTCCTCGGCCAGCCGCATCACGATGTCGAAAATCCGTGGCAGCACGTGCAGGTGCTGGTGCGCGTTGGCGTGCACCACCGGCAGACCCGTGGCGCTCAGGCGCTCGATCTGGAGACGCAGCTCGGCTTCGATCTCTGCCAGGGCGAGACCGCCGGCGAGAAACCGCCGCGCCAGGGCCGGATAGCCGGAGAGCAGCGCGCCGTCGCGGCCGAGGAGCGAGGGGATGCGCTCCGGCGGCGACAGCGGCCGTTCGCCCACCAGGGTCAGGTGGATTCCAACGTCCACATCACTCAGATCACCCGGACGGTCGCGGAGGAGCTCGACGGCGGGCTCGAATGCGCGGCCGACCGCGGCGACGCTCACCGCGGTGACGATCCCCGCGTCGCAGGCCGCGAGGGCGCCGCGGGTCATGCCGGGATGGAGGCCGACATCGTCGGCCGTGACGACGAGCTTTTTCAAGGAGCGGTTGCGGAGGCCCCCGCGGCCACGGAATACGCGTCGCCAGGAGGAGGCTCGGACGACTCCTCGGCGGGCGGGTCCTGCCGGCGGCGCGGATGGCGCATCTCCGGATACAGGCGGATCAGCTCGCGGAGGATCTTGAAGATCACCGACGGCGAGGAGAGCGTCGACTCGCCGCGGCTGCGCGGGAAGTAGTCCAGACCGAGCTGCTGGATCACGAAGCCCAGGTTCTTCGCCTTGACGATCAGCTCGGCGTCGATCAGCGAGCCTTCGGAGCGCAGCTCCACCGCCTCCAGCACCTCGCGGCGCAGGAGCTTGAAGGAGAAGTTGATATCGCGGTGCGGCCAGCCGAAGAGGACGCCGATCAGCGAGTTGTAGAGATAGGAATAGACCGTGCGGCGCAGTCCCTCGGCCGTCCGGTCGAGCCGGTAGCCGGCGATCACGTCCGCCCGGGTGACCTCGAGGGCGCGGATCGCCGGACCGATGACGTTGGGATCGAACGGCAGGTCGGCGTCCATGTAGACCACCAGGTCCTTGCGGGCCGCCGCGAAGCCGGTCTTGAGCGAGCCGCCGAGCTTGCGGTTCACCTCGTGGCGCAGCATGCGGATGCGCGGATTTTGCTCCGCGAGGCGGCTGACGATCGCCGGCGAGCGGTCGGTCGAGGCGTCGTCGACGATGACGATCTCGTAGTCGCCGCCGTAGAGCTCCAGCGCCGAGACGCCACAGGCGATGGCGTGCTCGATGTTGTCCTGCTCGTTGAACATCGGGATCACGAGCGAGACCGACAGGGATCTGGTTTCCAGGTTCGACATGATTCATCCCTCAGGGAGCTTTTCTCTCCGCTCCCAAGAGCTGGACCGCCAGACGCCGGCGGTCGGGCCCCAACCCTGCTTCAGCCGGCACGAACGACACCGGCGATCGGAACGATACTTCGACCGGCTCTCCCGCCCGCACCGGCAGATCGACGGTCCGCCGCTCTCCCCGTGGAACGGTGACGGTCTCCGCGGCGCCGCCGTCCACGGCGACGGTCACCGCCACCGCCGCCACCGGCGCGTGTCCCGGCAGGCCGAGCGTCACGGCAACCCGGCTGCCGGGAGGCGAAAGACGAATCGCCGCGTCCGGTCCCAGCCAGCGCCAGAGCGGCTGGCGGAGGCTCGGCTCGAAGGCGTAGACGCCGCGCAGCGGCACATACCACCGATCCGGCGGGATCGGGCTCAGAGAGACAACTCTAAGATGTCCGCGGCTCAGTTTGCCATAGGCGTCGCTTTCGGGCCAGAGAAATCTCATCGTGCCGGGCCAGAGGCTCTCGCCGTCGCCGAGCAGGAAGTCCGGCCGCACCAGCCGGTTCTCGGGCTCCCGCTGGAGACCGGGATCGGCGGGGATGCGTAGGTACTTCCGGAGCAGGTAGGAGGCATGGGGAGCAAGCTCCGCCTCGACGACGAGGACCGCGGTCTTGGGCAGCGAACGGTCGATCCAGCGCGCCGCCTGCACCGGCGGTGAATCCATCGTGGCGCGCATCGCCAGGAATGGCTCGGTGTAGACGATGAATCCGGCGGCGAGCAGAGCCGCGGCCGGCCAGACGGCGAACGGCATCCACGGCCGGTGGATCCGGCGTACCAGAGCGTCACATCCGACCGCCGCCGCGAAGGCCACTCCCAGGAGAGAAGGAAGGGCATAGCGGACGGCGTCGAACGGGTTCATCACCAGGAGCGCGAAGACGAGATCGACCGCGCACAGGACCGCGAGAGGCAGCGCGCCGATCCGCCGCGTCGCGGCCAGCGCGACAGCTCCGGCGGCGGCGAGCGCGAGCACCGGGAACGACGTCCACCGCGTCCCCCACGGGTGAGCGAGGAAACGCGTCGCCACCTGGAGCGCGCCGCCACCGGCCCGCGGCGCGCCGGCGTCGTATTGCGCCACCAGGCCGGCCTGCTTGCCGAGGAACGGCAGAAGTCCGGCCGGCCCGCCGACTGCGACGACGAGCGGCACGAACCAGAGGAGCGACACGGCGCCGAATGCACCCAGCCCCACAACCATCCACCGGGGCCTGGCCGGCCAGAGCGCCACCGCCAGCATCGGCAGCACGGCGAGAGCGAGCTGCGGCCGGCACCCCACCGCCGCGGAGGCCGCGGCGCCGAGCGCCAGAGCCGGCCCCGGCGACGCGCTCTCCCGCAGGCGCGCCGCGGCGGCCAGAGCCAGGGAGAGGAACATCAGAGCCGGCGGGTCCGACAGGGGCAGCGGCCCATAGATCAGCATGGCGGGAGACAGATGAAAGAGGATGGCACCGGCCACCGCCACCCGTTCCGAGCCGCCGATCCGCCGGAAGGCGTCGACCAGCGCGAGATAGCCGATCAGGGACGAGATCACACTCAGCGTCACCAGACTGACGAACGGATCGTGGAGGAGAAGATTGAGCAGCTTGCCGAGACCGATGAGCAGCGGATAGCCCGGCGGGTGCGGCTGGTGATGGAGCGGATCGAACCGCTCGATCCCCTTGACGAAGAGAACCTCGTCGCCCTCCCAGAGACTGCGCGGCACCGTCAGGACACGCGCCGCCGCCACCGCCCCGAAGCCGAGCAGGAGGGAGGGAGACAGCCACCGCGAACGGGTGACCGGCAAGTCGGGTGTCACCGGCATCATGTCCAACACGAGGGCCAGGATTATATCCTGCCGCCGTGGTGTCACCCATGGAAATGCCGGATTTTTCTGTCGCCCTCTCTCTGGTCCGGCGTACCTATGCCGATTTGGCACCCTCCGTCCGCGCGCACGCCGTCGGCCGTTTCCTCACCTGCCCCTTCCTCCGCGTGCTCGCCGCCGTGCCCTCCGGAGCGCATCTCCTCGACCTCGGCGCCGGCCATGGCACCTTCGCCCGCCTCGCCGTCGAGTGGGCCGCCGCGAAAGCGGTCGCCGTCGAGCCGGACGCCCGCAAGGTCTTCGCGACCTATCGTCACCCGCGGGTGCATTTCGTCGCCGGCTACGCCGACGCCGTCGCCGGCACCTTCGACGCCGTGAGCCTTCTCGACGTCCTCTATCGCATCCCCCTCGCCGGCTGGGACCCGCTCCTCCGCCACGCCTTCGACCGCCTGCAGCCGGGAGGTCTCCTGCTGCTCAAGGAGATCGATCCCGGCCATCGCCTGAAAGCGCTCTGGAACCGCACCCAGGAAAAAGTCGCCGACCTCCTCGGCATGACCCTCGGCGAAGCCTTCACCTACGAGACCCGGGAGCAGATGCAAAAACGGCTGGAGCGGATCGGCTTCGAGGCGTTCACAGCCGAGGACGTGGGCGCGGGATATCCGCACGCCCACGTCCTGTACACGGCCCGGCGGCCGGCAGGTCAGGAAGCGATCCGCACCGGCTCGGCGTGGTAGACCGGCAGGTCGTAGCACCGGCGGATGCTCGAGCCGAGCTTGCGGACGTCGGCGCCGTAGATGTGCAGGGAGATCGCCATGCCCGGTCCCGGATTGCTGACCACGTGGATGTCACCCGGCGGGTTGAGGGTCGCGATGGTTCCGACCTGGTTGAAAGAGGTGCCGGTGGCGAGCAGATACTCGTCCGGATATCCGTCGCGGACGGTGATGTCCCGCTCGTAGTGATCCTCCTGCTCACACCCCTCGTGCAGGCCGACCACGCACCAGCTCACATGATCGTGGATCGGCGTCGCCTGGCCCGGCAGCCAGACCAGGGCGACGAGCGAATAGCTGCCGTCGTCGGCGACGTGCAGGATGTGCTGCCGGTAGCGCGTCGGATCCGCCTCGCGCTGTGCCGGCTCCAGCAGCCCCGGGCGGCCCAGGAACGGCCGGAGCACCTCGCCCACCCGTTCGGCCAACCGCTTCGTATCCCGTTCCCGGGCCATCACGGCGTCCACGCGCCGGATCAAGTCATTGAGAAGTCCACTCTTCCGCTCTCTCGTCTCCATGGCTGCTCCTCTCGTCGGCTCGGCCCAGGCGCCCAGCGCCAGGGCCACTGCAAGCCAGCTTAAGGAGACGAGGTGAGATTGTCGGTTCCAGAGACGTTATATTTTTGCGACCGGAGATCTCGGCAGATGGAAGACGGAAAAAGGGTGGGGCCGGGGGAAGGGCTGGTCCGGACCCTTCGAGGCGAGACTCCCGGCCCACGCTCAGTGAGACACGGTCCGTCCGGTTTTGTTGAGAGAGGGAGAGAAAAAAGTGGGGCCGGAGCCGAGGGGGTCGCGACCCCCCGGTCCTGGCGCCTCTTCCGGCCCCGTCCTTTAGATAGACACCGTGCCGCGGATTTGGTTTAGGGGATGGCGCCGCCAGGCACGCGATCGGCGGTCAGGAACGCCTCGACGGCGTCGCTGAGCTTTTCGGTGCGGAGGAAGCGGACGCGCGTTGGACCGATCTCGGCATCTGGAAAGTCTCGGCGGTTGACGATCAGGAGCTGCTCGGGCTGATAGGCATCGAGAAAGCTTCGCGCCGAACGGCTCAGGAGCCCTCGGCTGTCGCCGGCCTTGACCTCGCAGGCGAGCAATCGGCCCTGGTGCTCGACGACGAAGTCCATCTCCGCTCCGGATTTGCTCCGCCAGGTGGAGAGACCGTCGAGGAGGGGATGCGCTGTCTTCGCAAGCTCGGTGAAGACGAGGTTTTCCAGCAGCGCGCCGCGGTCGGGCCGGTCCGCCGCCGGCTGGAAGCCTCCGAAGAGCTGGTTGCGGATGCCATTGTCGAGGAGGAAGACCTTGCGCGCGCTGGTGATCTCGGCACGTTTGCCGCCGACGAACGGCCGCACCATGCGGATCAGGTGCGTCTCTTCGAGCAGGCGGCAGTAGTCGGCCACCGTGTCGTTGCTGACGTTGCTCAAGGCGGCCCATTCCGAGAGGTTGACCAGGTTGCCGATCTGGCTCGCGGCGAGCTCCAGGATTTTGCGCAGAGCGGCCGTGTGGCGGATGCGGAAGCGGTCTGAGGCGTCGCGCACCACAAAAGCCTCGACTAGCGAGGCCAAGTCCCGGCGTGGGTCGTCCGACGTCAACACGGTCGGATACCCACCAAAGACCATCATCCGCTCCACCAACTGCGAGAGCTCTTCCTCCCGGGCCAGAGAACCGCCTTCGAAGGCCATGTCCACCTCTGCCAACGACAACGGCAGAAGGAGATGGCGTTGGGCGCGGCCGGCGAGCGATTCGCGGGTCGCCGCTTCGAGGTCGAACGAGGAGCTGCCGGTGGCGAAGATCCGCAGACCGGTCCGCCGGTCGACCAGCCCCTTGAGAAAAAGGCCCGCTTCGGGAAGCCGCTGCACTTCCTCGAAGAACAGCGCCCGTGCCGCGCCGGCATGCTCCCTGACGTCCGCGAGGAATTCGGCTGGAGACGACAGCCACTCGCGCATCGAGGGCTCCTCGCAGTTGACATAGAGGACAGGCTCAGCTGTCTCTCCGAGCGTCTTCCAGATCAGCGTCGACTTACCGGCCTGCCGAGGTCCCACCACGAGCACGACCCGGTGATCGGCAACCAGGCGCTGCCGCCGCGGGATGTAGCTCGCGGGCAGGAAGTGCCGGATCCAGGACAGAAGCTCTTCCCCTCGCAGCCAGGGATTCTCGGCCAGGATGAGACGGCGCAGTTGCGGGGTCATCATGCTGAGAGAAACTAGCAGGGTTCGTTTCGGATGCCAAGAGAAACGAGCAGGGTTAGTTGCTGATAAGCGCCCCGGTCTGAGCCCAGGAGATGGAGCATGGTCCGACTCCGCGACAGTGGCGAGGGGCTCCTGCAACTGGAGGCTGCGACCAAGTGGTCTGCGGCGTCGACGCCCCTGCTACTATGAATAGGCACAAGGAGGGCGCATGGCCGCTCATGCTGTAAGGCTTCATCTGCCAGGGCCGTTGTACAACCACTTCCAGAGCCGGGCCGAACGGGCGCACCGAAGCCTGGAGGCGGAGTTGCTGGCGGCGGTCGCCACGGTCGCCGCAGAGGAAGAGGAGTTGTCTCTCGACGTGGCCAGGGCGATCGAGGAGCTCAAGCTCTTGAACGAAGAGGAGCTCTGGCGGGCTGCCCAAAACCGACTCTCCGAGGAAAGCAGGTTGCAACTCGAAGCGCTCAACCTCAAACAGCAACGAGGAAGATTGACGCCGGCCGAGAAGGAGACGCTGGAGCATCTCATTGAGCAATACGACCAAGCTGTGCTGCTACGTGCGGAAGCAGCCCGACTCCTGAAGGAGCGCGGTCACGACATCTCCAGCCTCCTGACCGTGCGATGACTTCGGACTATGTCGCGAAGAGATTGCGCGACCGCGTTGCTGAACAGGCTCGCCATCGCTGCGGCTACTGTCTGACCTCGGAGTTGGTCGTTGGTCTCTCCATGGAGATCGACCATCTCATCCCCCAGGCTCTTGGAGGTCCTACCGTCGAAGAGAACCTTTGGCTGGCCTGCTCGGCCTGTAACGGCTCCAAAGGTCATCGGATCTCTGCCCGCGATCCGGAGAGCGGCCAGATCGTCCGGCTGTTCAACCCTCGTGAGCAGAGTTGGGAAGAGCACTTTTTCTGGGCGGATTCGGGCTGTCGAATCGTCGGGAAAACAGCCGTCGGCCGGGCCACGGCGAAGGAGCTCCGCCTCAACCGTCCTCTCCTGGTTCGAGCGAGAAAGGTCTGGATCGCGGCCGGTTGGCATCCGCCGGTGGATTGAGACGCTTTCGTTCGGTGCCGCCTCATCGATCGCTCGCCCTGGCCGCTGGATGGACGGGCGAGGCTGAGCCGCGGCAATCCGGAGCTCAATCAAGTCCCAGGCGCTTCTTTGCCTCCGAGAGGGAGACCCGACTGGTCTCCCGAGACCGTTCCTCTAGAAAGGCAGTGAACTCCGGGTTCAGGCTGAGTGCCTCGACCTCGGCGCCAAAGTCATCAGCGCCCACTTCAGTCAGGATGAACTCCCTTCCCTCGGAAGTCGTGAGCAGGATCATTTCATCCTTGGCGAGGGCCAGTAGCTCAGCGAGGCCGGAAACCGCGGCAGCATCGATTGTCTTCATAGCAGGAACTCCTTACCTCGAACCAGAAGGCGGTTGTGTTCTTTCCAGCCAACTGCCCTGACCACTACGATGTTAGCTTCAACCTCCACTTCATAGAAGACCCGGAAGTCGCCCGCCCGACTTGGAGAAGCTCGGCCAACGAAGTATTTCCGGACGCAAATGAAGTATTGCCGGACAGCGCCGGGCCGGGGAACGGTCCCAACGAAGTATTAGCGGACACGAACGAAGTATTTGGGGACGGTAGCGAGGTATTGCCGGACGGCTTCGAGTCGGGGGACCGTCGCGGCGAAGTATTGCCGGACCAAGACGAAGTATTGGCGGACGGCCCCGAGGTATTGCCGGACAGGGGTCGGTCTTCGGTGGCCGGAGAGGTCCATCGGCTCGGCCGCCCATCCAGATCCTTCGGTCGCCAAGGCTCCCTCAGGATGACACAAAGGAAGGCGAGGAGCCGTCCCGCAGGGACAAGGGCGTCCAGCCCAGGATTTCAATCCTGGGAAAGGAGGCCATGGGGGCCGGGGTGAGGGCCCGCGTCCCGCCTCACCCTCCGTGAGCCCGCTTCTCCCTCCAATATCTCTTCTGCCAGATCTCCACGTTGCGGTTGTGCTCTTCGAGGGTGGTGGAGAAGACGTGGGTGCCGTCGTTGCGGCTCACGAAGTAGAGGTATGGGACGTCCGCGGGATCGGCGGCGGCGATCAGGCTGGCGATGCCGGGGGAGCAGATGGGGCCGGGGGGGAGGCCGGCGTAGCGGTAGGTGTTGTAGGGGGAGTCGACTTGCAGGTCGGCTTTGTGGATGTTGCCGTCCCAGCGGCCGAGCTTTTTCAGGGCGTAGATCACGGTCGGATCGGCGGCGAGGCCGATGTGGCGATTCACGCGGTTGCTGTAGACGCCGGCGATGATCGGGCGTTCGGTGGGCATCTTGGCTTCCTTCTCCACGATGCTCGCCAGGATGACGATCTGGCGCAGGGTGCGGTCGGGATGGCGGTCGCGGAGCGGCAGGATCTGGTGCTCGTAGCGGGTGTGGAAGGTCTTGGCGATGGTGGCGACGACGACCTTTTCGTCCGTCTTCGGAGCGAAGGAGTAGGTGTCGGGGAGCAGGTAGCCTTCGAGATCCTTCGCCTCCGGATCGAGATCGGCGATCAGCTCGGGCGAGCGCATCAGGTCGAGGAGGACCTCGCGCCGGCCGAGCTTCGAGTCGACGAGCTTGTCGGCGGTCTCTTCCAGGGTCATCCCCTCGACCAGCGTCACCAGGAGGTTGATCACGTCGCCGCGGATGAGCTTGCCCAGCACCTGCTCGGTGTTGAGCGGACCGCGGAAGCGGTATTCACCGGCCTGGATCGGCCGGTTGCCCATCCGGAAGCGGAGATAGAGACGGGCGAGGCGGGCGTCGGCGAGCACGCCTTCGCTCTCCAGATGGGTGATGGCCAGGCTCGCGCTCGTGCCCGGGGCGATGGTCACCAGCCGCTCGCTGCCCGGATACCCCTGGAATGGATGCTGCACCCGCCACCAGGCCCACCCTGCGAAACCGGCCGCCACGAGGAAGAGCGGCAGGAGGAAGAACAGGCAGCCACTGCATCCCCATCTCGTCTTTTTCTTGCCGGTCCGTCCCCGCCCCTGAGTTGTCGCCATCATCCCTCCTCCCGGTCCAGCGCTTCCTGGAGCAGGATCTGCGCCGCCATCGAATCCAGCCGTTCGGGGTGCTTCCGCGGATCGACGCCGGCGGCGCGCAGCCGTTCGGCGGCCTCGACGCTGGTCAGCGATTCGTTCACCAGCTCCAGGGGGAGACCGGTGAGCTCGGCCAGCCGGCGGGCGAAACGGCCGGCGCGTACGGCGGCCGCGCCGCGGGTGCCGTCGAGCCCGAGCGGCTCGCCGACGATCAGGCGGCCGATCTCTTCGCGGCGGGCGATGGCGGCGATCTCCGCCAGCGCCGAACGGTCGTCGCGGCGCCGCAGGGTGCAGAGCGGCACGGCCAGCGATCCTTCGGAGACCGCGAGGCCGATTCTCTTCTCCCCGAAGTCGATGCCGAGGGCGCGCACGGCGGGGATTCTACACGGGAGCCCTGTGCTACGATCAGGCGCCCGGTCCGCCCGCCCGCGCGGACGGCTCGGACCCATCCAATTCCAGCGGAGACGCAGACGTCATGGACGATGTTGTCATATTGAGCGCGGTGCGCACGCCGATCGGGACCTTCCAGGGTGCCCTGTCGAGCCTGCCGGCCCACGCTCTCGGTGCCCGGGCGCTCGCCGCCGCCTATGAGCGGGCGGGAGTCGCTCCGGAGCAGATCCAGCAGGTGAATCTCGGGTGTGTCCTTCCCGCCGGCCAGGGGCAGGCTCCGGCGCGCCAGGCCGCTCTCGGCTCCGGCTGTCCGCCGGCGACCGGCGCGTTGACATTGAATAAGGTCTGCGGCTCCGGCATGCGGGCGGTGATGATCGCCGCCAACGACCTGCGCTGCGGCGACTTCCAGGTCGTCGCCGCGGGCGGCATGGAGACCATGAGCCAGGCGCCCTATCTCGCGGTCGGCGCGCGCGACGGTCTGCGCCTCGGCCACGGCAAGCTGCTCGATTCGATGATCCACGACGGCTTGTGGGATCCCTACAACGACGTCCACATGGGGAGCTGCGCCGAGCTCTGCGCCGCCGAGTACAAGCTGAGCCGCACCGAGCAGGACGCCTTCTCGCTGGAAAGCTACCGCCGCGCCCGCGAGGCGACGGAGAAGGGGCTGTTCGCCGAGGAGATCGTGCCGGTCGCCGTGCCGCAGAAAAAAGGGGAGGTGAAGATCGACCGCGACGAGGAGCCGTTCAAGGCCGACCTCGACAAGATGCCGTCGCTCCGCCCCGCCTTCCAGAAGGACGGCACGGTGACCGCCGCCAACGCCAGCAAGATCAACGACGGCGCCGCCGCCCTGGTGCTCACCACCGCCGGCCACGCGGCGCGGCTCAACGCGCGTCCGCTCGCCCGCATCGTGGCGCACGCCTCGCTGGCACAGAAGCCGGAGTGGTTCACCACCGCGCCGGTGGGCGCCGCGCGGGCGGTGCTCGAGCGGGCCGGTCTCAAGACCACCGACATCGATCTCTGGGAGGTCAACGAAGCGTTCGCCGTCGTCGCCCTCGCCTTCCAGCGTGATCTCGGCCTCGACGCGGCGCGGATGAACGTCCGCGGCGGCGCCGTGGCTCTCGGCCACCCGATCGGCTGCTCCGGTGCCCGCATCCTGGTGACCTTGCTGCACGCCTTGCGGCAGAGCGGAGGGCGGCTCGGCTGCGCCGCCATCTGCATCGGCGGCGGCGAGGCTACCGCGATGGTGATCGAGCGGTTAGACTAACGCCGTCCATGGCCGACTCGCACAGGATCTCCCCGAGCCTTCTCCTGGCGTGCTGCCTGGCGCTGACCTCCGCGATGGTCGACGCCCAGGAGCAACCGCCTCCCGCGTCCCCGGCGCCGGCGACCACGCCCGCGCCGCCTCCGGCGCCGCCGATGGCAGGCCCCGGCGTCACCAACAATCCGCAGCCGGCTCCGGCGGCGCCTGCACCCGCGACTCCTCCCGCGGCGGCCAAGCCGAAGGCTCCGCCGCCGCTGCCGCCCAACCCGGACGAGCTGCAGTTCCAGCTCAAGTTCCCGCCGCAGAAGGGGAAAAAAGAGGGCGGCGCCGCGGTCGGCTCGGCCGGCACGCTGGAGTACAAGCGCGAAGATTACGCGGTGCTCACCGGCAACGTGCACATCCATTATCAGGACATCGACATGCAGGCGGACCAGGCGGAGATCGACCTGTCGACGCGCGACGTCATCGCGCTCGGCAACGTCGTCATCGACCAGGGACCGCGGCGGATGACCGGCATCTCGGCGACATTCAATCTCGACAGCAAGACCGGCAAGCTGAAGCAGGCGACCGCCCGTGTCGCGGCCGACTACTATTTCAGCGGCACCGAGATCGACAAGACCGGGGACAACACCTACGAGGTCAGCAACGGCATCTTCACCTCCTGCGACCAGAAGGTTCCGGACTGGAGCTTCCGCCTCGGCCGGGCGCGCGTCGAGGTGGAGGGCTACGCGCACATGCACAACGTGTCGATGCTGGTGAAGAAGCTGCCGGTCCTCTACGTGCCCTACATCGTCTGGCCGGCCAAGACCGAGCGCTCCTCGGGCTTCCTGGTGCCCAACGTCGGCTATTCGAACAGCCGCGGCGCCGAGCTGGGCCTCGCCTACTTCCAGACCCTCGGCCGCAGCTACGACACGACGATCCACACCGATCTGTTCACCAAGAACTTCCTGGGCATCGGCGACGAGCTGCGCTACCGGCCGACCGCGGGGACGACCGGCGACCTGATCGGCTACATGGTGCACGACGGCTCGAAGCTCCCCGGCGAGCTGCCGCACGACGCGTGGCGCTGGAAGGTGGAGTGGGACCACGTCACCAACGACCTGCCGTACGGCATGCGCGGTCTCGTCCACTATCTGAACTACTCGGACTTCAACTTCTTCCGCGACTTCGAGCGCGACTTCGACCGCAACACGGTGCGCTTCCTCGACAGCAAGGCGTCGGCGACCGGCAACTGGGGTCCGAACCTGCTCAACATCCTGCTCGACAACCGCGAGACGTTCATCGACGCCACGACGACGAACACGGTGATCCAGCGCAAGCTGCCCGACGTCGACTACCACCTGCGCTCGACGCAGGTGGGCAAATCGCCGTTCTACGTGCAGTTCGACGGCTCGGCGGCCTATCTCGACGTGTCGCAGCCCAACAGCTACGCCGGCAAGTACGGGCGCTTCGACCTCTTCCCGCAGGTCACGCTGCCGATCCGTTCGTTCACCTGGCTCTCCATGTCGGTCACCGGCGGCGAGCGGCTCACCTGGTACGGCGACACCCTGGAGACCCGGACGACGGACACCGGAACGGTCACCGACTTCCGCGGCCAGGCGGCGACCCGCACCCTGCCGTACGGCAGCGCCGAGATCGTCGGTCCCTCGTTCTCGCGCATCTTCGACGTCGACCTGGGCAAGTTCGGCAAGTTCAAGAACGTCATCGAGCCGCGCTTCACCTACACCTACCAGGGGATCTTCGACAAGCAGCAGAGCATCCCGCAGTTCGACGAGGTCGATACGCAGTTCGCTTCGAACATCGGCCGGGTGGCCCTGGACAGCCGGGTCCTCGGCAAGCCCGCGGACGAGAAGCAGAGCGCCCGCGAGGTGCTGCTCCTGGAGATCGCCCGCAGCTACAGCTTCGACAAGACCCAGCCGCTCCTCGGCGTGGCCAGCGTCAGCGACGTCAACGGCGGCCTGGTGACGCCCGGGGTCGTGACCACCGGCACGCGGAGCTCCCAGGCCGGACCGCTCGAAGGGCTGCTGCGCTTCAATCCGAGCGACCGCACGAACCTCAAGCTGGAGGGCACCTACGACACGCTGTACAAGCGGATCGCCTCGACCGGCGTCTCCGGCAACTATGGTCTGCCGTCCGCCAACTTCATCGGCTTGACCTGGTTCACCCGCTATGAGACGGACAACGGGCAGACCCTGGGCAACCAGATCCGGCTGAACGGCGGCATCGCCGTGCTGCCGGGCAGGCTGCGGCTCGAAGGGCAGGTCAACTACGACATCCAGCTCCACCTGCTGCAACAGCAGCGCTACCTCCTGACCTGGACGTCGCAGTGCTACGGGGTCATTCTGGAGCTGCGCGATTTCCGCACCGGCACCGGCGTCGGTGCCGCGACACAGAGCGACAAGGAGATCCGCTTCTCCCTGAGCCTGAAGAACGTCGGCACGTTCCTCGACCTGACCAGCCGTAGCACCTCGATCGTCCAGTAACGCGTTTCCTCGGAGGTGACATGAAGGGCTTGATCCTGTCGGGGGGTAAAGGCACGCGCCTGCGTCCCCTGACCTATACGTCCGCCAAGCAGCTCGTCCCGGTGGCGAACAAGCCGGTGCTGTTCTACGCCATCGAGGCGATCGTCGCGGCGGGGATCACCGACATCGGCATCATCGTCGGCGACACGCGCGAGGAGATCCGCGCCGCGGTGGGCGACGGCGCGCGCTTCGGCGCCCGCATCACCTACATCGAGCAGTCCGCTCCGCTCGGTCTGGCGCACGCCGTGATGATCGCCGAGGAGTATCTCGCCGGCTCGCCGTTCGTCATGTACCTGGGGGACAACCTGATCGCCGGCGGCATCACCGGCCTGGTGGACGAGTTCAGGGATCTGGGCTGCAACTCCGAGATCCTGCTCGCCGAGGTGCCGACGCCGGAGCAGTTCGGCGTCGCCGAGCTGACCCCGGACGGTAAAGTCTTCCGGCTGGTGGAGAAGCCGAAGGAGCCGAAGAGCAACCTGGCGCTGGTCGGCGTCTACATGTTCGACGCGACCATTTTCGAGTCGGTGCGCCGCATCAAGCCGTCGAAGCGCGGCGAGCTCGAGATCACCGATGCCATCCAGGACCTGATCGACCGCGGCCTCGACGTCCATCCGCACATCGTGCGCGGCTGGTGGAAGGACACCGGCAAGCTGGACGACATGCTGGAGGCGAACCGCATCGTGCTCGAAGGGCTCGGCGCCGGGCGCGGCGCCACCCTGGGGGCGCTCGGAGCCATCGGCGAGAACAGCCGCATCGAGGGGAAGGTCGAGATCGGCGCCGGCGTCGAGCTGATCGACTCGCTGGTGCGCGGTCCGGTGGTCATCGGCGACGGCGCCCGTCTGGAGAACGCCTTCGTCGGCCCGTACACCTCGATCGGCGAGCGCTGCAAGCTGGTCTGCTGCGAGGTGGAGAACTCGATCATCCTCGCCGACTCGGAGATCCGCGACATCCCGCTGCGGATCGACGGCTCGCTGATCGGCCGCAACGTGCGCATCGTGAAGACCGACTTCAAACCCAAGGCCTACCGTTTCATGCTCGGGGACAACTCCGAGGTGGGGATCACCTAGCTTGCGCTGTCTGATCCTCGGCGGCACCGGCATGCTCGGCCGCGCTCTGACCGCGGAGGCGCGCCGACGCGGCCAGGCCGCGCTCGCCCTGTCGCGCGAGCAGGCCGACGTCACCGATGCCGGCCGCCTGCGCTACTGGATGGAGAGCTTCCGGCCGGAGCTGGTGGTCAACGCCGCCGCCTACACCAAGGTCGACGCCTGTGAAGGAGAAGGGCGTGAGCAGGCCTTCGCGGTCAACGGCGCCGCGGTGGGAAACATCGCCGCCGCGGCCGCGGCCGGCGGCGCGCGGCTGATCCACGTCTCCACCGACTACGTGTTCGATGGGAAGGGGACGACGCCCTACCGCGAGGACGATCCCACGGCGCCGCTCTCGGTCTACGGGCAGAGCAAGCTCGAAGGGGAGCGCCAGGCGTTGCGGTATTTGGACTCGAAGGCGAACGCCCTGGTGGTGCGCACGAGCTGGCTGTTCGGTCCGGGCGGTCCCAACTTCGCCGCCACCATGGTGCATCTGATCCAACAGGGGCGCCTGCCTCTCCGCGTCGTCGCCGACCAGACGGGGGCTCCCACCTACACACCGTTCCTGGCGCGGGCGATCCTCGATCTCGCGCCTGTTCCAGTCACCGGCATCGTGCACTACCGCAACCGGGAGCCGGTCACCTGGCACGCGTTCGCCCGCGAGATCGCGGCCCTCTGGGCCGCGCCCGCAGAGACGGTGGACGTGCTGCCTGTCACCACCGCCGAGTTTCCCCGCCCTGCTCCGCGCCCCGCCTGGTCCGTGCTCGACGTCGAACGTTTCGAGTCGCTGATGGGCCGCCGCGTGGAGCCCTGGGTCTGGGGGCTCGCCGACTACCTCGCCCGGATTCGACAAGGGAGACCCTGATGAGGGCTTTGATCACTGGCATCACCGGCTTCGCCGGCTCGCACCTGGCGGAGTTTCTGCTCGCCGAGCACCCGGACGTCGAGGTGTTCGGCACCTACCGCTGGCGCAGCCGCATGGACAACATCGAGCACCTGCGCTCCAAGGTGAAGCTGCTGGAGACCGATCTCCGCGACTACACCTCGATGTACAACGCGCTCGACCGCTCGCGTCCGGACTTCATCTTCCATCTCGCGGCGCAGAGCTTCGTGCCGTCGAGCTGGTCGGCGCCGAACGAGACGCTGACCACCAACGTCTCCGGGCAGACCAACCTCTTCGAGGCCATCCGCGCCCTCAAGCTCGATCCGGTGGTGCAGATCGCCTGCTCCAGCGAGGAGTACGGGCTGGTGCTGCCCGACGAGGTGCCGATCAAGGAGACCAATCCGCTGCGCCCGCTCTCGCCGTACGCGGTCTCCAAGGTGGCCCAGGACTACCTCGGCTACCAGTATTTCCAGAGCTACGGGCTGAAGGCGATCCGCACCCGCGGCTTCAACCACACCGGACCGCGGCGCGGCCAGGTGTTCGTGACCTCCAACTTCTGCAGCCAGGTGGCGGCCATCGAGCTGGGAATGCAGGAGCCGGTGATCCGGGTGGGCAACATCGAGGCGATCCGCGACTTCACCGACGTGCGCGACATGGTGCGCGCCTACTGGCTGGCGGTCAATCACGGCAAGCCGGGCGAGGTGTACAACATCGCGACCGGCCACGGCATCCGGATCAGCGAGTTGCTCGACCGCATTATTTCCCTCGCCAAGGTCAAAGTGACGATCGAGGTCGACCCCGAGCGCCTGCGCCCGTCGGACGTCGAGATCCTGATCGGCGACAGCTCCAAGTTCCGCGCCGACACCGGCTGGGAGCCGCGCATTCCGTTCGAGCAGACGCTGCGCGACCTCCTCGACTACTGGCGGCGCACCCTGGCGCACCGCAAACAGGCAGCCGGCTAGGCCGGGCCGCGACGGATTTCCACGATGCACCTTCTCGTCACCGGCATCAGCGGCTTCGTCGGTCCGCGCCTCGCCCGCCACCTGCTGGAGCGCGGCGACCGGGTGAGCGGCACGTTTCTCGTCGAGCGCCCCCGTTTCGAGGGCGCCGAGGAGGTGCAGCTCTTCGAGGCGGACCTCCTCGACGCCGCCGGCCTGGCGCGCGCCGTCCGCGCGGCGGCGCCGGACGCGGTCGTCAACCTCGCCGGGCTGTCGCACGTCGGCGAGTCGTGGAAGCGGATGGGCGACTACTTCCACGTCAACGTGATCGGCACCGAGAACCTGCTCGCCGCGGCGGCCGGCCGGCCGGTGGTGGTGGCGTCGAGCGCGGAGGTCTATGGATCCGTGCCGGATACCGAGCAGCCGATCCGCGAGGAGCGCGGCGTCGATCCGCGCACGCCGTACGCCATGACCAAGGCGGCGGCGGAGCGCCTCGCCTTCGCGCGCGGCGCGGTGGTGGCGCGTGCCTTCAACCTGGTCGGACCCGGGCAGGCGCCGAATTTCGCGCTGCCGACCTTCGCGCAGCAGCTTGCGGCAATCGAGCGCGGCGAGCACGAGCCGGTCCTCCGCGTCGGCAACCTCTCCGCCCGCCGCGACTTCGTGCACGTCGACGACGGCGCCGCGGCGTTCCGCCTGCTGGCCGAGAAGGGAGAGCCCGGCGGCGTCTACAACATCGCCTCCGGCCGCGCCTTCTCGATCGGCGAGGCGCTCAAACGGCTGATGGCGCTCTCCGGCGTCGCCGCCCGCATTGAAGAAGATCCCGAGCGCATGCGTCCGGTCGACCTGCCGCTCCTGGTCGGCGACGCCGGCCGGCTGCGCGCTCTCGGCTGGACGCCGGAGCGCAGCCTGGACGACGCGCTCGGCGATTTGTGGGCGGAAGTGAAAAGGACGTAAGCTCCCGCTCAAGATGAAGATCCTCGTCACCGGTGGTACCGGCTTCCTCGGCCGTCGCATCGTCTCCGAGCTGGCGGAGCGGCATGAGCTCCGCCTGCTGGTGCGCGCCGGCTCCTCGCGCGACCGCTTCCCCGCCGGCGTCGAGTTCGCCGCAGGGGACGTCACCGACCGCCTCAGCCTGGTGCGCGCCGCGACCGGCTGTGAGGCCGTGGTCCACGCCGCGGCGCTGGTCAAGATCCTGGCGCCGGCGGAGCAGTTCGACCGCATCAACGTCGGCGGCCTGGAGAACGTCCTCGCCGCCGCCGAGCAGGCGGGGACGGTCGAAAGGGTGGTCTACGTCTCCAGCTTCATCGCCCTCGGGCCGACCGAGAATGGCCCCGGCGGCCTGCTCGACGAATCGGCCGAAGTCGGAGACCGCGTCTGGATCAACGACTACGAGCGCACCAAGGCGCTGGCCGACCGCCTTGCCCGCCGCGCCATCGCGGGCGGCGCGCCCTTGATGGTGGTCTATCCGGGCGTCATCTACGGCCAGGGCGAGCTGACCGAAGGGAACATCGTCGTGCGCCACATCCTCGACCTGGTGCATGGCCGCCTTCCCGCCCTGCTCGGCAAGCCGGAGCGGCGCTGGAACTACGTCAACGTGGCGGACGTCGCCCGCGGCGTCGCCCTGACGCTCGAAAAAGCGAAGCTGGGCGCGCGCTACATGCTCGGCGGCGAGAATGTGGTCCAGTCCGACTTCTACGCCCTGGTCGGCAGGCTCACCGGCGCCAAGATCCCCAGCCTGCGCCTCCCCGACGCCGTCGCCAAGGCGGCCGGCGGTCTACAGAAGATGTGGGCGCAGATGCGCCACAGCACGCCGCAGCTCACCCCGGACCTGGTGGACATCTACAAGCACGACTGGGCCTACCGCTCGGACCGCGCCGCGGCCGAGATCGGCTACACCTGGCGCACCCTGGAGCAGGGGCTCACCGAGACCGTCGCCTGGCTCAAGGGGACGGGCGAGTGGAAGAAGTGAGGCGCGGGCTCTGACATGCCCCTGACCCGCAACGAGCTCCTCCGCAAGGTCACCCACATGGGCGTGGGGCTGATCGCCTTCTCCCTGCGTTTCCTCGGACCCCTGTGGTCGGCGGTCGCCGCCGCCGCCGCTCTGTGCATGAATCTCTTCGTGCTGCCGCGCGTCGGCGGCCGGCGTCTGTGGCGCGACGCCGAGCACGCCGCCGGCTCGTCGCTCGGCATCGTGCTCTATCCGCTCGCCGTGCTGCTCCTGGTGCTGATCTTCTGGCGCCGCCTGGAGGTCGCCGCGGCATCGTGGGGAATCCTCGCCTTCGGCGACGGCATGGCCTCGGTCGCCGGCATGGCGCTCGGCCGCCGCAAGCTGCCCTGGAATCCGCGCAAGAGCTGGATGGGGACGATCGCCTACGTGCTGTTCGGCACCGTCGCCGCCGCCGTGCTTCTCGAATGGACAGCGCCGGGCCACTATTCGTGGCTCTTCGCGTTCGCCGCCGCCTTCGGCACGGCGCTCCTCGCCGCGGCTCTCGAATCGCTCCCCCAGGGACTGGACGACAACATCGGCGTGCCGCTGGTGTCGGCGCTGTTTCTCTTCTGTCTGCTGCTGACCCAGGGACACTGGCGGCCGTTCCTCCACACTCCGGGCCTGCCGTTGCGCCTCCTGCTCGCGGCGGTGATCAACGGCGCTCTCGCCGGCCTGGCCTACGCGGCGCGCACGGTCAATCTGTCCGGAGTGATCGGCGGTTTCCTCGTCGGCTTCGCCATCTACGCGTTTCTCGACTGGCGCGGTTTCCTGCTCCTCCTCGGCTTCTTCGTCATCGGCAGCGCCTGCACCAAGTTCGGCTACAAGCGCAAGGCCGCCGCCAAGCTGGCGCAGGAAGAGGGCGGACGGCGCGGCGCGCGGCACGCTTTCGCCAACGCCGGAGTGTCCACCGCCTGTGCCCTGTTCGCGGCGCTGACCGATCATCCGGTCCTCTTCGGTCTCGCGTTCGCCGCCGCGTTCGCCACCGCCGCCGCCGACACCGCCTCCAGCGAGATCGGCCAGCTCCTCGGCCGCCGCACCTTCCTGATCACCACCTTCCGCCCGGTGCCGCGCGGCACCGAGGGCGCGGTCTCGGTCGAGGGGACGCTGGCCGGCATCTTCGCTTCGCTGCTGCTCGGCGTATTCGGCGCGGCGGTCGGGCTCTACGGCTGGACCGGCGTCGCGATCGTCGTCGCCGCGGCGTTCCTCGGCACCACGTTCGAGAGCATCGTGGGGGCCGCCCTCGAAAAACGCCAGCTCCTGGACAACGAGGCGCTCAACTTCCTCAACACCCTGGTGGGCGCCCTGGTCGCCGCCGCTTTCGCTTTCCTCATCTCATGAACCGCAAGCTCTCGCTCTACGTCCAGCTCGCCCGCCCGTTCACGCTGCTGCCGCCGCTCTTCGGCATCCTCTCCGGCGCGGTCTGCGCCTTCGGCTCGGTGCACAACCCGGACGCCGCCCATCGCGTCACCCTGTCGGTGGTGCTCACCGTGATCCTCGGCTCGCTCTGCGCCAGCTTCATGAACGCGGCCTCGAACGCCATCAACCAGATCTACGACCTGGAGATCGACCGGCTCAACAAGCCGACCCGGCCGCTGGTCACCGGCGCGCTCAGCCGGCGCGAGGCATGGGGGTTCACCTGGCTGTTCTACGTCCTGGCGCTGGTGCCCACCTGGCTGGTGGTGCCGCATCCGTACGAGACCTTCCTGGAGAAGCTCACCGCGCCGCTGTCGCAGCACGTCACCTTCTACATCTACCTGGCCGGCCTCCTCTTCACCTTTATCTACTCGGCGCCGGAGCTCGGGCGCACCAAGGTGCGCGGGATGCTCGCCAACTTCACCATGGCGATCCCGCGCGGCATCCTGCTCAAGCTGGCCGGCTGGGCGATGGTGGCGCCGATCTGGTCGGTCGAGCCGTGGTACATCGGCCTGATCATCTGCCTCTTCCTGCTCGGCGCCGCGTCGACCAAAGACTTCGCCGACATCGCCGGCGACACCGCGGGAGGCTGCCGCACGCTGCCGATCGTCTACGGCGTGAAGAAAGCGGCGTGGATGATCAGCCCGTCCTTCGTTCTGCCCTGGATCCTCCTGCCGCTGGGCACCAGGCTCCGGGACCCGCAGAATCCGTCGCACGCCATCCTGACCGGCAACCCCTGGCTGCTGAGCGCCCTCGGCGTCCTCTTCATGCTCTGGGGCGCGTACACGGTCTATCTGCTGGTGCGCGATCCGGCTTCGCTGACCGAGACGGAGAACCACCCCTCCTGGAAGCACATGTACATGATGATGATGGGAGCGCAGATCGGCCTCGCCTTGGCGTATATTTTCTGAATGACCGACAATCCCAGCACGGGCCTGTTGAGCTTCTACGACCATCTGCGCCGGCGGGTCCTTCGCACTGTGGAGAAGCGCGGCGGGCGGCTGCCCGAAGACGTCGTCCGCATGCTCCTCCTCGTCCCCGACGTCTTCATCCTCCTCGTCCGCCTGGCGCTGGACAAGGACGTGCCGAAGCCGGCCCGCGTCCTGGTGGGCGGTGCGCTGGTCTATTTCATCTCGCCCATCGACCTCTTCCCCGAAGCGGTCCTGGGGCCGATCGGCTACATGGACGACCTCGTCCTCGCCGCCGCCGTCCTCGCCCAGGCGTTCGGCGGCGAGCTCGAGCCGTACGCCCGCAAGCACTGGAGCGGCTCGGAGGACCTGCGCGTCGTCCTGCGCGACATCTCCCAAAGCGCCCATTCGCTGCTCGGCCACAAACTGTACGAAAGGGTGAAGGGGCTGCTACGCCGGAGAGGGATCAAAATGGACGACGCGCGTGCCCTGGAGGCGCAGCGGGCCGTCCATATCATCGAGGAAGAGCCCTACGACGACGAGCACGGCGTGTAGAGCGATCTATCTGGCCGGGTTTTGGCCCCGCCGTTCGCGGAGCGCCGCGAACAGCTCGCGCACCGCGGGAAAATCATTGTCGGGTCCCATATCCGGAAAATTCTCCGGATTGTCCCAGAACTCGGCGAGCGCGCCGGTCCCCCAGCGCTCGTAGACCGCCACCTTGAGCATGAGCTGAAGCTTGTCGCAAGCCTTCACCAGCCGGGCCTCGGGTGTGGTGCCTTGCTGGTACTCCTCATAGAGCGCCAGAGCGCGCTCGGGCAGCGGCGCGAGGATCTCCGCCATCGCGGCCGCCTCGGCGGTCTTCTTCGCACCCACCGGAAAATAGCGCGACGCGACCCGCGGCAGATCGCCGACCCGCAGCTCGGCGAGGTCGTGCACCAGCGCGATCTCCATCGCCCGCGTTAGATCGATCCCCTCGCTCCGCGCGCCAAGCGCCCAGACCAGGAACAGCACGTGCCAACTGTGCTCGGTCACACTCTCCGGCTCGGCGACGCCGCGCAACACATAGCCGCTCCGCGGCACCCGGTCGAGGATCTGAAGCTCCAGGCAGAGGTCGAGCAACGTTTCATTGGCGCGCATGGCTCGGCGAGAGTACCGCAAGGCACAGGGCAGCGTCGACCCGGCGCGCGTGCTAACATTTCCTGACTCCGTAACCGGAAGAGCAGAATCCGGGGATTCGATTCGATCCCGTGGGCTCAAGGGGAGGCTGGGAGCATGAAAAAGCACGACGAGAGCTATCGGCTCTTGTTCTCCATCCCGCGGATGATCATCGAGCTCCTCCGGGGATTCTTCGGCCAAGCTTGGGTCGACCGCATGGACTTCGAGACTCTGGAGCGGGTCAATTCCAGCTACGTCTCCCCGAAGCTCCGCAGGCGGGAGACCGATATCGTCTGGCGTGCCCGCCTCAAGGACGGCAGACCCGTCTACGTCTATCTGCTGCTCGAGCTCCAATCAAGCGTCCAGAAGTACATGGCCGTCCGCCTGATGGTCTACGTGGGTCTGCTCTACCAGGATCTCATCAAGAGAGGAGAGCTGTCTCCCGACGGCAAGCTGCCTCTCGTCATCCCCATCGTCCTTTACAATGGTGAAGAGCGCTGGTGGGCGCCGCTCCAGTTGGCCGACCTGATCGAGGAGGTCGATCCGGAGGCCGATCTGTTCCGGCCCAGCTTTGCCTGCAAGCTGATCGACGCGGGATCCTACGCTCTGGACGATCTCGCGGCGCAGGAGAGTAATGCCGTCGCGGCGCTCTTCTGGCTGGAGAAGACTCCCGAGCCGGAAGGTCTCCAGCAAGGCATCGACCGGCTGGCGAAAGATCTGGACCAACCGGAGGATGGCGAGCTGCGGAGCGCCTTCGCGAGCTGGCTGTTGCTGGTGCGGTTCGCAGACGAGGACGAGTTACCAGACACCCTGGGATTGGAGGACTTTCGAACCATGCTGACAAAACGAGCTGTGGAGTGGAACGAGAAGCTCCTGGAGCGGGGACGCCAGGAGGGAGAGGCAGGGCTTGTGCTCCGCCTGCTCGAGCAAAAGTTTGGCCCTCTCGATGCACGGAGCCGGAAACGGGTGACGTCTGCCGGCAAAGATCAACTGGACGCTTGGACGGATCGGATCCTGGTCGCAGAGAAGATCAGCGACGTCTTTCGAGAGAGCTGACGGCGTCCCTCCGGAGCGGAGCTCTGCTCCGGTCAGATCTCTGGCACCCCACGCAACTTTCCCCTCCTGGCAGCGTATCAAGCGGTTACCACCGCAACGCTTTGCAGGAGGTGTCACATGTCCGGGAACAGAGAAGCATTGATGGCGCAGATTTTCTTCGCCATTGCCCGGGGAACCGGCGGCATGCGGGTCTCGCGGCAGGCGAGCGCATGGCTTTCAGCGCGGTATTTGCGCTGGCTCACCGCGGTGAAGCCGGGATTGAAGGCGGCGCCGATCGCTCTCTGGGCGGACAAAGGACAGGGATTTTTAGGCAAATTCAAGGAGATCGGCGAGCACGCCCGCGCCGGCTCGGCGATCGCCGCCGGTAGCGAGCTGACGATGGACGATGTCGCGGCCGCCGCCTGGCGGGTCGAATCGGAAGCCTCTTGCCCGTTCTGCCCGCTCTGGCCGCAGCCGTCTGGGCTGGAGAGGGAGACGCCGCTGGAAGATACCGTTTTCGGCCAGATCGTCTTCGCCCTCGCCCGCGGCGCCGGGGAGATGCGCCTCTCGCTCGAGGCGAGCGCATGGTTCCATGATGCCTATGCGCCGTGGCTGACGGCCACCAAGCCGGAGCTCGTCTCCTCGCCCTTGGAAGTCTGGGAGATCATGGGGAAAGGCTTCCTGGCCAAATTCCGCGAGATCGGCAAGGGAGCCCGCGGCATCGCCGGCGGCGAGATCCGCCGCGAGGAGCTGCAGGCCAGCGCGTGGGCAGTCGAAGCGGAGGCGCCGTGCCCATATTGCCCTATCGTGCCGCCGCCGGGCGTTCTTGAAGACGCCTCGTGCGGCGCCGGTGGTGCCGAGAGTCTGCTCCAGATCCAGCTCCCGGCCTGATCCTGCCTCCGTTCCCGACCCTGGGGAGCGGCAACGCGCCGCTCCCGTTTCCCTCCTCCGCGCGTAATGTCGTCCGTAACTCCGCCGGTGCCAAACTTCCAAAAGCCGGCTCCAAGAGGTGCATGGCAGTCGGCAATCCCTTGCAGGAGGTTTGATGATGTCCGGGACAAGTAATGCATTGATGGTCCAGAGCCTTTTCTCCACCGCGCGGGGGACCCGCGGCATGCGGATCTCTCGCGAGGCGAGCGCATGGCTGTCGGCTTGGCTGATGGAGACGAAGGCCGGCCTCGCCAAGCTCCAGGAGATCGGCGAACGGGCCCGCGAGACCGCGAGCGGCGGTGTGCTGCGGGTGGAGGACCTGGCCGCCGCCGCCGGACAGGTCGAGCTCGATGCCACCTGCCCCGGCTGCGCGGCCTGGCCACCGCCGGCGGCTCTGGAGATGGAGGCGCCGCTGGAGGACGCCGTCTTCGGACAGATCGTCTTCGCTCTCGCCCGGGGAGCCGGGAACGCGCGCCTCTCGCTCGACGCGTGCGCGTGGTTTCACGACCGCTACGCGGCCTGGCTGACGGCCACCAAGGTGGATCTCGTCGCGTCGCCGCTGGAGGTCTGGGAGACCATGGGCAACGGCTTCCTCTCCCGGTTCAAGGCGATCGGCGAAGGCGTCCGCAGCGTCACGGGCGTCTCCAGCGTCTCCGATATCGAGATCAGCCTCCAGGAGCTGCAGGCCAGCGCGTGGGAGGTCGAGGCGGAGTCTCCGTGCTCCTACTGCCCGAGCGAGCCGGGCGTTCAGGATGAAGACGCGTTCGGCTGGAACGCCGGTCTCTCCTCCCGAAGCCTGCTCCGGGTCCAGCTCCCGGCCTGACTCGGATTAAAGGGTATTTGGAAATTCGAGCCGTTGTAGCCTCACCCCCCTGGCCCCCCTCTCCCATCCCCTCCCACCCTCCGGGAGAGGGGGGAATGGAGAGCCAGAGGGTGATGCGTGACCTGGGTGGTGGCGCCCCTCTCCCGGCGGCAGGGAGGGGATGGGAGAGGGGACGGGGGTGAGGCTCCACCGGTGGCGATTTCCCAAACACCCTCTTCGCTCCTTCCCGTAGCGTTCGCGCGTAATGTTCCCCGTAACCCGGGTATGGCAGACTCGGTATCGTCAATTTCACGTCTCTCTCAAAACTATGCGCTCACTTCCTCTCCGGATGCCGGCGATTCTGGTCCATGCCTGGTCGGACCCCGCGGTCGAAGTCTGCCCGCCGGAGACCGCGGCGGCTCTCCTGGCGCTGCCCGGTGTCGTCCGGCTCGGCCCGGGACGCTTCGCGATCGTGCCGGTGGCGAACGATCCGGGGGAGATGGAGACGGCGCTGCGCTGTGGCGAGCGGTTGCTGGCGGCGCGGGACGGCGATCGCCGGGCGGTGCTCCTGCTGCCCGTCCAGGTGCGGCTCGGCCTCGGACCACGGTCGCCGGCGGCCGAGCTGATCGCCGAGCCTCTGCTCGACGACCTGGAGCAGCAGGTGCCGATCCTGCCGTGGGGCGCGGTCTATTTTTCCGGCTATGCGATGGCGCGCGCCGAGTCGCGGCTGGAAATGAAGATGTGCGGCCTCTATGAAGGGCCGTCGGGAACCCAGGTCACGCTGTTCCGCCCGCTCCGGCCGCGCGACGACGTGCGCCCGTGGCACAACACGCATCTGGTCGACCGGCCGCTGGAGTATGTGCCGCGTCCGGATCTGGAAAGCGAGCTGGCGGCGGTCTCGGAGACGGCGGTGCTGCGGATCACCGGCGCGATGGGCTGCGGCAAGACCCGGCTGGTGTGGGAAACCCTGGGACCGGAGCGCCGGAAGACAGAAGGCGGCGGCGCCTTCTGTCTCTGGGTGAGCCTGCGCGGGCGGCGGGACGAGCCGGCCCGGCCGCTCGCGGCGTTGCGGCGGCAGCTCGTGCGGCTCGCCGGCAAGGATGCGCTCGCCGGGCTGATCCAGGCCGAGGCGCCGCCGTCCGATCTGCCGGAGCTGCTCGCCAAGTCGCTGGTGCTCGCCAGCCGCCGCGCCGGCGCTCCCCTGCGCCTGGTCTGCGACGACGTGCACGTGGCGGATGTCGAGACGCAGAGACTGATCGCGGGCCTCGCCGCACACCCCGAGGCGGGGAGCTCCTTCTCGCTGGTGCTGGTGGGCCGGCCGCGTACATTCTTCCAGACGCTTCAGGCGTTCCAGACCCTCCCGGCGGTGTGGGCGGGCTGTCCGCAGGTGGCGGGGGCGCCCGAGGTGATCGTGCCGCCGATGGCCGCGGCGCCTCTCGCGGCGCTCGCCGGCAAGCTGTTCCACGATCTCCTGATGCCGACCGAGGTGAAGCAGCAGATCGTGGAGGCCTCGGGCGGATTCCCGCTGGCGCTCGAAGAAGAGCTGTCGCGGATGATCCAGCGCCGCCAGCTCCGGCACCACGGCAACTTCTTCGTCAGCGGCCGCCAGGACATCGACTTCGAGCCGTCGTTCCATCTCATCCAGGAGATGTGCGCCGAAGCCCGCGCGCTCGGCGATCCGACGCCGCTGCGCCTCCTCGCCCTGGCGGACACCGCGGTGCCGTCGTTCGCCCTGGCCGAGGCGGCTCTCGCCTGCGACGCGGCGCCGCCTCCGGGCTGGGAAGCGCCCTTCCTCGCCGGCGGCTGGCTGCGCCGGTCGCCGTCGCCCTGGGGGATCGGCGTCGATTTCGCCGCCACCGCATACGGCCGGGCGATGGCGGCGACGGTGGATCCGGAAGCCGCGCCGGGCATGCGGAGCGCGCTGGGCGAGGTGCTCTCCGCGGCGGACGACCGGCCGCGCGGGCTGTGGCATTCCTACCGCCTGCTCTCGGGCGGACCCGGCGCCGTGCCGCGCATCCTCGAGCTCGCCCGCGAGCATCCGCAGAGCCTGCCGGCCCGCGAGGTGCTCGACGGTCTCGCCTGGGAGCTCGCCGCGCACCGCGAGCGCGGCGGCGATCAGGCGACCGAGATCCAGATCCTCTGGCTGCTCCTCCCGCTGGCGCGCCGCCTCGGCCGTCTGGAGCGCTTCGAGGGCGACGTCGCGCGGGCCGTCGAGCTTGCGCAAGCCGAGCCGCGCAAGCTCCTCGCCTTCTCCGGCCTCAAGGCGGATCTCGATCTCCAGAAGAGCCGCCTGGCCGACGGCGAGCGGACGCTGCGCGCCGTTCTCGATCAGGTGCTGGACGCCGATCCTTCGCACCAGTCGTTGCTGCTTTTACAGCTCGGCCGCCTGCTCGCCCGCCAGGAACGGCACAAGGAGGCCCGGCACCTGTTCGAGAACCTCCTCGCCACCGTCGAGGAGCGCGGCTCCACGGCGCTCGCCGCCACCTGCCGCTTCCACCTCGGCAACATCGCGCTACGCGAAGGGCGGCTGCGCGAGGCGCAGACGTACCACCGCGAAGCCATGCGGATGCGCCGCAAGGAGAAAAACCTCAAGGCGCTGGGATCGTCGCTCTCCGCGCTCGGCGCCGTGTACTCGACCCTGGGAGCCTTCCCGCGGGCGCTCTGGTACTACCAGGAGGCCGAGCGCGTGCTGCGCGAGTATGGCGAGGACGGCGAGGAGAGCTTCGCGCTGTTCGGTCTCGGCCGGGTGCTCGGTCTGTTGGGCGACGCGACCTCGGCCGCCGAGCCGTTGCGGCGCGCCCTGGCCCTGCGCGAAGGGAAGGCCGACGCGGTCGGCGAGGCGCTGGCCCGCTTGCAGGTCGCGGCGAACCACGCCGATCTGCAAAATCTGGACGAAGCGCTGGCCGAGGCCCGCCGCGCCCACTTCCAGCTCAGCCTGGCGCCGGAGAGCGGCATCCTCGGCGACGCCGAGCAGCTCCTCGGCCGCATCCACTTCCTGCTGCAACAGCTCGACGCGGCCGGCACGTCGTTCGCGACGGCGCTGGAGATCCACGAGCGCCACGGCGACCACGGCGCCGCATTGCGCGACCGGAGCTGGCTGCTGGAGACGGCCCTCGCCAACGGGAAGGAGACGGAGATCCGCCGGCTCTGCCGCGAGCTCGAGGCGGCGCTGGAGGCCGGCGTGCCGCCGCTCGGCGGCTCGTTTGCCGTCGTCGACTACCGGCTGGCCCGCGGCTGGGAGTGGCTGCGCCTCAACGGCCGCGGCGGCACCGATCCGGCGCGCTTCTTTGCCCGCGCCTACCAGACCCTCCTCGACACGGCCTCGCCGCTGCCCGAGGGCCTGCGCCGCCGCTTCCTCCTCCAGGTGCCGGAAAACGCCGCCATCGTCGAAGCCGCCGCCAGCCGCCACTTGGTCAGCCAGGCGTAGCCGGTCATGGCACCCACCGTGCTCTCGGTCGACGGTGATCTTTCTCCGGACTTCCTGAAAACCCTTGAATCTCTGGAAGCGCTGGACGACCGCGAGCTGTGGCGTCTGGCCGGCGAGGTCATGTCTCTGGAGGCGAGCCGAGAGCTTGAGAGCCTGCATCTCAAGATGGGTGACCAAGGTCTGAGCCCGGAGGAAGACGCCGCGCGCGCGCGGCTCATTCAAGAGTACGAGCGCTCGATGCTGATCCGGGCCCAGGCGGCAAAGCTCCTCAAAGATCGAGGGCGCGACATCTCCAGGCTCCTTTCAGTTGCGCGGGAACCATACAGGTAAAGAGAGCGCGCTTCTCTTTCGTGCTCCTCCTCGCTGCGCCGGAATACACCTTTGGCAGACGGTGACTACGAATACGGGCAGGAGGATGGTCGAGTGTCCTCTGCTCGTTGGATTCTATTTTCAAAGAACGCCGTTCCGCTTCGCCCAGGCTTCGGCCGGCTCGGAATCGGCCGCGGGCGCTTTACCCAGGCCCATTCCGGGCTGACTCTGCGTCTGGCGGCGCGGCAGAGCCCTGCGCTGCTCCAGAACCGATCCGCTCAAGCCATCCGAAACGTCTGACGGCTTGAAGTCCCCCTGGTCACGACGGAATGGCGCCGGTCAGACCGTCCGCGGCTTCTGGCGCTCCAGAATCGGCTTGGCCAAGCCGTCCGAGTTTTCTGACGCTCTGGAATGGGGCTGATCAAGCCGCCCCGATCTTCTGATGAGTCGGAATGGCTCTGCTCGAAACGTCATCGGTTCATGGCGAACGGAAACGGCGTCATCCAAGCCATCGCCCGCTTCTGGTAATGAAGAATGGAGCGGCTCAAACCGTCGTCGCGGCTCTTGAGGCTCTACCGCGGGCGCCGCCGGTCGATCCCGTAGCACAACATCTCGCGCCCGATGTGCTCGATGCGCTTCAGCAGTTTTTCTCCGATCCGCTCGACGAGGCGGATGGAGGCGCGGTTGTCCGGGTGGACGAGACTGATCACACGGTCTTTCTTCCAGACGTTGAACGCATGGTGCAGAGCGGCCTGTGCGGCCTCGCTTGCATAGCCCTGCCCCCACCACCGCCGCGCCAGCCGCCCGGCGAGCTCGAACCCGGGCCAGCCTTCCGGCTCGAAAAAACCGGCGAGCCCCACGAACGAGCCGGTCTCCCTGTGCTCCACCGCCCAGGTGCCGGTTCCCCGAATGTACCAGTGGCCCACGACGTAGGTCAGATGCCGCCAGGCCCGGCCCCGGTCCCAGGTCTCGCCGATGTGGCGCATCACCTCGGGGTCCGCGTGCAACGCGGCGTAGTCGTCGAGATCGGCCTGATGGAGAGGCCGAAGCCACAGCCGTTCGGTGGTCAGGGTCGGGATGACGGAATTCTCCATGGCTCTCTCCTTTTCGGTCCGCTTGTCCCGACTCTGGCAAAGGTGCAGACTGCCCCGGGGGCTCTCGATTTCTGACATCCGGTCAATGGCTGACCAGACACCTCTCGACCCCCGGAAAGAATCTGCCCCATGATCCGTGCTCTTCTGCTGCTGGTGCTGGCCCTCGTCAACCCCGACGCGGGTGGCCGTTTCGACCCCGACGGCACCACCACCGACGCGGGCAACCGTTTCGACCCGAACGGCTGATGGCGCGTAGTCGCCGGGTCGGTCCGCCGTTCCCTTGTCCCTGTCCTGGCAAAGGGGCAGACTGCCCCGGGGGTTCTCGATTTCTGACACCTGGTCAATGGCTGACCAGATACCTTTCGACCCCCGGAAAGGATCTGTCCTATGGTCCGTGCTCTTCTGCTGCTGGTACTGGCCCTCCTCGACCCCGACGCAGGCAACCGTTTCGACTCCGACGGCACCACCACCGACGCGGGTGGACGTTTCGACCCCAACGGCTGACGGCTCGCAATTCGTGGTTTGACACACTCTTACTTCATGGGGGCATTTTCGCCCCCTATTTCCGCTACAATGCCGATTAAAGATGGTATGGAGGGGATGAGATGGGCAGACACTTCAGCCGGGAAGCCCTGCTGCGGCTTCTTCGCGGGCCGGCCAGCGAGGCCGAGACGACGCGCGCCATCCGGCATGTGATGGAGTGCCGCCACTGCCGGAGGGTCGGGGCCGAGTGCCTGCTTCAGGAGAAGGTGGGAGATGTCCGCAACCCTCTCGTGGCGATCCTCCAGGCGGACGCGAACGGTTGGATCGAGGACATGGAGGCCGGGATTTGGTGGAACGAGATCAAAGACCTCGGCCCGGAAAGCCAAATCACCAAGATCCGTTCGACCGCTGCCCTGCAGAGCCTGCAGGTGTTCGAGGAGATTCTGGCCGACACGAGAACCACAGCTCTCTCGGACCCCTTCCTCGGAGAGAGCAAGGCACGTGTCGCTCTAGTGGTCGCGGATCTCCTTCCGGAGCCCCACAATCCGAGGGCCCTCAAGAATGACCTCCGGGGAAAAGCCATGATGGCCGCCGCGAACTGCCGCCGGCTCGCGGCGGATTTCCCGGGTGCGGCCTCGGCGATCGAAGAGTCGCGGCGCTATTTGGCTCAGGGCACGGGAGATCCGGGCCTGAAGGCCGGGCTCCTCTCGATCCACTGCTCTTTGTGCACCGATCTCGGTGATTTCGAAAAGGCACTGGCCTGCGTCCGCCGAGCTGTGAAAATCTTCCGGGAGTTGGAGGATTGGCAGGCTCTCGCGCACAACGCCGTCCTGGAGGCTAACTGTCTGCTCGCCGCCAACCAGACGGCGGAAGCGATCGAGAGAGCCCACTTCGCCCTTGAGCGCATGCCGCTCCATGAGACACGGCTTGAGGTTCTGGCGAAGCTCATCCTCGCCGAGGGCCTCATCATCTTGGAACGGCCTCTGGAGGCGCGCCCACATCTCGCAGACGCAAACTCACTCTGCAAGAAGTCGCAGCTCGGGTTGCAGCTTCTGGCCCTCTCGGTCGAAGCGCGTCTTCTGGACGCCCTCGGCAGCGTAAGGGAATCGGAAAAGCTCTTTCGCCAGACGGTGAAGGCCTTCTTTGACCAGGAGATGTACAAGCAGGCCTTCCTCACCCTGCTGACCCTCTTCGAATGCCTCGTCCGCCGCGGCGCGCTCGACAAGGCCGCGGCTCTCTGCGAGGAGGCGATCGCCGCGACATCGCAGACGGGAGAGGCGTGCAACGAGCAGATCCGGCGGGCCTGGGAGGAGCTTCTGGCCACGGTGCGGGTGCGCCAGCTCAGCGAGAGCGAGCTGAGTCAGGCACGGCAGTATCTCGTCCGCAACTGGAGCGTGGCGGCCGGCACGTTTCCGGCTCCCGCGGGTGGAGGCCGGCCCGCCATGGCCTCCCTCCCCTCCCGAGCTCCCGCCGCCTCCACCCTTGCCGGACACGGAGGCCTCGGCGCCCGCCAGCTTTCCGGAGGCCCGCGAAGAGTACGACCGGCGGCTCGTTACGGCGGCCCTGGAAAAGGCCGGCGGCAACCTCAGCGAGGCCAGCCGCCTGCTCGGGATCTCCCGCAACACGCTCAAGGCACGGCTGCGTCAGTACGGGCTGTAAGCGCCATGGCTTGCTTCCCGCTGTTGCCGATGTAGCATCCTGGCTCAGGGCTTGCTTGTCTCCGAGACGGTCTTGCGCCGTGTCTCACCCGTGCTATAGGATGCCGCCGAGCTTGTGACGACTTTCACAAAGTGAGCGCCAGTCTCATGCAGATCTTCCATCGCAGCACGAATACGATCGCCAAGGTCAGCATCTTCGGAGCGATCTTTTTCCTCGGCTTCTTCGGCTGGGTCTACTCCGAGCTGCTGCGTTCGCCCTATGCGACAGGCCAGGGGGTGGTGCGCAACCAGCCGGTGCCGTTCAGCCATCAGCACCACGTCGCGGGCCTGGGGATCGATTGCCGGTACTGCCACACGTCGGTGGAGAGGTCGAATTTCGCCGGCATTCCGCCGACCGAGACGTGCATGAACTGCCATCGCCAGATCTGGACCAACGCCGACCTCCTGGAGCCGGTCCGTTCGAGCTACGCGAACGGCACGCCGATCCAGTGGGTGCGCCTGAACGATCTGCCGGACTACGTCTACTTCAATCACAGCGTGCATGTGGCCAAGGGCGTCGGCTGCGTCACCTGCCATGGGTCGGTCGATCACATGCCGCTGATGTTCCAGCACGCCTCGTTGCAGATGGAGTGGTGCCTGAGCTGCCATCGCAATCCGGGACCGAACCTGCGGCCGCGGGAGGAAGTGTTCAACGTGAGCTGGCAGCCTCCCGCCGATCCGGACGCAGCCACGGCGTTGCAGGAGAAGCTGGTCAAGGACTATGACGTCAAGTCGCTGACGAGTTGCTCGACGTGCCACCGCTGACGCTTGCCCCCAGACGACGAGAGAGCGAGATCTGATGGACAGCGACCATGGAACGAAAGGCAAGTGCGAGGCCGAGGCGTCTCGCCGGCCCGGGGAGCGCGCGCCGCTCGACCTTGAGACCTTGCGCGAGGGCCTGCGCACGAAGCGGGGGCCGGAGCTCTGGCGCAGTCTCGACGAGCTTGCCGCGACGGCCGAGTTCGAGGAGCTGCTGCACCGCGAGTTTCCGCGCCAGGCTTCGGAATGGCCGGAGGGGGTCTCCCGCCGCGGCTTTTTGCAACTGGCCGGCGCCTCACTGGCGCTCGCCGGCTTGACCGCCTGCACCAGGCAGCCGATCGAGAAGATCGTCCCATATGTCCGCCAGCCGGAGCAGGTGATCCCCGGCCGGCCGCTGTTCTTCGCCACCGCGCTGACCCACGCCGGCTATGCGCTGGGCGTGCTGGCCGAGAGCCACCTCGGACGGCCGACGAAGATCGAAGGCAATCCGGATCATCCCGCGAGCCTCGGGGCGGCCGACGCGTTCCGCCAGGCCGCCGTGCTCTGCCTCTACGATCCGTCGCGCTCGCAGACGCTCTCCAAGAACGGCCGCACCGGCACCTGGAGCGGCTTCGCGAGCGACGTCAACGCCGCCCTGCGTGCCCGCCAGCCGTTTGGCGGCGACGGGTTGCGCATCCTCTCCGGCACGGTGACCTCGCCGACGCTCGAAGCCCAGATCAAGCAGCTCCTCAGCCGCTTCCCGAAGGCGCGCTGGCACCGCTGGGAGCCGGCCGGGCCGCACCACGAGCGCGCCGCGCAGGTGCGCGCTTTCGGCCGCCCGGTGGAGGTGCGCCACGACTTCTCGAAGGCCGACGTGGTCGTCGCGTTCGACTCCGAGGCACTGACCCAGGGACCAGGCAGCGTCCGCGCCTCCCGCGACTTCGCGGCGAAGCGGCGCGTGCAGACGGCCCAGCCGCAGATGAGCCGCGTCTATTGCATCGAGAGCGGTCCGACCAGCACGGCGACGGTGAGCGACCACCGGTTGCAGCTCCCGCCGGCCGAGATCGAAGCGTTCATCGCCGCCCTGGCGCAGGCGGTCGGAGCCTCGCCGTCCGGGAGCGAGCTGGTGACCGATCCGCATGTCAAGCCGTGGGTGGACGCGATCGCGGAGGACCTGAAGGCGCATCATGGCGCCTCCCTGGTGACCGGCGGCGAGCATCTCTCGCCCGCGGCGCTGGTACTGATCCATGCGATCAACGGCGCGCTGGGGAATGTCGGATCGACGATCGTCTACACCGAGCCGGTGGACGCCGATCCGGTCGATCATGTCGCTTCGCTGCGCGAGCTGACCTCCGACATGGCCGCCGGCCGCGTCGACATGCTGCTCCTGCTCGGCGGCGTCAATCCGGTGTACACGGCGCCGGCCGATCTCGAGTTCGCCAAGGCGTTGCAGAAGGTCGAGATGTCGATCCACCACGGCCTCTATGAGGACGAGACCTCGCGCTACTGCCGCTGGCACATCCCGGCGGCGCACGAGCTCGAAGCCTGGGGCGACGCCCGCGCGTACGACGGCACGGCGAGCGTCATCCAGCCGTTGATCGAGCCGCTGTTCGAAGGCAAGAGCGAGATCGAGGTGCTGGCCGCCTTCAACAACCGCCCGGACGCCGCGGGGCACGACGAGGTGCAGACGTATTGGAAGACCAAGCTCCCCGGTGGAGCTGGTGGCTTCGATACCGCGTGGCGCCAAGTGCTGCACGACGGCCTGGTGGCGAACACCCAGGCGGCGCCGGTCAGCGTGACGGCTGCGGGTCCTGCCGCGGCGGCGGGAGCCGGGGAGATCGCCGCGGCGGTGCAGCAGGCGCGCGCGCGGAAAGACGCCGTCACGCTGCTCTTCCGTCCCGATCCGACGATCTACGACGGCCGCTACGCCGCCAACGTCTGGCTCCAGGAGATGCCCAAGCCGCTCACCAAGCTGACCTGGGACAACGCGCTGGTGATCGGTCCGAAGACCGCCGAGCGGCTCGGCCTGCGCGTCGAGGAGACCGTCGAGCTGACCGTCGGCAGCCGCAAGACCGGCGCGGCGGTCTGGATCCTTCCCGGCCAGGCGGAGAACACCGCCGTGCTCACCCTCGGCTACGGCCGCGCCGAGACCGCGCACGGCCGGGCGGACGGCGGCGCCGGGTTCAACGCCTATGCGCTGCGCACCTCCGACGCGCTGTGGGCGGTGCCGGTCGAGATCCGCCGCATCGGCGAGCGCTACCCGTTCGCCTGCACGCAGAACCACCACGCGCTCGATCCGCAGGGCAACGAGACCAAGCTGGCGAGCGAGGAGGCGGAGCGCCGCCACGTGATCCGCAAGACCACGCTCGCCGCGTTGCAGCAGGACCCGCAGGTGATCCAGAAGGAGCGCGAGAAGCCGGCGGCCGGCGAGACCCTGTATCCGGCCTGGAAGTACCCGGGCCACGCCTGGGGCATGGCGATCGACTTGAACGTCTGCACCGGCTGCAACGCCTGCGTCACCGCCTGCCAGGCCGAGAACAACATCCCGGTGGTGGGCAAGGAGCAGGTGCTGGCCGGCCGCGAGATGCACTGGCTGCGCATCGACCGCTATTTCGAAGGGGACCTCGACGCGCCGGCGATCCATCACCAGCCGGTGCCTTGCATGCACTGCGAGAACGCCCCCTGCGAAGTGGTCTGCCCGGTGCAGGCGACCTCGCACAGCGACGAGGGGCTGAACGACATGGTGTACAACCGCTGTGTCGGCACCCGCTACTGCTCCAACAACTGCCCCTATAAAGTGCGGCGGTTCAACTTCCTGCGCTACAGCGACCGCGAGAGCCCGCTCGCCGCCATGCTCTACAACCCGGACGTCACCGTGCGCATGCGCGGCGTCATGGAGAAGTGCACCTACTGCGTGCAGCGCATCGAGCAGGCGAAGATCGAAGCCAAAATTGAGGATGCCGGCGCGCCGGAGGCCGGGCCGCACAAGATTCCGGCCGGCAAGCTGCAGACCGCCTGTCAGCAGTCGTGCCCGACGCAGGCCATCGTGTTCGGCGACATCAACGATCCGCAGTGGGAGGTCAGCCAGTGGAAAGCCGATCCCCGCAACTACGGCCTGCTCGAAGAGCTGAACACTCGGCCGCGCACGACCTATCTGGCCAAGGTGCGCAACCCCAATCCGCGGCTCGAGCCGACGAGGACTCCGCATGGCGATTCTTGACGACGGCGCGGCTCTCCAGTCGCCCGAGAAGCCCTACAAGACGCCGATCGTGGCCCCCGGCCACACGACGGCCACGGTGACCGACAAGATCAGCTCGGTCGTCCAGTCGCGGACGCCCAGGTGGTGGTTCATCGGCTTCGGCATCTCGTTCCTGCTTCTGATGATGTTCCTGAACGCCGTCACCTGGCTGCTCTGGAAGGGCATCGGCGTCTGGGGCGTCAACCAGCCGGTCGGCTGGGGCTTCGCGATCATCAATTTCGTCTGGTGGATCGGCATCGGTCACGCCGGCACGCTGATCTCCGCCATCCTGCTGCTGCTGCGCCAGGAGTGGCGCACCTCGATCAACCGCTTTGCCGAGGCGATGACGCTGTTCGCCGTCGCCTGCGCCGGCATGTATCCGCTGCTCCACCTCGGGCGCCCGTGGCTCGCCTACTGGCTGATGCCCTACCCGAACACCATGGACATGTGGCCGAACTTCCGCAGCCCGCTGGTGTGGGACGTCTTCGCGGTGTCGACCTACGCGACGGTGTCGCTCCTCTTCTGGTATGTCGGCCTGGTGCCCGACCTCGCGACGCTCCGCGACCGGTCGCGGCACCGCTTCTGGCAGGTCGTCTACGGTTTCGGCGCCATGGGTTGGCGCGGCTCGGCGAAGCACTGGCACAACTACGAGACCGCCTATCTGCTGCTCGCCGGCCTCGCGACGCCGCTGGTGCTTTCGGTGCACACGGTGGTGTCGTTCGACTTCGCGATCGGCATCATCCCGGGCTGGCACGCCACGATCTTCCCGCCCTACTTCGTGGCGGGCGCGATCTACGCCGGCTTCGCCATGGTGCTGCTGCTCGCCATCCCGCTGCGCGTCGCCTTCGGCCTCGAAGACTTCATCACCCTGCGCCATCTCCAGAACATGGGCAAGGTGATGCTGGCGACCGGCATGATCGTCTTCTATGGCTACATGACCGAGTTCTTCTTCGCCTGGTACAGCGGCAACCATCTGGAGCAGTTCACTTCGATGAACCGCATCCTCGGACCCTACAAATGGCACTGGATCGGGCTGATGTTCTGCAACGGCCTGGCGCCGCAGGTCCTCTGGATGCGCCGCTTCCGCACCTCGCCGTTCTGGCTCTTCGTGGTCTCGTTGATCGTCAGCGTCGGCATGTGGCTGGAGCGCTTCGTGATCGTGGTGACCAGCCTGCACCGCGACTTCCTCCCCTCGTCGTGGGGCATGTACGCCGGCACGAAGTGGGACTGGATGACGTTCATCGGCACGCTCGGCCTGTTCCTCACCCTGTTCTTCCTGTTCATCCGCTTCCTGCCGCTGATCTCCATCTTCGAGATGCGCACCATCGTGCCCGGCACGAAAGGCGAGCCCTCCCGTGGCAGCGAGATGACGGAGGTGCCGCAATGACGGCGACGGCGCATTCGCACGCGCATCCGATCTACGGCCTGATGGCCGAGCTGTCGTCCGCCGACGCGCTGATCGCGGCGGCCCACAAGGTGCACGAGGCGGGCTACCGCAAGGTCGACGCCTATACGCCCTATCCGATCGAAGAGGTGTCGCACGCGCTCGGCCATCACCGCTCGAAGCTGCCAATCATCGTGCTGCTCGGCGGCCTGTGCGGCATGATCGGCGGCTACCTGTTGCAATACTGGGTGGCGGTGCTCGAATATCCGATCAACATCGGCGGCCGGCCGCTGCACAGTTGGCCGGCCTTCATCGTGCCGACCTTCGAATGCACCATCCTCGGAGCGGCGCTGTCGGCGGTGCTCGGCATGTTCGCGCTGAACGGTCTGCCGCATCCGTATCACCCGGTGTTCAACGTGCCACGTTTCGCTCTCGCGTCGCGCGACCGCTACTTCCTGGTGATCGAGGCGAGCGATCCGAAGTTCGATCACGACGCGACCCGGCGCTTCCTCCTGGACCTGAACGCGAGCGAGGTGACCGACGTTGCGAATTAGAACCCTCGCCGTTGCGGCGGCAGTCTGTATAACGGCTGCCGGCTGCCGCCAGAACATGCACAACCAGAACAAGGTGCGGCCGTTCCGCCAGAGCACCTTCTACGCCGACGGTCTGTCGGCGCGGCCGATCCCGCAGGGCACCGTGGCGCGCGGCGGCCCGGGCGAGACGATCGCTCCCTATGACGGTCTGACCCTGGCGCGCCAGACGCTGCCGCCGGGGCCGCCACCGATCACGATGGCTCTGTTGCAGCGCGGCCAGCAGCGGTTCAATATTTTCTGCTCGCCGTGCCACGACCGCACGGGCAGCGGCCACGGCATGATCGTGCGCCGCGGCTTCAAACAGCCGACCTCGTACCACACCGACCGGCTGCGCAACGTGCCGATCGATTATTTCTACCAGGTGATGACCGAGGGCTACGGCGTCATGCCGAGCTACGCGCCGCAGGTGCCGCCCGCGGACCGTTGGGCGATCGCGGCTTACATCCGCGCCCTGCAATACAGCCAGAACGCCCACCTGGCCGACCTGCCGGCCGAGCGCCGGACGGTGGTGGAGCAGCAGCTTGGGAGCGGGAAACCATGAACGACCGCCCTTTCGAAGCCGCGGCGTTCGCCGCTCCGGCCGCCGTCGACCGGCTCCAGCGCACCGCCCTGCTGGCGGGGATCGCGGGGCTCGTCGTCTGCCTGCTGGGTGCGTTCCTGTCGCCGGACTATTTCTTCCGCTCCTGGCTGGTCGGCTGGGTGTACTGGGTGGGCATCTCCGCTGGCTCGCTCGCGATCATGATGCTGCATCACATGACGCGCGGCGCCTGGGGCCTGGTGATCCGCCGGGTGCTCGAAGCGGCGGCCCGCACGCTGCCGCTCCTTCTTATCGCAGCGGTGCCTCTGCTGTTCGGCATGCGGCGCATCTATCTCTGGGCGCGGCCGGAGGTGGTGGCGCACGACAAGCTGCTGCAAGCGAAGCAGGCCTATTTGAACGTGCCGTTCTACTTCATCCGCATCCTCGTCTACTTCGCAGTCTGGAGCCTCTTCGCCTTCCTGCTCTCCCGCCTGTCGTGGCGGCAGGACGCGCAGGCCGATCCGGGGCTCACCCGCCGCATGCAGCTCCTCGCCGGTCCCGGCATCGTGGCCTACGGCCTGATAGTGACGCTCGCCGCGGTCGATTGGCTGATGTCGATCGAGCCGCATTGGTATTCGACGATCTATGGCATCTATCTGCTGGGGAGCCAGGCGCTGACGGCGCTCGCCTTCCTGATCACTTTCGCGCTCTGGCTGTCGCGCCGGCCGCCGATGGACAAGGTGATCGGTCCCGGCCACTTCCACGACTGGGGGAAGCTGTTCCTCGCCTTCACCATGCTGTGGGCCTACTTCAACTTCTCGCAGTTCCTGATCATCTGGTCGGGCAACCAGCCGGAGGAGATCGTCTGGTACCTGCACCGCATCACCGGCGGCTGGGGCTATATCGCCCTCGCCCTGGTGGTCTTCCACTTCGGTCTGCCGTTCGCGCTGCTCCTGTCGCGCGATCTGAAACGCAGCGCGTCGCGGCTGGTGTGGGTGGCGGGCCTGATGGCGCTGATGCGCCTGGTCGATCTCTTCTGGCAGGTCGAGCCGGCCTATGTCGGCGAGACCGGCACACAGAATCCGGCCTTCTACTGGATGTATCTGGCCGCGCCGGTCGCCATCGGCGGCTTCTGGCTGTGGTGGTTCCTCGGCCAGTTGAAGCGCCATCCGCTGGTGCCGGTCAACGATCCGTATCTCGCGGAGGCGATCGCCCATGACTGATCACTCCCATCACGAGAAGAGCCAAGAGAATCACGAGAGCTCGGGGTTCGACCGCGAGATCAACCTGCGGGCGATCCTGCTCAGCGGCGTCGGCCTCGTCGGGGTGACGATCGTGGCCGCGGCGCTGATGTGGTGGCTGCTCAAGGGGTTCGAACGGCACGACGAGCGGCACGATCCACGGCCGACGCCGATCGAGGCGGCCAATCCGCAACAGCCGCCGCCGGAGCCGCGCTTGCAGGTGGCGCCGGGTTTCGTGGTGTCCAACTCCGGAGCCACGGCGCAATCCGACCGCGAGGACATGGCCGCCGAGGCGGAGCAGGAAAAGAAACTGTTGCAACAGCCGGCGTGGGTCGATCAAGGCAAGGGAACACTGCGCGTGCCAATCGATGTCGCCATGGAAGTCGTGGCCGCGCGCGGCGCCGCTCCGGAAGTGGTTGGCGGGCATGCCGGCGCCAATCCGCCGGCGGGTCCGGCTCCAACACCCACTCCGACTCCGGCACCGGCGCAGAAGCACTGAGGAAAGAAGGACGATTTGATCCGCTCGCTTTCACTGCTCACTTTCTCGGCCGTGCTGCTCGCCGGCAGCCCGGCTGTTCACGCCGTGGCCGGGGGCACCTGGACCGGCGGCGGCCCCGGCACGCAGCAATCCCATACGGTGCCGGCCAGCCAGATGCCCGCGCCGCTGCAGCGGGTGGGCTACGACCAGCGCCTCGGCAACCAGGTGCCGCTCGGCCTTGCCTTTCATGATCAGACCGGCAAGCCCGTCCATCTGTCAGATTTCTTCGGCCGCCGGCCCGTTCTCCTCGTCCTCGCCTATTACCACTGCCCGATGCTCTGCGACATGGTGCTCTCCGGGGTCGGAGGCAACCTGCGCACGTTGACGCTGAAACCGGGCGAGCAGTTCGATGTCGTCGTCGCGAGCATCGATCCCAAGGAGACGACGGAACAGGCGAGGGCGGCCGAACGCCGGACGCTCGATCATTATGGGAAAGACACCAGCGGCACCGGTTGGCACTTCCTCACCGGTCCGCAGGAATCGATCGACGCGCTCACCGAGAGCGTCGGCTTCCGCTACGTCCACGACGCCGAGCGCAACCAGTATGCGCACGCCGCCGGCATCGTCTTCCTCACTCCGGAAGGCCGCGTCTCGCGCTATCTCTACGGCATCGAATTCTCGCCGCGCGACGTGCGCCTGGCGCTGATCGAATCGGCCGATCATAAGATCGGCTCTCTGGCCGATCAGGTTCTGCTCTACTGCTTTCACTACGACCCGAAGGTCGGCCGTTACGGCGCCGCCGTGCTCAACATCGTGCGTGGCGGCGCGATCCTGACCGTCTGCGGAATCGTGCTGATGATCCTGCTCCTGCGCCGGCGGGAGACCCATGAACCCGGTCCCTTGGGGGCAGCCTGACCATGAATCCGCAGCTCCCGCTTTTCCCCGAGTCGGCCTCGACGCTTGCGCCGCAGGTCGACGCGCTGTTCATCACCTGGGCGGTGATCAGCATCTTTTTCACCGTGCTGATCGCGGTTCTGATTCTCTACTTCATGGCGCGCTACCGCCGGCGCTCGGTCGACGAGGTGGGCCAGGAAGAAAAACCCGCCATGCTGCTGGAGATCACCTGGTCGGTGATTCCGCTGGCCATCGCCCTCGTCATGTTCGCCTGGGGCGCGCGCGTCTTCTTCCGGCTCTACCGGCCGCCCGCCAACGCGGTCGAATATTACGGCGTGGGCAAGCAGTGGATGTGGAAATTCCAGCATCCGGACGGCCACCGCGAGATCAACGCCCTGCATGTGCCGACCGGGCAGCCGATCCGCCTGAAGCTCACCTCGGAAGACGTCATCCACAGCTTCTACGCGCCGGTCTTCCGTCTGAAGCAGGATGCGATTCCCGGCCGCTACACGGAGGTGTGGTTCCAGGCGACGAAACCGGGCACCTATCACCTGTTCTGTGCCGAATATTGCGGCGCCGAGCACTCGAAGATGATCGGCTCGATCATGGTCATGGAGCCGCGGGACTATGAATCGTGGCTCGCCGGCGGGCCGGCCGGCAAGTCGGTGGTCGCCTCCGGCGCCGAGCTGTTCCAGCAGCTCGCCTGCCAGACCTGCCATCTGCCGGCGCCGGGACGCCCGGCACGGGCGCCGCGGCTCGAAGGGCTCTACGGCCGGCAGGTCAAGCTCGCCAACGGCGAGGTCCTGATCGCCGACGACGACTACCTCCGCGAATCGATCCTCAACCCGACCGCCAAAGTGGTCGCCGGCTGGGATCCGATCATGCCGACGTTCCAGGGGCAGATCAGTGAAGAGCAGGTGCTGCAGCTCATCTCCTATGTGAAATCGCTCTCCGGAGAGGGCGGCACGGAGGCGGGCGGAGGGACCGCGCCGCAGGATCAGAAGAAACCAGAGACGAAGCCATGAATACGACCACAACCGCAGAATCCCTCGTGGCGGGCCCGGAGACCGGGTACGAACGGCCGAACTATCTCAACGCCGCGTATGGCCTCCGCTCCTGGCTCCTGACCAAGGATCACAAGCGGATCGCCATCCTCTATCTGATCTCGGTGACCGCGTTCTTCGCGCTGGGGAGCCTGTTCGCCTTCCTGATCCGTCTCGAGCTGCTGACGCCCGAGGGCGACATGTTCCAGCCGGATACCTACAACCGGCTGTTCACCATGCACGGCATCGTCATGGTCTTCTTCTTCCTCATCCCCGCGATTCCGGCGGTGCTCGGCAACTTCCTGGTGCCGCTGATGATCGGAGCGAAAGACCTGGCGTTCCCGCGGATCAACCTGGCGAGCTGGTACGTCTACAACCTCGGCGGCCTGTTCACCCTGTGGTCGATCGTCCACGGCGGCGTCGACACCGGGTGGACGTTCTACACGCCCTATAGCACGCACTACTCGAACACCTACGTCATCTCGGCGGCGCTGGGCATTTTCATCACCGGTTTCTCGTCGATCTTCACCGGCTTGAACTTCATCGTCACCATCCATCGCATGCGGGCGCCGGGCATGACCTGGTTCCGCCTGCCGCTGTTCATCTGGTCGCACTACGCGACGAGCCTGATCATCGTCCTCGGCACGCCGGTGATCGCCATCACCCTGCTGATGGTGGCCGCCGAGAAGGTGCTCCACCTCGGGCTCTTCGATCCGGCGCTGGGCGGCGATCCGGTGCTGTTCCAGCACCTGTTCTGGTTCTACTCGCATCCGGCGGTGTACATCATGATCCTGCCGGCGATGGGAGTGATCAGCGAGCTGGTGGCCGCCTTCGCGCGCAAACCGGTGTTCGGCTACAAGGTGGTGGCCTTCGCCAGCATCGCGATCGCCGTGCTCGGCTTCCTGGTCTGGGGCCACCACATGTTCGTCGCCGGCGAATCGGCCTACGCGGCGACCGTCTTCTCGGTGCTCTCGATGCTGGTCGCCATCCCGTCGGCGGTGAAGGTGTTCAACTGGACGGCGACGCTCTATCAAGGCTCGGTGTCGCTCCAGACGCCGATGCTCTATGCGCTCGGTTTCATCGGCCTGTTCACCCTCGGCGGTCTGACCGGCGTGATGGTGGCGACGCTCGGCATCGACGTGCACGTGCACGACACCTACTTCATCGTCGCCCACTTCCACTACATCATGGTGGGCGGCACGATCATGGGCTACATGGGCGGCCTCCACTACTGGTGGCCGAAGATCTCCGGCAAGCTCTACCCGGCGTTCCTCTCGCGGCTGGCGGCGCTGCTCATCTTCTGCGGCTTCAACCTGACCTTCTTCCCGCAGTTCATCCTCGGCTACCTCGGCATGCCGCGCCGCTATTGGGCCTATCCGCCCGAGTTCCAGGTGCTCAACGTGCTGTCGACCGCCGGCGCGTCGATCCTCGGCGTCGGCTATGTGCTGCCGCTCTTCTACTTCATCTGGTCGATGCGCTACGGAAAGAACAGCGGCGACAATCCATGGGGCGCGGTCGGTCTCGAATGGGATACGCCGTCGCCGCCGCCGCCGCACAACTTCTCCGAGACGCCGAGCGCGCCGCCGCGCGCCTACGACTACGACCCGAGGGAGCTGCAAAGTGTCTGAGCCTTACTCGACGCCGGAGCAGCAG
>DATARD010000416.1:0-21642 GCA_036264355.1 Thermoanaerobaculia bacterium
TCAGAGCTTGACAACCGGGCCCTCATAGAAGCCCCGGGCTTCAGCCCGGGGGGGCGGGATACGCCGCCAGAATCCCAGGGATAAATCCCTGGGCTACGTGCCATAGTCCCTCCGGGACAAGGTTTGAAAGGCCCCGAGGCAGCGTTCTGGGCTCAAGAGGTCGAGGATCTCCGCGCCTTCCGCCCACGGGCTCGCGGCATCGAGCTTCGCTGCCTATCGCGAACTCACTAATCCATTGACGGCACGAGAGGACTGAGATCGAGAATTTCCCGCGCTCGTCCATAGAGCGGCGCGTTGCCGGCGATAAGGAGTTTTTCCATCAACTGCTGGCTCGAACCACCCAGGGCGATGATGAGCCGCGCTCTTTCCACCTCATGGTCGATCCACCGTTGCAGCAGGCTCGGCAGTTCGGGGGACGCAGCCACGAGATAAGGCAGCTCGTCGATCACCAAGGGGCCGCGCCAGGCTGCCGCCTCGGCATCCCGGACCAGCCGTGTCAGCAACGCGCGCCAGTCTGGATACTCGACATCGTCGAAGCCGGGCAGGCGCTCGGCGACGGCTCGGGCGAAGTCCCGCCGCTGGACCTCGGCGGAGGACTGGTCCGCGACCGTATAGAGGCCGCCGTGCTGCCGCGACCATTCCAGGAGCAGCTGGATCCTCCGGCGTCCGTAGACAACGGCGAGCCCGCCGCCCTCCCGCGACGCTAGACGATCGAGCCGCTCCATCTCCGTCGTACTCTTTGGAGATAACATTATGCTGGCCAGCATAATGCTGAGCCGCATAATCTGTCCAGGCTCGCCTGATCAGGATTCTGCTCAGACCCGCGCCAACGGCCTTGCTCCCGCCGTGCAGGTGTCCCCCAGCGGCCGCGGCGGGCTGATCCAGTTGCCTTGAGCGTAGTCGACTCCCAGGGTGCGGAGACGTTCGACGACGGCGTTGCTCGGCACGGCTTCGGCGACGGTCTGGAGGCCCATGACGTGGCCGACCTGGTTGATCGACTCGACCATGGCGCGGTCGAGGGGATCGGTGACGATGTCTCTGATGAACTTGCCGTCGATCTTCAGGTAGGAGACCGGCAGGTCGCGCAGGTAGCTGTAGGACGACATGCCGGTGCCGAAGTCGTCGAGGGCGAAGCGCACACCCCGCGCGGAGAGCCGGGTGAGCAGCTTGCCGGCCTGCGCCAGGTTCTCGATCGCCGCGGTTTCGGTGATCTCGAAGCAGAGCTTGTGCGGCGGCACCCCAGACACGGTGATCTCCTCCTCGAGGAACTCCAGGAAGCTCTCATCACCCACCGACACCGCCGACAGGTTGATCGAGCAGGTGGCCAGGAGGTCGAGGAAGGCGCCGGGCTGGGCCACCAGGGTGCGGATGCATTCGCGGATCACCCAGCGGTCGATGCTGCGCATCAGGCCGTAGCGCTCGGCGGCACGGATGAAGTCGCTCGGCAGGTGGATGCGCCCGTCCTCCTCGACCATGCGCAGCAGCACCTCGAAGTAGATGCCCCGTGCCGCCGTCGGCGAGAGCGGCTGGATGCTCTGCGAGAAGAGGCAGAAGCGGTCCTGCTCCAGGGTCTCCTGGATGCGCACCACCCAGCTCATCTCCCCCTGCCGGCGGACGAAGGTGTCGTCGTCCTCCTGATAGACCTGGATGCGGTTGCGCCCTTTTTCCTTGGCGACGTAGCACGCGTGATCGGCCGCCGAGAGGAGCTGGGCGACGGTGCGCAGCTCGCCGGTGAAGGGCACCAGGCCGATGCTCGCGCCGACCTTGAAGGTCTTCTCGCGCCAGGTGAAGCGGAAGGTCTGGAGCGAGCGGTGGAAGACCCGCGTCTGGCGCTCCGCTTCGGCCAGCGAGCAGTGCGGCATCAGCACCGCGAGCTCGTCGCCGCCGAGGCGCGCCACCAGGTCGCACTCGCGCACGCTGTCCTGAAGCAGGGTGGTGACGCGGCAGAGCAGCTCGTCGCCGGCCAGGTGGCCGCAGGTGTCGTTGATCACCTTGAACTGGTCGAGATCCAGATAGCAGAGCGCGTGCGGGCCGGCGCCGGTCTCCATCTCATCGAGGGCGCGCTGGAGATGGGCATCGAAGGCCTGGCGGTTGAGCAGGCCGGTCAGCTCGTCGTGCGTCGCCTGGTGCGCGAGTTGGAGCGTCATCAGGCGTTTTTCCGCCTCCAGGTCCGCGAGCTTTTCCTCGTACGAGCGGATGGTCTCCGCCAGCAGGTCGCGTAGCGTCGCCTCGTCCAGGTCGTCGAGCTCGGCAGGGTCGGGCACGGCCGTATCTCCCTCCGACCCTAGGGTCTCATACTTCCCGGCCTACTCGATCGCCTCGTGATACTCGCCGTAGACTTCGCGCAGGGCGTCGGAGATCTCGCCGAGGGTGACTTCGGCGCGGACGCAGTCGAGGATCGGCGGCATCAGATTGCGCTCCTCGCCGGCTGCGGCGGTGAGCGCGGCCAGGGTGGCGGCGGCTTTCGCGGCATCGCGGCGGGCGCGCAGGGCCCGCAGGCGCTCCACCTGGTCGCGCTCCATGGCGGGGTCGAGATGCAACGGCTCGGTCGGCTGCTCTTCGGGAGCCTGGAAGGCGTTCACGCCGACCACGACCGACCGCTTCTCCTCGATCGCGATCTGATAGCGGTAGGCGGCGTCGGCGATCTCGCGCTGCTGGAAACCGTTCTCCAGGGCGGCGAGCGCGCCGCCCATCTCTTCGATGCGCCGGATGTAGTCGCGCGACCGCTGGACGATCTCGTCGGTCCAGGCCTCGATCACGTACGAGCCGCCGAGCGGATCGGCGACATCGGCGGCGCCGCTTTCGTTGGCGATCACCTGCTGCGTGCGGAGAGCGAGCCGCGCCGCCTCCTCGGTGGGCAGGCCGAGCGCCTCGTCGAGCGAGTTGGTGTGCAGCGACTGGGTGCCGCCGCAGACCGCCGCCAGCGCCTGGATGGCGACGCGCACCACGTTGTTGTCCGGCTGCTGCGCGGTGAGTGTCGAGCCGGCGGTCTGGGTGTGGAAGCGCAGCCAGAGGGAGCGCGGATCTTTCGGCGCGAAGCGTTCCTTCACCAGCTCCGCCCACAGCCGGCGGGCGGCGCGGAACTTGGCGACCTCTTCGAGGAAGTTGTTGTGCGCATTGAAGAAGAACGAGAGGCGCGGCGCGAACTCGTCGATCGCGAGACCGCGGTCGAGCGCCGCCTGCACGTAGGTGAGGCCGTGGCAGAGGGTGAAGGCGACCTCCTGCACCGCGGTCGAGCCCGCTTCGCGCATGTGGTAGCCCGAGATCGAGATGGTGTTCCACTTCGGCACCCGCTCGGCGCAGAAGGCGATGACGTCGGTCACCAGCTTGAGCGACGGCTTCGGCGGATAGATGTAGGTGCCGCGCGCCGCGTATTCCTTCAGAATGTCGTTCTGCACCGTGCCGCCGATCCTGGACCACGAGACGCCCTGCTCCTCGCCCACCGCGAGATAGAGCGCGAGGAGGATTCCCGCCGTGGCGTTGATCGTCATCGAGGTGGTGACCTTGTCGAGCGGAATGCCGTCGAACAGCCGGCGCATGTCTTCGATCGAGTCGATGGCGACGCCGACGCGGCCGACCTCGCCGCGTGCCATGGCATGGTCCGAGTCATAGCCGATCTGGGTCGGCAAATCGAACGCCACCGAGAGGCCGGTCGTGCCCTGGGAGAGGAGATAGCGGTAGCGCTTGTTCGACTCCGCGGCGCTGGAGTAGCCGGCGTACTGGCGCATGGTCCAGTGCCGCTTGCGGTACATGTCCGGATAGAGCCCGCGGGTATAGGGAAACGCCCCCGGATCGCCGATCTTCGCGGCATAGGAGATCCCCGCCGTGTCCGCCGGCCGGTAGAAGGGCGCGATCGGAATCTCGGACGAGGTCTCGCGGGAGTCGGCTGGATCGGCGGCCCTGGCGGCGGGCGCGGCGGGCGGAAGCGTGGTGGTCTCGGAGGCCATGCGCCGGATTATAAAGGTGTGCTCGCGGAAGCGCCCCGCCCGGCGGGAGGGCTTCTTGGACGTTCTCCCGCCCCTCTGTCGTAAGCTTCGCGCGTGGCTGTCTCCTCAACTTCCTCTCCGCCTGTCCGGCGCCGCTGGGTGATTCCGGTCTTCGTGATCCTGGGTGTGCTGTTGCTGGCACTCGGCGAGCGGACGCTGCGGATCGTTCTCGGGCGTGCCACCCTGCCGACCGGCGCGGCGCAGTGGATCTGGGAGGCGCGGAATCATCGCGATCTGTCGCCGGCCGCCTTCTATGCGGTGCGCGACTTCACGCTCGAGACGGTGCCCGCGCGGGCGCGTCTGCTGGTGAGCGGCGATCCGGAGTACATCCTTTATCTGAATGGCGAGCGGGTGGGGACCGGCGCCTGGCAGCCGGGCGCGGGCCTCGACGTGTGGGAGGTCGGCCCGCTGCTCCAGTCCGGGGGGAACCGGCTGCTCGCCGAGGTGCGCAGCGACAACGGCAACGGCGGATTCCTGCTCAGCCTGGAGGACGAGGAGCGGGGACGGCAGATCGTGGGGAGCGACGAGAGCTGGCGGGTCTTCCACCAGCATCAGCTTGGCGTCGTGCGCGGCTGGCTGCCGCTCTCCGGCGCGTTCAGCCCGCCGAGCGTCGCGGCGGCCTCCTGGGGCATGCCGCCGCTGGGCCGCTGGGGCCGGTTGCGGCTCGGGCCGGTCCGTGCCCGCTTGGCGGAGCTGGCGGCCGGACGTCCGGTTCCGGCGGTTTCGTCCGTCCTCCTTCCCGGTCTCGACCACTTTCCCGCGGAGCGGCCGCATCCGCCGTTCCACCTCTTCGATTGGGGACGCCAGGTGACCGGCTACCTGCTGGTGGACGTCGAGCCCTCGGCGGAGCGCGCCACCGGGTTGCTGTACACCGGAACCGGGCTCCTGCCGCCGCAGCCGGGCGAGCAGCGGCCGGCGGCGGGAGTGGTCGTCATGGCGGGGCGGCGCACCTGGATGGACGCCTGGCCGCGGCGCTTCCGCTACGCGCTGGTGGTCGGGCTCGGGAATGCGCTGTCGGCGCGGGTGCAGGAGGTCGATCCGGTCGCCGCGGCGGGTCTCGTCGCGCCTCCCGCGGGCGCGGACAGCGGGCGTGGAGTGTTGGGGATCGTGCCGCCGCCGGCGCTACGAACGCCGGTAGAGGACGAAGTCTGGCGCCAGCTCCAGGGCGTCCCGGGCGTCGCCGGGCGGAAAGACCTCTAGCTCCTGCTTGGCGCGGGCGGCATAGCCCTCCGCCATCTCGCGCGCCTCGTCGAGCGTCCCTTCGGCGTGCACCACGTCGAGAATCTGCTGCGGCTCGACGCGGGCGAAGCTGCGATCGTCGAGCACCGTCTCGATCAGCCGCCGTTCGGCCGGCCGCACACGCGGCAGCAGGAGGATCAGCGGCAGGGTCAGCTTCCCCTCCTTGAGATCCGACAGCACCGGCTTGCCGAGCTCGCTCTCGCGGGCGGTGAAGTCGAGCAGATCGTCGACGAGTTGGAAACAGATGCCGAGCGCGCGGCCGTAGCGGTCGAGCCCCGGCGCCGCGTCCGGCCGCTGCTGCGGAATGAGCGTCGGAATCGAGCAGGCGGCGGCGAAGAGGTGCGCCGTCTTGCGGTCGATGATCTCGAAGTATTCGTCCACCGACAGGTCCACGGCACCCAGGCGCTGGAAGGCCAGCAGCTCGCCCTCGGTCATCTTCAGCGTCGCGCCGCACAGCCGGCGGATCACCTCCACCGAGCCGTGCGAGAGAGCCATCTGCATCGCCTTGGTGTAGATCCAGTCCCCCAGCAGCACCGTGAGGTTGTTCCCCCACAGGTTGTTGAGCGTCGCCTGGCCGCGGCGCAGCGCGGCGTGGTCGATGATGTCGTCGTGGATCAGCGTCGCGGTGTGGATGAGCTCGATCACCGCGCCATAGGTGACCTCCTCGTCCCCGTCGTGGCCGAGCATTTTGGCGGCGAGCAGGAGGAGCGCCGGGCGCACCCGTTTGCCGCCGCCCTTGTTGATGTAGTCGCCCGCCTTGTGGATGAACGGCACGTCCGAATCGAGATGCTGGCGGAAGATCGCCTCGGTGGCGACCAGCTTGTCCGCGACCAGGTCGACGAAGCGGGAGATCCCGGGCGCGGCGGATTTCGTGGTCGCGGCGGTCGAGGCCGGCGTCGGCGCGAGAGGTTGGTTGTGCACCGCCATCCCTCAGCCTTTCACCGGCTCGAAGGGCACCACCTGCTGCAGGCGCCCGTCGCGGAAGCGGTAGACCCGGCCGGTCTCGAAGTACCACCAGGAGACTTCCACCCAGCCCGGATAGCGCACCGTCTCCAGCCGGTCGGGGCGCCCCATCTCGTCGTACACCTTGTGCTCGTCGTCCGTGCGCACGGAGGCGAGGAAGTCGCGGAGATGGGTGATGAACGCGGCGTTCTCCACCACGATCGCGGAGACCACTGGCGTGCTGGCGAGCGCCCGCTGCGTCACGTCGAGCCGTTCGAGCTCTTCCAGATGCTCCTCGCGCGCCTTGCGCACCGGCACGCCGACGGCGAGCTCGAAGTGGTTGAAGTAGACGTCCCACGGCCAGTCGAGCGTGTACTCGCCGCGCTCGTTGGTGGTGGCCCTCACCTTGCGCATGTCCACCGCCTCGCGGCGCAAATGGCGGACGCTGAAGAAGGTGCGGCTGACCTCCAGCACCACCTGGACGCCGGCGAGAGGCTGCCCCTGCTTGTCGGAGACGATGCCGGTGAACTGGATGTGCTGGCCGTCGGCATACGGCGCCGCGAGAGCTGGCGCCGCCACGGCGAGCAGCAGGAGCATTCCCAGCACCTGCGGAAGGTACCAGGCGGAGGGCAGCCTGCGGAGCGGGTGCTGACTGGAATGAGCTTTCACGTCGAGCGGTAGTTGGTGAACGTGAGCGGCACGTCGAGATCCAACCCCTTCAGCAAGGCGATGACGGTTTGCAGGTCGTCCCGGTTCTTGCCCGAGACGCGGACGGTGTCTCCCTGGATGGCGGCCTGCACCTTGAGCTTCTTCGCCTTGATCTCGGCCACCACCTTCTTGCAGGTCTCGGTCGGGATTCCCTGCTGGAGCGTGATCTTCTGGCGCGCCCGCCCGCCGCTCGCCGGCTCGATCTTGCCGTAGCGCAGCGACTTCAGGTTGACGTTGCGCTTGACCAGCTTCGCCTTGAGGACCTCGAGCGCCTGGTCGAGCGAGAACTCGTCCGCGGTTTCGAGGGAGATCTCCTCGCCGTCGAGACGCAGCTCGGCCGCCGCCTTCTTGAGGTCGTAGCGGTTGCCAATCTCTTTCTCCGCCTGATTGACGGCGTTGCGGACCTCTTGCAGGTCCACGGTGGAGACGATGTCGAAGGAGTTCTCGGCAGCCATTGAATGTTTGAATGATCCGTGCGGTCTCAGTCCCGCAGCGGGCTCATTATACTCAGTCTTCAGCTAGTCTTCCCAACGGATGCCGCTCGGCGGCGAGAACTGCCCTTGCCGCGGGAGACCCTTGTAGTCTTTGATCACGAACCGGGTGAGGTTCCCCTCGCGGTCGTGGTACGAAACTTCGACCAGCCGCTTGGCTCCCGGGTCGACGGTGAACGAGGCGTCCGCCAGTTCCTCGATCTGCCCCTTGGGCGCCAGGTCGACTGCAATTTTGCCGCCATCGAGCGGCCGGCCGGTGGCGTTGTAGCGCTTCTTCAAGTCGTCGACGCCGAGGAGAAGCAGATCGAGCCCCGGCTCATTCTTGCGGTCGATCCGGTACCGCCGGCCGGTCTTGTCCGCTTGGTTCCACGAGTGGGCCACGCCACCGCAGAGAAGAAAGCCCTTGGGATAGGGGTTCTGGTAGTCCCACCGCAAACAGTCCGGAAGAGCCAAGGCCAGCCGCCCCGCCTCCGAATCCCCCGAAGAGAACCCGGCCGGAATGTACGTCTGGGTGAACGTCGCCCCGGTCGGTCCGGAGTCCACCAGGCTCTGCCGCACCCCCTGGAGCACCTTCCAGGGATCAAGGGACGGGGTTTGGGCGGTCAGGATGGCCGGTACTGCGGCCAAGGCTATCAAGATACCGGTCGTCTGGAGAATCTGTCGTGCGCGCATGTCTTTCCTCCCTCGCCTCCGTGGACGGCCCTCCGGCCCACACAACACGAAGGCGCGGGGAAAGCTTCCCGGCGAGGGAGTCCACCCCGCTCGCTTCCGCTATACTCCGAGACATGGTGAAGAGCTACACGGCGAAGTATACAAAGATCGATTCCGGGTACATGGGGCAGCTCATCGAGTGGCCGGAGGTGGTCACCGAGGGCCATGGCATCGAAGAGTGCCGGTTGATGCTCCGGGACGCCCTGCAGGAGATGGTCCTGGCTTATCAGGATCAGGGCAAGGAGATCCCCGCAGCGGCCGATCTCTTCGAACAGGTGTCTGTCGAGCTGGAGAATGTCCGTCAAACGGCGTGACCTGGTCCAGTACCTGGAGGCGAACGGGTTTCGCCTGCTTCGCGAAGGCGCCAATCACTCCATCTACACGAACGGCCCCCGGACAATCCCGGTCAAGCGGCACAGACAGCTCGACCGGATCACGGCCAACGAGCTCTGCAAGCAGGCGGGCCTGGCTCCCAAGTACTGATGAGACCCCAGGGCGGGTGAGCGGAAATCCACCGCGAAACCCGCGCAGTTTGCGGCGTTCACCGCGAGCGCAGCTCCTCAAGAGCGCGAAGAAGATGCAAACTCCAGCCCGGACGCCGCGAAAAATGCGGCACGGGCTGCCACGAGACCGGCGAAATCGCTCGGTGAGCCGGCGCATGCCGCGAATTCCGCGTCGGACGCCGCAAACTTTCGCGGTTCTCTCGTGCATACTTTTGGTTTTGCCGCAACTAGAGCGGGTTCGTACAGGGGATTTCGCTGGATCGCGGCGCCGGGGCGCCCTTTCGCTTGGGGAAGAGCGGGGTTAGGCTGAGCATTTCGGGGTTCTGACGCAAATTGACGCAAAAAAGACGCGGAAGGGTTGAGGGTGAGCACCCGGGACTGGCACTGTTACACTTTCAGAGATGAACACGGAGCTCGCTCCCCTGCTGGCCATCGTGCGCGACGTGCTCCGCGACCGGCATGACGTTCACCTGGCTCTCCTCTTCGGCTCCCAGGCAACCGGGCGGGCTCGGCCGGATTCGGACATCGATCTGGCGGTTGAAGGGGAGAATCTCGACCGGCTCGCGTTGGCCCGCGATCTGAGCCTGGCGACTCGGCACGAAGTGGATGTCATCGACCTCGGCTCCGCTGGCTATCCACTCCTCAATGCGATCGCCCGCGACGGCGTCTTCGTCCATCAGGGCCGGCCGGGAGCGGCCGGCCGTTGGTTGTCTCGTACGATCACCGAGCTCGAAACCGACCGCCCCAACTACGAGCGGATGCGCGATGGCTACCTGCGCAAGCTCGCGGCGGGCGTCCATGGTTGACGCCAACGTCCTGACCGCCAAGCTCGGCGAGCTGGCTGAGCGGATCGCGCGAGTCCGGGCTCGCTGTCCTCCAACGGCGGCGGCTCTCGCCGCCGACCGGGACTCTCTCGATCTCGTGTCCTTCAATTTGATGCTCGCCGTTCAGATCTGCCTGGACATCGCGAGCCATCTCATTGCGGATGAAGGCTGGGCCCCGGCCGCGTCGGCGGCCGAAGCGTTTCGGCGTCTCTCCGAGCACGGCGTTCTCTCCGCCGCAACGGCAGAGCAACTCGGCAAGGCGGCCGGGCTCCGCAACGTCGTGGCCCATGGATACTCCGCGGTCGATCCGGAGCTGATCCATCGCGCCGCCACGCAAGGGCTGAGCGACCTGGAGCAACTCTCTCAAGAAGTGAGCGGCTGGCTCGCAGGCCGGTGACACGCTACGCCGGAGCTGTTCGTGTAGACTCCAAGAGGAAGGACCGCCGACCATGATCAGCCAGGAAGAATCCGAGCGCCTCCTCTACGAGGACGTGAGCCCGCGAGACAAGCCGCGGTACACCCTGGCTCAGGCAGCCCGCTACCTGAAGATCGCGCCCGCCACTCTCCATTCGTGGGTCCGTGGCCGCCAGTATCCCCGGGCAGGAGGCGCCGGGAGGTCCGAGCCTCTGATCCGGGCCGCGGACCGGCTCTCTTTCTCCAATCTCATTGAAGCCCACGTCCTCCGCGCGCTCCGGATCAACAAGGCGACCGTCCGCGAGTCCGGACGCATCGCTGCGAGGCAGCTTCTCGCTGCGCACCTGCGGCGGGTCGAATGGGACGGAGCCGGTCTTCCGGTCCGTCTTTTCCCCGCGAGCCCGGCGGATGCCAGGCTCGGCGAGGTGAGCAAGATCATCGTGATCGACCCGCGGCTCTCGTTCGGCAAGCCCGTCGTAGCTTCCCGGGGGATCCGCACCTCTGCCATCGCTGGTCGGATCCATGCCGGCGAATCTCTCGAAGCCGTAGCGCAGGACTATCGACTCCAGCCCTACGAGGTTGAAGCCGCCATCCTCTACGAGAGAGAAGCCGCCTGAGCCGGTCTTCTTCGTCGACAGAAATCTCGGACCGATCTTCGTAGCCATCCTGCGGGCGAGGAGCCTCCGCGTGGAGGCGCTGGAAGACCACTTCGAGCCTTCGTCTCCGGACACCGTCTGGCTACCCTTCGTTGGAAGCCGGGGCTGGGTCGCTGTGACGCACGATCAATTGCGTGCCGATCCCGAGGAGCAGATGGCATTGACGGTCCATGGAGTCAAGACATTCGTCCTCATCGGACGTGCGCACCATCGTGCGCTCGGTGAGCTGTTCGTTCGAAAGATCAAGCGGATCAAGAGGCTGATCGAGTCCCATGACGGGCCTTTCCTCGCCAAGCTGTACGTCGAGACGAGGTCAAGATGACGATGAGCCTCGAAGACTGGCTGGCCAGGCAAGGGCGGCGCTGGCGTTAGTCGAGCCTCTTCGCAGTCGCTGCCCGGCTATGCTTCCACCATGCCCACCGTCCGCGATCTCCTCGCCGAAGCCCGCCTCCGGCTGAGCGCGGCGCCGTTTGCGCCGTCGCGCCGGGAGGCGGCGCTTCTGCTTGGCCATGTTCTCGGACTTTCCGAGGCGCAGGTGATCGCCCGCAGCGAGCGCGAGGTGGAGCCGGCGGCGGCGGCGCGGTTTGTGGAGCTGCTGGCGCGGCGGTTGACCGGGGAGCCGGTGTCTTATCTGTTCGGCGAGCGGGAGTTCTATGGCCGGACGTTCGAGGTCGACCGGCGGGTGCTGATTCCGCGGCCGGAGACGGAGCATGTGGTCGAAGAGGCTCTCAAGACGCCTTTGCCTCCGGCTCCCTGGATTCTCGACGTCGGCGCCGGATCGGGCATCCTCGCCGTCACTCTGGCTTTGGAGATTCCCGGCGCGCGGACGGTGACGACCGACGTCTCTCCGGGCGCTCTGGCGGTCGCCGCCGGCAACGCGCGCCGGCTGGGTGCCGGCGAGCGTGTCCTGCCGGTGGGCGCCGACCTCGCGCGCGGGCTCGATCTCGGCCGTTTCGATCTCGTGGTGAGCAATCCGCCGTACATCGATCCAGCCGATGCTGTGACCTTGTCGCCGGAGGTTTGCAACTTCGAGCCCCATCTGGCACTCTTTGCGCCCGGCAGCACCGGCGCGGGCGACTCGATCCTCGCACGGCTTTTTGGGGAGCTCCGGACGCTCCGCTCCGGCGTGCGGCTGATCCTTGAAATCGGCTTCGGACAGCTCGACGTGGCGCGCCGGCATGCCGAGTCTTCAGGATGGATCTTTCTCGGCGTGCGGGCCGACTATGCCGGCATTCCGCGCGTGATGACCCTGCAGCGGCCTTGAATGGATGGCCTGAATCTCAGAATTGAAAAGGTGGTCGAAGAATGGACAAGTTTCACATCGTGGGTCCCTCGCGGCTGGCCGGGCGGGTGCGCGCCAGCGGCGCCAAGAACGCCGCCCTGCCGGCTTTGGCGGCCAGCCTGCTGACCGACGAGCCGCTGGTGCTCCACCGCGTGCCGCGGGTGCGCGATCTGCGCACCATGGCCCGTCTGCTCGACCATCTCGGCGTCGCCAACGAAGAAAAAGACGGCGCGCTCGTCTTCCAGCGCACCCGGCCGAACAAGGAGACCGCGGACGACGCTCCGTACGATCTGGTCAAGACGATGCGCGCCAGCGTTCTCGTGCTCGGGCCGCTCCTCGGCCGCTACGGCCGCGCCCGGGTCTCGCTGCCCGGCGGCTGCGCCATCGGCGTCCGTCCGATCGACCAGCACCTCAAGGGGCTGGAGGCCCTGGGCGCCGACATCCACCTGTCGCACGGCTATGTGGAGACCGTCGCCCGCCAGCTCACCGGCGCGCGTTTCCGCTTCGACATGGCGACCGTCACCGGCACCGAGAACGTGCTGATGGCCGCCTGTCTCGCCAAGGGCACGAGCGTGCTCGAAAACTGCGCTCTCGAGCCCGAGGTGACCGATCTCGCCAACCTGCTCAACGCCATGGGCGCGCGGATCTCCGGCCTGGGTACCGCCACGCTGGTGGTGGACGGCGTCAGCGCGCTGGGCGGCGCCGAGCACACCATCATCCCCGACCGCATCGAGGGGGGGACCTATCTGATCGGGGCGGCGATGACCCGCGGCGACGTGCTCCTGGAGCAGGCGGTCCCCGCCGATCTGGCGCCCCTGCTGGACAAACTGGCCGATGCCGGCGCCACGGTGGAGGTGACGGCGGAGGGCGTCCGCGTCCGCGTCGACGGCGAGCTGACCTCCCGCGACGTCGAGACCTGCCCGCATCCCGGCTTCCCGACCGACCTGCAGGCGCAGTACATGGCGCTGATGACGCAGGCCCGCGGGGTTGCGTCGATCCGCGAAACCATCTTCGAAAATCGCTTCCAGCACGCGCCGGAGCTGGCGCGCATGGGTGCCGACGTGCGGGTCGACGGCGCGTCCGCACATGTCCACGGTCCGACGCCGCTCGCCGGCGCGGGCGTCATGGCGACCGATCTGCGCGCCTCCGCCTGCCTGGTTCTCGCCGGCGTGGCGGCGGAAGGGGAGACGGTGGTCGACCGGATCTACCACCTGGAACGGGGATATGAAGGTATGGAATTGAAATTGCAGAGTTTAGGCGCACGCGTCGCCCGCTGGTCGACGACTCCGGCGGCCTGAACCCGCTCCGGGGTCCGCGGCGACGCCTCCCGGATGCTTGCCGCTCTCGCCCTTCTCGCCGCCGTCACCGCCGCCGACCCCAGGCCGGCTCTCGTCGAGCTTCAGCTCCAGGACCGGCCCAAGGAGGCCCTGGCGCTGACCCAGAAGGAGCTTCAGGAGCATCCGGAAGCCTCCCGTCAGATGGGGCTCGACTATCTGCGCGGCCATCTCCACGACCAGTTGGGTGACCCGGTCCAGGCCAACGAGGCGTTCGGCGCCGCGCTCGCCAACACGCCGGACCTCGGCCTCTACAGCCGCTACCGCATGGCGCAGGAGCAGGCCGAGATGAGCCATCCCGAGGTGGCGGCCGGTCTCGTGGCCTGGGTGGTGAGCAACGGCTCCGGCTCGCCGCTCGCGCCCGACGCGGTGCGCCTCTTCACCCGCTCGCTCGCCCAGGGCGGCGACTGCCGTCTGCTGCACAACATCGTGGTGGAAAAGCTGGCGACGGCGGAGCGGCGGTCGCTGCTTCTCGCCCAGGCCGACTGCGCGCTGCGGGGCGGCCTCGGCGAGCTCGCCCGCAACCTGCTGGTCAGGCTCCTCGAAGAGAACCGCCAGGACGATCCCGGCCGCGCCGCCGCGGAGCGCCTGGCCGGCCTGGTCGCGGAGGGCGAGCGCGGGCGGGCTCCGATGCTCCTCGGCCAGACGTTCCAGGTGCACGGCGATCTCGGCCGCGGGCTCGCCATGCTGAAGCGCGCCCTGGGCGGCGGCGACGCGCTGTCGCAGAAACAGACGCTGGAGAATCTCTACGTCCAGGCCCGTGCCCAGTTTTCGCAGCAAAGCTACGGCGCGGCCGCGGTCCTCTTCGGGCAGATCGCGAACCAGACGCGGAGCCTGCGGGAGCGCGCGCGGGCGCTTTTTCAGCAGGGGCGCTCCTATGAGCTGAAGGGCGATTGGCGGCCGGCGATCACCAGCTTCCAGATGGCCTATCTGGCCGAGCCATCCGGCGAATGGAGCGCGCAGGCGCTGCTCTCCATCCTGCGCCTGGAATGGCGGATGGGCGACGAGGCCGCGGCGGCGACGATGTTCTACACCCTCGCCGGCCGGCCGGAGTGGAACGCCGCGACGTTCCGCGCCGGTCTGTTCATGACCGCCTCCGACGTCGCCCGCGGGCGCGCCGACCGCGCCCATGCCTGGCTCGACCGTCTGCTGGCGGCCGACGCCGACGACCGCCTGGAGCTCGCCTACTGGCGCGGCCGGCTGGCCGAGCTGGAGCCCGACGAGGTGGACACCGCGGTCGCCGCCTACCTGGACGTCCTGCGCGCCGATCCTTATCATCCGCTCGCCCGCCTGGCGCGCGCCCGGCTCGCCGCCGAGCCGCTGGCCCGCGGCGCCGGCGAAGAAGGGCGCCGTCTGGCCGCCTCGCGCCGGCCGCAGGACCTCTACGGCGCCTGGCTGCTGCTCAGCGCGCTCAACCATCGCGACGAGACCGCCCAGGCGGCGCGGCGGCGGCTGCTCCAGATCCTGACCGCCGATCGTGCGACCGCGCCCTGGGTGTCGCTCTCCGAGATGCGGATCTCCCGCTGGCCCATGTGGACGAAGCCGCTGACCCGTCCCGAGGAGAAGCTCCTCGCCCTCGGTCTCTGGCACGAGGGCGCCGCCGCCGTGCCGCGCCAGTTCCCGGTGACCCAGCCCTCGCTGGGCCTCACCGGCAGCCTGTTTCTCGCCCGCGGCGGCGAGCACTCCCTCTCGATCCGCCAGGCGGAAGCGCTCCGCGACCACACGCCGGCCCGGGTGCCGCTGGCCATCCAGCCCCACAACCTTCATATCGTGCTCTATCCGTTCCCGTACCGCGAGATCCTGCTCACCCAGGCCCGGCTGCGCGGCGTCGATCCCAACCTGCTCGCGGGGCTCGTCCGCGAAGAGAGCCGGTTCGACGCCCACGCCCTGTCGCCGGAAGCCGCCCGCGGCCTCACCCAGCTCCCCCTGCCGGCGGCCCGCCGAGTCGCCGGCATGATCGGCCTCAAGATCGAGCCGGACGACCTCTTCCGTCCCGAAACCTCCGCCGCCCTCGGCGCCGCCGCCCTCGCCGGCCTGCTGCATGACTTCGACGGCAACGCCGTCCTGGCCGTCGCCGCCTATCCCGCCGGCGAGCCCGAGACGCTGCTCTGGCGCAGCTACTGCTACGGCCCCGGAGCCCTCGACGAAATGTTCACCAAGATCGGCGCCGACGACATCCGCGCCTACGTGCGCCGCGTGCTGACCAGCCAGGCGCACTATGAGGAGCTGTATTAGGGGGTCGATCAGCCGGCTCATGAGTTTGCCTCCGTCCGTGACATGATCCTCTTTTCGTGTGCGAGCGCATGCTTTCCCGAATTGGAGGGACCACGACGTGACACTCTCTCTTCCCGGAGCGCGGGCCGCGGCGCTGGCAGCCGGGCTGATCCTGGTCAGCGCGCTGTCCGGAGCAGCCGCTCCGCTCTCCGAGGGCTATCACCGCTTCAGCGAGGTCGAGCATCAGCTCCAGATCTGGAGCCAGGAGCATCCGGAGATCCAGATCCTGACCCTCGGCAAGTCCGCCGGCGGACGGCCGATCTATGTCGCCCGGATCGCCGCCCAGAGTGAGACACCGCCGGAGGAGCGGCCGGCGGTGTTCGTCGGCGCCAACATCGCGGGCTACCACAACGCCGGCACCGAGGCGGCTCTCCATCTGATCCAGCGCTTGGTCGATCCGAACGCCGGCAAAGACACCGCGGCCCTGCTGCGCGAGCGGACCTTCTACGTCGCTCCGGCGCTCAACCCCGACGCCCACGACGCCTTTTTCGCCAAGCCGCGCGCCCGGCGCAGTGGCAACGCGCAGAAGGTGGACCACGACCGTGACGGCCTGGTGGGTGAGGATCCGGTCGACGATCTCGACGGCGACGGCGTCATCACCCATCTGCGCATCCCCGACCCGGCCGGCGGCTGGCTGCCCGATCCGAAGGAGCCGCGGCTGATGATCAAGGCCGACGGCCTGAAGCAGCGGGCCGGCGCCTTCCGCCTGGAGACCGAAGGCAAGGACGACGACGGCGACGGTATCTTCAACGAGGACGGCGCGGACGGCGTCTGGCCGGACCGCAACTTCCCGCACGCCTTTCCCTATCCCGAGCCCGAGGCCGGCCCCTGGCCGAGCTATGCGCCGGAGACCAAGGCGGCGATGGACTTCATTCTCACCCACCGCAACATCGCCGTGGCGGTCGTCTACGGTCCGGCCAACAACCTGCTCGCGGCGCCGCAGAGCCTCGGCGGCGGCGGCGATCTCGGCACCCAGACGTTCAAGCTGACGGCGCAGGCGGCGCGCTTCATCGGGCTCGATGCGGAGAAGGAGTACACCCTCGATCAGGTCTGGGAGGTGGTCAAGGACAGCCCGTTCGTGCGCCAGAACGGCATCACCAAAGAGCAGGTGGGGGTATTCCTCGGCGCCGGCGCGGCGACCAAGGTCGACGCCGGAGACCAGAGCTATCTCGACAAGCTCGCCGAGACCTACAGGGAGCGGCTGAAGAAGGCCGGCCTGCCGGCGGACCGTCCCGCGGAGCAGTATGCCAAGGGGGGCTTCACCCCGTGGCTCTACTACCAGGCCGGCGAGATGGCGCTCGAGCTCGACGTCTGGGGGATTCCCAAGCCGGAGAAGAAGGCCGAGCCGGCGGCTGGCGGTGACGCCCTGACTCTCGACAAGGTGGCCGCGATGACCGGCGACCAGCTCATCGCCCTGGGCGAAGAGAAGATCGACGCCTTCCTCAAAGCGAACAAGGTGCCGCCGCAGTTCAGCGCCCAGATGGTCATCGGCGCCCTGAAAGGCGGCCAGCTCGATCCCGCGAAGCTGGTCGAGCGGATCCGCGCGATGGGCGGCGGAGCGGCCGGCGCTGCGGGTACTGCCGGCGGCGATTCCGGCGGTACGTCCGGCAACGACCGCGAGCGCGACGTGCTGGCCTGGGTCGACGCGCATGCGCCGGAGGCGTTCCGGCCGTGGACGCCGGTGACCCTGCCCGACGGCACGAAAGCCGAGGCCGGCGGTCTCGATCCGTTCATCGAGGTCGATCCGCCGATCGCCGTCCTGCAGTCCGCTTTCGAGGCGCACACCGACACCATCCTCGACCTGGCCGGCAAGCTCGCCCGGGTGGAGATCGCCGCGCTCGACGCCAAGAGCCTCGGCGGCGGCGTCTGGCGGGTGCGCGCCGTGGCGGTCAACCGCGGCTGGCTGCCGACGCACACCAAGATGTCGGAGCGCGGCAAGTTCCATCTGCCGGTCCGCCTGGAGATCGAAACCGGCAAAGGCATCGAGCTGGTGACCGGGCACCGCGGCGTGGCGACCGAACGCCTGGAAGGGACCTCGGGCACCCTGGAGGCCGAATGGCTGGTGCACGCCGAGCCGGGCACCCGGGTCACCGTCCGCGTCACCACCGAGAACGCCGGCCGGGGCGTCAAGACAGTCGAGCTGGAAAAAGCGGCTGGGCAAAACGGCAGGAAAGGGGCCTGACATCATGCGACCGCACCGCAGTCTTCTCGCATTCGCCGCCGCGGCCCTCCTCCTGCTCGCCGGCCGCGCGCACGCCGCCGCACCGATCGCAACACCGCTCCAGCCGGTCGGCGCGGAGCCGCAGCCGCGCTTCGACCGCCTCCACGACTACGACGAGGTCGTGCGCATCCTCAAGGACGTCCACGCCGCCTATCCCACCTGGACCCGTCTCGAAAGCATCGGCAAGAGCCTCGAGGGGCGCGACCTCTGGCTGCTCACCATCCAGAACCCCGAGACCGCCGCCGCCGAGCTGGCCAAGCCGGCGATGTGGATCGACGGCAACACCCACGCCAACGAGGTGCAGGGGACCGAAGCCTGCCTCTACGTCATCGACTTCGTGCTCAAAAACTACGGCAAGCTGCCGCAGGTGACCGAGCTGCTCGACCGCGCGGTCCTCTACGTCCTGCCCGTCCTCAACGCCGACGGCCGGGCGCACTGGTTCAAGGGGCCGTCCGACGCCGACTCGCCACGCACCGTGATGTACCCCGTCGACGACGACCGCGACGGTCTGGTGGACGAGGACGGTCCGGACGATCTGGACGGCGACGGCATCATCACCCAGATGCGCAAGAAGGTGCCGCTCGGCGAAGGCAACTACCGGCTCGATCCGCGCGATCCGCGGGTGATGGTGCCGGTGCAGCCCGGCGAGCTCGGCGACTACCTCCTCCTCGGCACCGAGGGGATCGACAACGACGGCGACGGCAAGATCAACGAGGACGGCCCCGGCTACGTCGATCCCAACCGCACCTGGGGCTACTTCTGGGAGCCCGCCTACGTGCAGACCGGCGCCGGCCCATATCCGCTCGGCATCCCCGAGACGCGGTCGGTGGCGCTGTGGGCCGACGTCCACCCCAACATCGCCGCCATGCAGAGCTTCCACAACAACGGCCGGCTCATCGTGCGCGGCCCGCAGGCGAAAGCCGATCCGCCCTATCCGCCGCAGGACGTCAAGGTCTACGACCTGCTCGGCAAGGAGGGGGAGAACCTGCTGCCGGGCTACAAATACATCGTCACCTGGAAAGACCTCTACACCGTCCACGGCGGCGGCACCGACCATTTCTACGGCGTCCTCGGCGCCATCGCCTTCACCAACGAGCTCTACGATCCGCCGGCGGACTTCGACAAGGACGGCAAGATCAGCGACCAGGAGCTGATGAAGTTCAACGACCTGCTCACCCTCGGCCGCCAGTTCGTCAACTGGCATCCCTACAACCATCCGCAGTACGGCCCCATCGAGATCGGCGGCTACCGCCAGGACACCCAGCGCATTCCCGAAGGCTGGATGCTGGAAGAAGAGATGCATCGCAACGCCGCCTTCGTCCTCTTCCACGCCCACCACCTGCCGCACCTGAGCCTCGGCGAGACCATCGTGCGCAAAGCCGGACCGCACCTCTGGCGCCTGGAGGTGCCCGTCCTCAACGACCGCGCCATCCCGAGCATGACCGGCATGGCGCTCCGGAACAAGCTGCACCGTCAGGACCTGGCGACCGTCACCGGCGGCCGGGTCCTCGCCAGCGGCCTGATCGAAGACCCCTGGCTCGACAAGATCGACCTCCAGGAGCACCGCCCCGAGCGCCTCCTGGTGCCCGGAGTCGACGGCGTCTCGACGAGAAAGCTCTTCTTCCTGGTCGAAGGAGACGGAGAAGTGACCGTGAAGTACGACAGCTTGAAAGGCGGCAAGCTGGAGAAGAAGGTCGTGCTCAAGGAGACGGGGGGCAAGTAGTTAACCGGATATCTGCCGCGGCGACTCAGGCGAGCGGTTCGGCCCAAAACCACCCCTCGTGCCCGGGTAAACCGGGCACAAGCGCGGCGACGACAGCTCACCATCGCCCAGGCATCCAGACGTGCCCGCGCCTATGGGTTATCGGCAGAATATCGGCAATTTATCGGCAATTTATCGGCAACGCCGGGCGGATGAACCGGTCTCGATCGCTGAACGATCCGCATTCCGCTGGGTCACAGACAGAGCTGGATCTGGACCTGCCGCCTCAAGCTCGGGAGGTTCCGCCCCCAGCTCTGGAGGTTCCGCCTCAGGATCTGGACGATCCGCCGCGAGATCGGACGGCCTCGCCTCGCGGGGTGAACGGTCCGCCTCGAAGTGCGGACTGTCCGCCCCGAGGTCTGGAGGTCTCGCCTCGACTTCTGGAGGTCCCGCCTCAAGGTGCGAATCTCCCGCCTTTCGAGGCGACACCTCCGCCTCGCGGGGCGAAGCACCCGGATCTCGCGGCGGCAGGACCAGAGACCGAGGCGGAAGCCCCACAGACAGAGGCGGCAGGATCAGAGACCGAGGCGAACCGTCCAGATCCTGAGGCGGGGATCTCCGATCTCGGGGCGGACCGTCCGGATCTCGAGGCGGGGCCTTCCGATCTCGGGGCGGACCGTCCGGACCTTGATCAGGGGAAGGCCCGTCGCGATCCGGCCTCCTCCCGCCGCGGCGGGGAGAGCCCCCGCCGCCATCCGGCGTCTTCCTGTCGCGGTCGGAACCGATCCTGCCACGACGGGAGTCAGTCCCGCGGCGGCGGGAAGCTCCCAAATCTCGCCGGCGATGGATGGCGAGCACGACATCGTCCCGAATCCATAGGATCTCCGCCATGGAGGTTCTCTGGGCTACTCAGCGAGCTTCCGCAGGACGTCACGATCCTCGCGCATGACGCGCTCGGCCACCTCCATTTGGGCCGCGAAATCTGGATTGTAGGGACTCAGCTCAATGCCGTTCGGAGTCTCGACGACGTAGAGCGTGTCCCCTTTCTCCACCCGGAGCCGCTGCAGAATCTCGTTCGGCAGCACGACGCCCGTCGAGTTGCCAACCGTGGTGAGCTTCAAGGTCGTCATCGGATGAAGCCTCGTCGGAGGCCATTATAACAGCGGTTATAAGGGCTTCAAGCAACAGGAAGGCGTTACAATCCGTACAATGCGTAGAACGCAGACTGGAGATCCGACCATGAAAACCGACCGTGCCGCCTTCCACCTTTGTCTCTCGCTGGGTCTGCTCCTCGCCTCCAGCCTGTCTGCCCAGGTGCCGCGCGGTCTTGAGCTGCGGCTCAACCGGACGACGACCGGACAGCAGTTGGCGCCGGCGGTGGCGACCGCCCCGGGGCGTGGATTCGTCGCCGCGTGGCATGAGGTTCCTCCGGGGAGCAACACGCCGGTGGTCAAGGTCCGGTTGTTCACGGCCGCGGGGGCTGCCCGCACCGGCGAGATCGTGGTCGGCACCGGCAGAAACCCCGCGGTGGCGATGGGGACGGACGGCCGCTTCGTCGTGGTGTGGGAGATCTTCACGTCCACCAATCTCGTGGCCCTGGGCCGCCGCTATGCCGCCGACGGACACCCGCTCGCCGCGCAGTTTCCGCTCGCTCCGGGCGACGGGCACTGGCAGTACGGTCCCCAGGTGGCCGTGGCGGCCGATGGGCACTTCGTGACGGTCTGGTCGCGCCAGGATCACCAGTACGACTACGAGACCGCCGACGTCTACAGCCGTATTTTCGCGGCCAACGGTCAACCTCGTGGACCGCAGTTCGCCGCCATCGACCTGGGCGAAGAGCAGAGCGCGCCGCGGGTGGCACTGGCCGGTGACGGCAGCTTCGTGGTGGTCGCCAACACCTTCAACGGCGAGGGATCGTTCTATGACGTGATCGGCCGGCTGTTTGCCGCCGACGGCACCCCGGCCGGCGAGGCGTTCGACGTCAACTCCGACCCGAACACCCGGGACACCAGCCAGTTCGAGCCGGCGGTGGCCCGCGCGGCGGACGGCCGCTTCATCGTCGCCTGGACCGACTACGGGAGCGATCCGATCAGCAACCCGCCGCTCTACCAGGACGGCACCGGCATCCGCGCCCGGCGCTTCGCCGCGGACGGCACTCCGGTGGGAGCGGAGTTCCGGGCCAATGTCTTCGAGCCCGGCGTGCAGCAGCACCCGGCGGTGGCGGTCACGGCGGGCGGCTCGTTCCTGATCACCTGGCAGAGCGGCGCCGACCAGGACGGCGACAAGGACGGCATCTTCGCCCGTGCCTTCGCGCCGAACGGCACGCCCCGCGGCGGCGACTTCCGGATCAACATC
>DATARD010000024.1:0-11053 GCA_036264355.1 Thermoanaerobaculia bacterium
AGATCGCGGCGTGAAGCTGACCGCGGCGCTGATCGCCCACGAGTGGCGCTACCAGCGGCGGACGCTTCGTTTCCGCGCCTTCGCCGGCGCCTACCTCGCGCTCGCCTGCCTGCCGGCGATCATCGTCTTCCTGCGCCGCCAGGGCGTCGAGTACGCCATCGGCGGCGCCACCTATGCCGGCGAGACCCTGATGCCGTTGCCGTTCCTGACCGCGGTCCTCGCCGGACTGCTCTCGCTCGACGGCATCAACCGCGAGCGCGGCAGCGGCGCGTGGACCACGGCGACGCTGGCCGGGGTGTCGAGCTCCGGCTATCTGGTGCGGCGTTGGCTGGCGCTGCTGGCGGTCCTCCTGCCGCTCACCGCGGTGCCGCCGATGGTCGCTGCCGGCCTGGCGGTGGCGGGAGGAAACAGCCCGCTCGTGCCGGCGGTCTTCCTCGGCCCCTGGCTGCTGCACGTGGTTCCGCTCGCCGCCGTGGTCGCGGCGATCGCCCTCGGCCTCGGCACCATCGGCGGCAGTGCGGTGAGGACGTTCCTGCTGTCGATCCTCGCTTTCGGGGTGGTGCCCGCGGTGGGCAGTGAGGTGCTGGATCACTTCCGGATGCGTTTCGGGGAGCCGACCGACTGGATGGACCTGCGGGAGGCGCGGGGCAGCGCCATGCGGATGACGGCGTCGTTCAACTCGAAGAACCAATTCTGGCAGTGGTACTTCCCGCTGCCGCTGACCGAAGCGGGGTTCGACCTTGGAACGGCGGCGGAGCAGGAGCTGGCCGACGGCCTCCTCCTCGCTTCTTTGGCCGCCGCGTCGCTGGGCCTCGCGGCCTTCTATTTCCGCCGCACCCGGCCGGACGTCCGGCCGCAAAAGATCCGGCAGGACCATCCGCTGCGCACCTTCCTGGTCACCCTGGGCCGGGTGCGCGAGCAGTACACGCCGGACCCGGCGCCGGAGCCGGTGGATCTCGCGGTGCTCGCGCTGGCGGGCTTCGCCGTGCTCGGCGCGGTGGCGCTCCAGGCGCACCGCGCGGTTTCCTATGGAGCGCTCGCCGCCGACCGCTGGCGGGTGGAGACGGACGGCGGTCCGGCGCCGACGCCGGTCGACGTGGTGCCGGAGAATTGGCGGATCGAAGGTGGCTTCGACGGCTCGGGATGGGTGGCGGTCACGGTGATCGGCACGCTGCGCAACGGCGGCACGGAGCCGCAGGGGCATCTCGCGTTTGCGCTCGATCCGCAGCTCCGTCTCGCCGGAATCGCGACCGATGAAGGGCATACGGCGGTCCACCGCTCCTGGGACCGCCTGGCGGTGGAGCTCGATCCCGCGATTCCGCCGGGAGGCCGCCGGGAGATCCGCTTCCGCCTGGAAGGGCGCCCCGGCGAGCCGGAATTCGGCCTGCCGAAACAGGGAGGCGGGGACCAGATCTCCTTCCTGCACAGCTTCGCGAGACACCGGGACGCCAAGTTCGCCGCCGACCGCACGGATCTCTCGCGCGGCTATCAGGTGCCCGCGGTCTCCGGCTACCGCATCGCTCTCGCGGCTCCCTGTCTGACCCCTGTGCCGCGTTACAGGCCGTGGACAGCGGACAACAACGGCTTCGTCCCCGCGGAGTCGTACTTTCCGCAGGCGGCGGTCGAGCTGAAGCTGGCCGTTCCGGCAGACCTTCTGGTGGCGGACAGTTGCGGCGGGCTCAGCGATCCCCTCGCTCCCATGGCCCCGATACCGGGGCGAGCGGGACGGCTGGACAGCCGGTGTGCGCTGCCGCTTTCGGAGGTCGCGGTGATGGGCGGCCGGCAGAGACTGCTCGCGAGCTCCGGAAAAGCCGGGGCCGGCGCCGCCGTCGCGGTCTTCCCGGGCCACCGTAACGCCGGCGAGCTGCATCTCGGCTTTCTCACCCGGAGCGCGCAGTTGATGGACGAGGCGTGGCCCGGAATGGGCGGCCTGGAGCGGCTGGTCATTCTCGAATGGCCGCAAGAGGAGGTGCACGACCGCCAGCACGACCGGTTGCTCTACCGCTGGCGCCTCCCCGGCGAATCCCTGGTGCGGGTCACCGGCAACCTGGTCTTCCTCGAAGAGCCCGATCTCATCGGCAGCCGGCCGCTGGCGCCCGAGCCGATGATGGCGGAGATCGTCGCCGCCCGCCTCACCCACCGGCGCCGGCTGGAGCCCAAGCAGTCCCGGTTCTTCCTGGAGCTCTTCCGCAGTCTGGTGCTGCAGCGCCTCGGCCTCGGCGCACGCACCGGCGCGGTGTTCACGGCGGACCCGCCCCACTGGGAGTCTCTGCATCGGGCGGCGCTGGCCTCCGAAGGATACGGCTACAGCTACTGGACGGAACGCTTTCCGGCCCTGCTGTCGGCCCTTTCCCGGCGCGCCGGAGCGGAGCCGCTGCGCGCCTCGATCGAGGAGCTGCTGGAGCGCCCGGGGAACACGCCTGCGACGTACGCCGAGTGGGCCGAGATCCTCAAGCGGCGCAGCGAGGGACCGGTCGAACCGCTGCTCCGCGACTTCTTCGAGCACGGATACATTCCCATGCCCACCCTGGTGGACGTCGACTTCCAGCCCGCCGGCGGCGCCTGGCGGGTCACCGGCAAGGTGCACAACGAAGGGGAGGGCGAAGCGGCCTGCCGCGTCGTCCTCACCACCGATCTCGGACCCGTGGAGACGACGGTGACGACCGGCGCCGGCGCGACGGTCCCCTTCGTCCTCACCACCAGCCACCGTCCGCAGGGGGTCTACCTCGATCCGGACCAGGAGTGCCACCGCGGCATGCGCCAGGGGCTCCGCGACCGGGTGTTCTTTCAAGGCGGACACCAATGAACGTGCGGCAGCTCCTGCGCACGGCCCGGCTCTCTCTGGCGCTGCTCCTTGGCCGCCGCCTGCTGCTTTTCGCCGTGGTGGACCTGCTGGTGGTCGGCATGGCCCTCTTCTCCATGCTCGTCGGCGACGGCAACGCGCCGGAAGCGGTGTGGGCGGGTGTCGTGCTGCCCCCCTTCCTGCTCCTCGGGCTGCCGGCGCTCGCCGGCATGGTGGACCTCGAGCGCCGCGCCGGCTGTCTCGACCTCGCCCTGGCCGCGCCGGCCGCCGAGCGCTACTTCCTGCGCCGCGCCGCCACGGTCTGCGGCGTGCTCTGTCTCCAGGGCTGGCTGGTGATGGGGCTCGACTGGATCTATGAAGGGGCCAAGTTCCCGCTCCTCGCGCCGCTCGTGCAGACCGCCGCGGTGAGCCTGTTCCTGGGCGCCGCGGCGCTCTTCTGGGCGGTGCGCCTCAAGAGCGGCGGCGCGGTCTGGCTGGCGTCGATGGCGACGGCGCTCGTGCTCGGCCGCTGGTTCTTCTTTGCTCCGATCCCGGACCGCCAGCTCGCGGCCTATGGCGCGCTGCTGCCGGGCGCCGAGGCTTCGCTGCCCTGGCTGGGCAGCCTCGCGGTGCTCGCCGCCGCGACGGTGATTCTTTTTCTCTACGCCCGCCGGCGTCTGCGCCGGCCGGAGACGATGACCTCGTAATCGTTGGAGGCTGTGATGATGAATTTCGTAAGCCGCACCGCTGAGGCCCTCACCCCCGACCCCTCTCCCGTCCTCCCGCCCATCCCCCGGGAGAGGGGGGAAAGCTGGCCATGCAGGTCCTTTTCTTTGGGCGGCGGCGCCCCTCTCCCGGGGAGCGGGAGGGCGGATGGGAGAGGGGTCGGGGGTGAGGGCCTCCGGTGGCGCTTACGACTCCTCTTCAGTCTCTGCACCCTTTCTGCCCTCTTCGCTCTCCTCGGCGCCTGCGCCCAGGCGCCGGCCGCCGTGCCGGAGGAGGCTCCCGCGTCGCCGGTGCGCCTGGAGGTGGCGAAGCGCGAGTCGTTCCAGCCGGAGCTGACCGTCCTCGGGACGGTGCAGCCGGGCGGCACGGCCGAGGTGACCGTGCCGGCCGGCGGCCGGCTGCTCTACCCGGCACGGTTCTCCACCGGCCTGGTCTCCGGCGTCGAGGTGCGCGCCGGCGAGGTGCTCGCCCACGTTTCGCTCCAGGACGCCGAAGCCGCGCTCTCCGAAGCACGGCTGCGGGTGCAGGCGGCGGAGTCGGAGCTGGCGCGGCACCAGCGGGCGTTCGACGCCGGCGTCGAGGCGGCGGCGACGCTCTCGACCTACAAGTCCGAGGCCGCTCTCGCCCACAGCCGCCTCACCGCCGCCCAGGACCGCCTCGGCCGGCTGGACCTGCGCGCGCCGCTCAGCGGCCGGCTGATCGTCGACCGGCGGATCGCTCCGGGCTCCGAGGTGGCCGCCGGCGCGGTGCTCGGCCGCATCGCCGCGGGCGGCGCGCTGCGCATCGAGGGGCGCGCCGCCGCCGCCGACCGCGACCGTCTGCATCCGGGGCTCGCGGTGCGCTTCGCGGGATCAAGTGGCAGCTCGATCGGCGCCGGCGTCGTCCGCGAGGTGGCGCCGGTGGTGGACGCCGGCGGCACGGTGACGCTGGTCGCCGAGGTCACCGACCCCAGCGGCCTGCCGGCGCCTGGCGAGGGGGTGGAGCTGCGCGTCGCTCTCGACCGCCATGAGCAGGCGCTCACCGTGCCCGAGGAGGCGCTGGTCGTGGTCGACAGCGGCAACGCCCTCTTCGTCGCCGAGCGCTGGCGCGACGGGTACATCGCCAAGCGGCGGCCGGTCATCACCGGTGCGCGCGGCAATGGCCGGGTGGAGATCGTGCGCGGCCTGGCACCGGGCGACAAGGTGATCGTGGGCGGCGCCGCCCTGCTCACCAGCGGCGATGCGGTCACCGCGGTGACCGAACCGGCGACGGCCGTGGCTCCCGGGGCCGCGCAGTGATCCGCCGCGCCGTCGAGCGGCCGATCTCGACCCTGATCGGCGCTCTCACCCTGGTCGTCCTCGGCGCCGTGTCGCTGTTGCGCCTGCCGGTGTCGCTCCTGCCCACCCTGGAGCGCCCGCGCCTGGACATCACCGTCACCGCGGCCGGCCGGTCGCGCGAGGAGGTGCTCGACCGCTTCACCCGGCCGCTGGAGCGGCGCCTCGCCGCGCTCTCCGGCGTGACGTCGGTGCGCACCACGACCGGCGACGGCTTCACTCGCGCGCGGGTCGAAAGCGAATGGCAGACCGACGCCGACCGTCTGCGCATCGAGACCGAGCGGCGCCTGGCCGATCTCGATCCGAGCGGCGAGTCGACGCTCGCGGTGGAGATGACGGCGGGCGACAGCGAGCCGATCGTCGAGGTGGCGGTCCTCGGCGGCGGCTCGGGCGCGGCACGCACCGATTTCGCGCGCAAGCTGCTGCTGCCCGAGCTGGCCCGCCTCGAAGGAGCGGGCAAGGTGGAGACGGTGGGATTGACCCCGCTCCACGCCGTCGTGCGCCCCCACGCCGCCGCCCTCGCCGCCCGCGGCCTCACCGCCCTGAGCCTGATGGACCGGCTGGGGACGGTAGGGATCGACGCCGCCGCCGGCCGTGCCCGCTCCGGCATGGCGGTGCGTCCGCTCCTGGTGCGCGAAGAGGCGTCCTCGCTCGATGCCCTGCGGGCGCTGCGTATCCCCGGACCGCGCGGCGAGAGCGTGCTCGGCGACGTAGCTGGCGTGGGCCTGGAGGAGGTGCAGGACGGCACCTTCTTCCGCCTCGCCGGCGAGGACGGCGTGCTGGTCCGCGTCTACCGCGCGCCGGAGGCCAACGCCGTCGCGCTGGCCGCCCGCGTGCGCGAGCGCACTCGCGATCTCGCCGCGCACACCGGCGCCGGATCCGGAGGGGGCCTCAAGCTCCTGGTGGTGGACGACCGCAGCCGCGAGGTGCTCGGCGCCCTGGGCGAGCTCGGCCTCGCCGCTCTCCTCGGTCTGGTGCTCGGCACAGCGGTCCTCCGCCTCCTCCTCGGTCGCTGGCGGCCGACGCTCGGCCTGGCGATCGTGGTGCCCGCCTCACTCCTGACCGCCTTCGCCGGCTTCTATCTCTGGGGCGCCTCGCTCGACGTCGTCTCGCTCGCCGGCCTGGCGCTCGCCGCCGGCATGCTGGTGGACAGCTCGATCGTCGTCCTCGAAGCGATCGAGACAGCCCGCGCGCAGGGAGATCCCGAGCCGGCCGTCAACGGCGCGCGGCAGATCGCCCTGCCGGTGGTGGCGAGCTTCTGCACCACGACGGTGGTTTTTCTGCCGCTGATCTACCTGCAAGGGCTGGCTCGCGCTTTTTTCGGCGTGCAGGCCTTTGCGATCGTGAGCTCGCTGGCGGCTTCGCTGCTCTTCTCTCTCACGGTGACGCCGGTGCTGAGCGGGAATCGGGGTACTCGCACGGCTGGTCGGAGCCCGGGACGGGGGGCCTATTTGCGGTTGCTGGATGTGGTTTTGGCCCGGCCGAGCCTTGCGGTGGTGGCGGCGCTGGTGGTGACGGCCTTCGCGGGGCTCGCGGTGGTTCGATTGCAGCGGGAGCTGGTGCCGGCCGGTGCGTCGGCGGATCTGGTGGTGCGCTGGCGGCTGGCTCCGGACCTCACTCCGGAAGCGGCGCGGCGGCTCGGCACGACCGTGGAATCGGAGCTTGCCCGCGCGCTCACCGGCACGAAGGCGGAGCGCCTGGCTCTCCAGCTCACGCCTCCCGAGCCCGGGGAGGACCGCGATGAGACCGGCCGCCTGGTGGCGGTGTTTCCCGACGCGGCCGCCGCCGCTCGCGCCACGCCGCGCCTGCGTGCCGCTCTCGCCCGGTTGCCGGACGTCGAGGCCTGGATCGAGCCGCGCCCGAGCGCGTTCGTGGAGGCGGTGGAGCGCGCCGGCCGCCGTTTGGAGGTGGTAGCGACCGCCGCGACGCCGGAGCGCGCCGACGCCTTGGCCTCGCGCGCCGCAGCTGCCCTCGCCGGAGACCGGGCGCGGGAGAGCGCCGGCCGGCGCAACCGGCCGCAGCAGGCGGTGCTCCTCTCCTGGGACCTCGCCCGTCTGGCCTCCTTGGGGGCGGACCGGACGGCGCTCGAAAAACAGGTGCGGGACTCCCTGGGAGATCAGACCGCCGGTCGTCTGCGTCTCGACGGCGTGGAGCCGGAGATCCGCATCCGCGCGGTCGAGCCGGCGGACCCGGCACTCCTGCCGGTGGCGGCGAAGGAAGCCGTCGTGCCCCTCGCCGCCCTGGCGCGCCTCGTCCCCGGCATGCGCCCACCGGTGCTGGAGCGCCTCGACGGCCGGCCGGCGGCGCGCCGGGTTTTCGACACAGTCAAGGGAGATCCGGAGGCCGCGCTCTTCGCTCTCACCAGTGCCAAGACCTCTGGAGAAGAGGTCACGCTCGGCGGCCAGGCGCTGGAGCTGCGCCGCGCCTTCGGCCAGCTCCGCCTGGCCCTCGGTCTCTCCCTGGTCCTCGTCTTTCTCACCGTGGCGGCGCTTTACGAGTCGTTCCGCATTCCGCTGGTGGTGATGACCACCGTGCCGGTCGCCCTGGCGGGAGCTCTCGGCCTTCTCCTCCTCACCGGCCAGAGCCTCAACATCCTCTCCTTCCTGGGTCTCCTCCTGCTCGCCGGCATCGTGGTCAACAACGCCATCGTGCTGGTCCACCGCATCGAGGAACACCGGCGCTCCGGGGAGCCCATAGAAAGCGCCATCCGGCGGGCGGCGGCGGAGCGCTACCGGCCGATCCTGATGACGACGGTCTGCACCGTGGCCGGCATGCTGCCGCTGGCAGTGCTCGGCGGCGCCGGTGTCGAGCTGCGGCGGTCGCTGGCCCTGGCGGTGATGGGCGGCACGCTGACCTCTGTCTTCGCGTCGCTCCTCCTGGTTCCTGTCCTTCATCGGGCACTGGCTCGAAAAGTGGGGAAGGCAAAGCCATGAGACCGATCTCCCGCCTGATCGCTACGGCCGGTCTGCTCCTCCTCGGGGGCGTCGCCCTGACCAAGCTGCCGCTGGATTACCTGCCGCGGCAGAGCTTTCCGGAGCTGACGGTGGCGCTCACGCTTCCCGAGTCGCGCGAGCCGGCCACAATCTCACGCGACTGGGTGGAGGAGATCGAAGGAGCGATCCGCTCGCTCGGGCGGGTTTCGGGAACAAAGGGCGAGGTGCGCTCCGACGGCGCCGAGCTGACGGTGCGCTTCGCGCCGGGGACCGATCCGGAGCGCAAGGCGGCGCGCCTCGAATCCGAGCTCGCCGGCCTGCGCCGCCGGCTGCCGCGGGGCGCCCATCTCACCATCGATCCCGCCGGGCAGGCGAACGGCGAGCTTCTCGCCCTCGTCTGGCTCTCCGGAGTGCGCTCCGACGCCGATGCCCAGGCCGCCGCGGAGGTGCTGCGCAGCGTTCCCGGCGTGCGGGCGGTGGACACTCTCGGCGTCCGCGGCGAGGAGCTGCGCGTCGAGCTGGCGCCGGGCACTCTCGATCCACTGGGCACCGCCGCGGCCGTGCGTGCCGCGGTCGACGACGCCCTGCACAGCCCACTCCTCGGCTACCTCGCGCGGGGCGACCGCAATCTGCCGGTGATCGTTCCGCAGACCACGACGGAAGCGCTGGCCGGCCTGCCGATCGCTCTACCCGGAGGAGGGGCGGCGGCGCTCGGAACCATCGCCACCGTCCGCACGCGCTGGCCCGATCCGCTCTTCCGCGCCCGCTTCCAAGGCAAACCCGCCCGCGCTCTCTACGTCTGGCGGGCCGAAGGAGCGCCGCTCCTCGCCACCGACCGGGCGCTGCGCCGGCGCCTCGCTCACCTCCCCAACGGCGTGCAGGGCACCGTCGACGCCAGCGAAGCCGCGCCGCTGCGCACTTTTCTCCTCCGTCTCGCCCTGGGCCTCCTCGTGGGTTCTCTCGCCGCTGCCGTCCTCGGCTGGCGCCAGGGCGGCCTCTGGGGAGCCTGCGGCCTCGGGCTCGCCCTGCCGGCGGCGGTCGCCGCGGGAGCGAACGCGCTGTGGCTCGCCGGCGTGCCGCTGCATATAACGACGCTGACGGCGTTCGCGTTGGGAGTCTGCGCGGCGCTGCCGGTGGCGGGACGGCGGGGCCCTCACCCCCGCCCCTCTCCCGGCTCCCCCCGCCCTATCCCCGGGAGAGGGGAGACATGCAGCAAGAAAAACCCTCACCGCCGTCATCCTGAGGGCGAGGCTGGCGAGCTGGAAGGATCTGGGGGATGGAAAGGTTCGGGAGCCAAAGATTCAACGAGCCCCCAACCCGGGGCGTTGCCCCGGGCTGAGGAAGCCCGGGCCTTCGGCCCTACCCCCACCCAAGAGAGGAGCGGGGTCTGGCTCCTCGCCGCCCTTCTCATTGCCGCAGCGGCGGCAGTGCCCATCGCCGTCGGGCTCGCCGGCGCCGAGCTCGGTCCGCTCCTCAGCGAGCCGGCCCGCGCCTTTCTGATCGCGACGGCGGCGGCGGTGCTGGCCGCCATGGTGCCGCCGGTGGGCGGTGCCCCCTGGCTGGGGGTAGGGCCGAAGGCCCGGGCTTCCTCAGCCCGGGGCAACGCCCCGGGTGGGGGTGAGGGCGCCTTTTTTCGGCGTCTCGCCCGTCTCCAAAAGCGCGCTCTCCGCGATCCCGCCACTACCGCCCTCACCCTCTTCACCGCCGCGGCCATCGTGGCCACACTCTGCGGCCCATCGCTCGTGCCCCGCAAGGGTGATCTCTCCCCGGACGGCGGCAGCTTCAACATCCGGCTCCGCCTCCCCGACGGCTCCACCATGGCTGAGGCCGAGAGCCGGGTGCTCGCCATCGAAGAGCAGCTCGCCAAGACCGAGGAGGTGGAGCGCTTCTGGAGCACCGCGTGGGCCGGTCACGCCTTCGTGTCGGTGCAGGTGCGCGCACGCGACCGGCATCCGGACCGGCTCGAACGGCTCGCCACCCGCCTGCGCTACCAGATCCCCGGCGACGCGGCGGCGCAGATCGACACCGGGGCCGGAGCCGGCGGGGGCGGCACGCTGGACCTCGATTTCGAGGAGCGCGCGGGGACCGACGACGAAGCCAACGTCTACCGCTTCGTGCTGCGCAGCGCCGACCTGACCGCGCTGCGCGCCGCCTACCCGCGCATCCTCGACCGTCTGGACAGCCTCAAGGTGCGCCCGCATTGGATCACCGGCTGGGGCAAACCGTCGGTTCTCCTGACGCTCCAGCCGTCGGCGACCTCTTCAACGTCACCACAATCGGTGGCGGCTCTCGCCACGGCGCTGGCGCGCCAGAGCGGGGCTCCGGCGCCGCTGCCGCTGCCGGCTCTGCCCGGCGGCGCCGAGCGTTCCCTGGTGGTCGTGCCGGCCGGCGCTCCGGTCGATCCGGACCGCGCGGTGCCGGCTTTGGACCAGCTCCTCGGCCGCCCGCTGAATGTTGGAAGCACCATCGTCACCCCGGCCGCAGCGCTCACCCTGCTCCGGGACGCGATCTATCCGCGGATCGCCCGCCAGTCTGGCCGTTTTGTCCTTCCGATCGAGATCCAGCTCCCGATCCGCAGCGAGGACGTGCGCCGCGAACGCTGCCAACAGATCGATCGCAGCCTCGCCCAGCTCCGCCTCCCCTCCGGCGTCGACGTCGAACGGCCGGCGCTCACCTTCCTGGCCTGGCAGCCGGACCGCATGCGTCTCGCCGCTCTCGCCCTCGCCGTACCGCTCCTCCTGTTCGCGCTGGCCGCCTGGCGCCTCGGCAGCCCACTGCGCGCCCTGGTCGCTCTCATTCCCCTCGCGATCGGGCTTCTCGCCGCGACGCCGCTGGTGCAGGCGACCCTCGGCCAGGTCGACGAGCTGACGATCTTCGCGCTCGCAGCGAGCCTCTGCCTGGTGCTGCCGGTGGCCGCCGAAGCGGCAGGCGGCGCGATCCGGTCCGAGAGCGGAGCGGCGATCTACCGCGGCCTGCGCCGGGACGCCGGCTGGCTCGCGGCCTGCCTCATCCCCGCGACTCTGGCGCTGGCTCTTCCGACCCTGGGAGCCGACCTCATCCGCTTCCGCTGGGTGTTGCCCTTGCGCGCCGCGGCCCTCGCCGGCAGCGCCGCCCTGCTCACCGCGGCGGTGGCCGTGCCGGCGCTCCGTCTGGCCGCGGTCCTCTGGCGCGCTCGCGATCCGGAAGAGGTCCGCCGCCGTCGCCGGCCGCCGGTGTGGAGCGCGCCGGGGCTGCCCGACCTCGCCGTGCGCAGCCTCACCAAGACCTACGCCTCGGGCCACACCGCTCTCTCGGCCGTG
>DATARD010000046.1:0-27498 GCA_036264355.1 Thermoanaerobaculia bacterium
CAGCATCAGATGCAGTCGTTCCCGGGGATAGGTCGGATCGAGAGGCAGATAGGCGCCTCCTGCTTCGAGCACGGCGAGGAGGGAGACCAGCATGGCCGGGGAACGCTCCTGGAAGATTCCCACCGGCACGTCCGGTCCGACGCCGAGACCGGCGAGGCGGCGCGCCAGGCTCCGCGCCTCTGCCAGCAGCTCGCGATAGGTCAGCCGGAGCTCGCCGCACACCACCGCCTCGGCCTCCGGATGGCGTGCCGCCTGCGCCGCCACCATCTCATGCACCAGGCGCGATGTCAGGTGCGAGGGCCGCAGCACCAGCGGACGCGTCCAGGCGATCAGCTCCTCGCGCTCGGCCGCGGCGAGGAGCGGCAGCTCGGAAAGACAGAGCCCAGGGTCTGCCACCGCTCCGGTCAGCAGCGTGCCGAAGCTCGCCAGCATGCGGTCGATGGTGGCCGCGTCGAAGAGGTCGCGGCTGTATTCCATGGCTCCGGACAGCCCGGCCAGTCCGGCCGCGCTTTCGAAAAGAAACAGCGTGAGATCGAATTTGGCCACCGCGGGCTCGACGTCCAGCAGCTCGGCGGTGACGCCGGGCAGGGCGAGGGCCTCGACCGGGGGACGCTGCACGACCAGCATCACCTGGAACAGCGGATTGAGGCCGGGATGGCGCTCCGGCGCCAGCTCCTCGACCAGCTTCTCGAACGGCAGATCCTCGTGCGTGTAGGCGTCCAGCGCCACGGCGCGCGCGCGGCGGCCGATCTCGCGGAACGCCGGATCGCCGGCGAGGTCGAGGCGCAGCGCCAGCGTGTTGGTGAAGAAGCCGATCAGCCCTTCGGTCTCCAGGCGGTTGCGGTTGGCGACCGGCGAGCCGATCACCGCGTCCTCCTGGCCGCTCAGGCGGGTGAGCAGCGCCTGGAACGCGGCGAGGAGGGTCATGAACAGCGTCCACCCCTCGCGGCGCCCCAGCGCGCGGAGCGCGGCGAGCGTCTCGCCGGAGAGGGCGAACGGGCGGCGGCCACCCGGACGCCCGCCCGGCGCGGCCACCGCCGGCCGCGGCCGGTCGTACGGCAGCTCCTGGACCTCGGGAGCCCCGGCGAGCACCTCGCGCCAGTGGGCCAGCTCGCGCTCCAGGGTCTCGCCGGTGAGCCAACGGCGCTGCCAGCGGGCGAAGTCCGCATACTGAATCGGCAGCTCCGGCAGCCGGGGGCTCTCCGCTCCCGAGAAGGAGTTGTAGAAGACGGTCAGCTCGCGCAGCAGAACCCCCAGCGACCAGGCGTCGGAGATGATGTGGTGCATCACCACCGCCAGCAGGTGGTCCCCGTCTCCGAGCCGGAGAAGCTCGGCGCGCAGCAACGGCCCGCGGGTGAGGTCGAACGGCCTGTCGTCCTCCCGCGCCATGAGCCGCAGGGCTTCCGTCTCCCGCTCGGCCGGTGGCAGGGAGGCGAGATCGAGGACGGGCAGCGCCGGCAGCTCGGAGGCCGGCGGGAGAACGACCTGCACGGGACCGCCGGCGCGCTCCGCGAAGACGGTGCGCAGCACCTCGTGCCGGCCGGTGACCGCGGCGAGCGAGCGCGCCAGGACCTCCGGCCGCAGCGGGCCGGTGAGGCGGAGGGCGCCGGGCACGTGGTAGGCGGCGCTGTCCGGCTCGAGCTGGTGCAGAAACCAGAGCCGCTGCTGGGAGAACTAGAGCGGCGCTTCGGTGCCCCCTTCGCCCCCTTCCGACACCAGCGGCGGCAGGACCGGCGCCCCGGCGCGCGCCCGGCGCGCCTCCTGCAGCCGGCGGGCGAGCGCACCGAGAGTGGGCTCCTCGAAGACGGCGGCGAGCGGCAGGTCGATCCCGAAGACCGACCGCACCCGGGAGATGAGCTGGGTGGCGAGCAGCGAATGGCCGCCGAGGTCGAAGAAGCTGTCCCCGGCGCCGACCCGCTCGACGCCGAGCAGCTCGCGCCAGATCCCGGCGAGCAGCTCCTCGTCGCCCGTCGCCAGAGCCGCCCCCTTCTCCTCCGCCGCGCTCCCGGCGAGAGATCCGGGGGACGGCAGGGCGCGCCGGTCGAGCTTGCCGCTGGGGGTGAGCGGCAGGCGGTCCAGGGGCACGAAGAGGGCCGGGATCATGGTGTCCGGCAGTGTCTTGCGCAGAGCCGCCCGGAGATCCGCGGGGCTGGCCGCCGACGCTTCCGGGCGGGTCACCCAGTAGGCGATCAGCCGCGCTCCCTGAGGATCGGCCACGACGGCCGCCGCGGCCACGGCGGGATGGCGCAGCAGGGCCGCCTCGACCTCCGCCGGCTCGATGCGCACGCCGCGGACCTTGACCTGCTGGTCCGCGCGCCCGAGAAACTCGATCGTCCCGTCCGGCAGCCAGCGCGCGAGATCGCCGGTGCGGTACATCCGCCCTCCGTCGCCAAAAACCTCCGGGATAAACCGCTCGGCGGTCAGATCCGGGCGGCCGAGATAGCCGCGCGTCACGCCGGCGCCGGCGACGCAGATCTCCCCGGTGACTCCGACCGGCACCGGACGCAGCGCGCGGTCGAGCAGGGAGAGACGGGTATTGGCGATCGGCCGGCCGATCGGCACGCGCCACGGATCCTGCCCCGGCGCACAGACCCAGCGCGTGGTGTCGATCGAGATCTCCGTCGGGCCATATTGGTTGTCGAGCGGAATCGACAGCCGCGAGAAGAACAGCCGTCGCAGCTCGGGCGTGAGCCGTTCGCCGCCGGCGAAGACCTGGCGCAGCGAAACGCAGCGCTCGACCCCGTCCTCGGCGAGGAATACGGCGAGCATGGAGGGGACGAAATGGACCAGGGTCACCTGCTGCTCGACGATGGTGCGCACCAGGTATCCGGCGTCGCGGTGGCCGCCCGGACGGGCGACGACGATCCGCGCGCCGGCGATCAACGGCCCGAAGCACTCCCAGACCGAGAAGTCGAAGCCGGCGGCGGCCTTGAGGAGCACCGCGTCGCCGGGCCGCAGGCCGTACAGCTCCTGCGCCGCGAGCAGCCGGTTGACCAGCCCGCGGTGGGGCACCATCACCCCCTTGGGCTGGCCGGTCGAGCCGGAGGTGAAGAACAGGCAGGCGAGGCCCTCACCCAACCCAGGGCGTTGCCCTGGGCTGAGGGAGCCCGGGCCTTCGGCCCTTCCCCCAGCCCAATCGTCCGGAATGTCCGGAGCATCGAGCCGCAGGACGCGCGCCGGGTACGGTGGCAGAGTTGCGGCCAGGTGGCTCTGGGTGAGCACCACCGGCGCCGCGGCCGCCGCCAGCATCGCGGCGAGGCGCTCCGCGGGGTAGTCGGGATCGAGCGGCAGCCAGGCGCCTCCCGCTTTGAGCGCTGCGAGCGCGCCGATCACCCAGTCCGCGGAGCGCTCGGCGTGCAGTCCCACGGCCACGTCCGGTCCGACACCATGGCTCCGCAGGACGCGCGCCAGACGGCCGGCCCGCGCGTCCAGCTCGCGGTAGGTCACGGTTCCAGCCTCTGAAACGATCGCCGGGAGATCCGGCGTCCGCGCCGCCTGCTCCGCGACCAGCTCGTGAATGCAGCGGTCGAGCGCGAAGGCGCGGCCGGTCGCCGTCCACTCGCCGGCGATCTGCCACTGCTCCGCCGCGGTGAGCAGCGGCAGATCGGACAGCCGCCGGGCGGGATCGGCGACGGCGCCCGCCAGGAGCGTCCGCAGGTGGCCGGCGAGACGGTCGATGGTCGCCGCGTCGAAGAGGTCGGAGCGGTAGCTCAGCGCGCCTTCCAGACGCCCCTCCCATTCGTGGATCGACAGGGTCAGATCGAATTTGGCGTCCGCCGTGTCGAGATCCACCAGGGAGACCGACAGGCCGGTCATGCGCAGCGTCGCCGCCGGATCGCTGAGGAAGGCGAACATCACCTGGAACAGGGGCGTGGTGCCGGTCGCGCGCTCCGGTTGCAGCTCCTCGACCAGCTTCTCGAACGGCACGTCCTGGCTCTCCTGCGCGGCGACCACGGTGTCGCGCACCCGCCGCGCCAGATCCAGGAAGGTTGGATCGATTGGATCGAGCGGATCCCGGGCCGGCCGCGCGCGCAGCACGAGCGTGTTGACGAAGAGGCCGATCATCCCTTCGGTCTCCGCCCGGCTCCGCCCCGCCGACGGCACGCCGACCCCGAAGTCGTCCTGGCCCGAGAGCCGGGCGAGCAGCGCGGTGAATCCGGCGAGGAGGATCATGAAGGGGGTGCAGCCCGCGCCGCGGCCCAGAGCCGCGAGCGAAGCGGCGAGACCGGCGGGAAGATCGACCGGACGGACGCCGCTGCGCGGGCTCGGATGGAGGGGCCGCGGCCGGTCGGTTGGCAGCTCCAGGACCGGCAGATCGGCGAGCTGCCGGCGCCAGTAGGCGAGCTGGCGGTCGAACGCGCCGCCAGCCAGGGCGCGCCGCTCGGCAACGGCAAAATCCGTGTAGCGGAGGGGCAGCTCCGGCAAGGGCGATCCGGCTGGACCAGACTCGTAGAGCGCCGCCAGCTCGCGGGAGAAGATGCCGAGCGACCAGCCGTCCGCCGCGATGTGGTGGAAGGTCGCCGCCAGGAAGCGCACCTCGCCGCCCAGCTCGAGCAGGACGAAACGGGCCACCGGACCGTTCCGGAGATCGAACGGCAGCGCCGCCTGCTCCTCCAGGAGCGCCCGCGCCGCCGCGCTCCGCGCCGGCTCCGGCAGTCTCTCCAAAGAGACGAACGACAGCCGCGGCAGTCCCCCGGCCGTCAGAGCGTCCACCGGCAGAACGACCTGCACCGGCTCGGTCTCTCCCTCCGGCTGGCGGTAGACCGTGCGCAGCGGCTCATGCCGGCGCACGATCTCGGCGAGCGCGCGCTCCAGCCGCCCGATGTCGAGCGGGCCGTCGAAACGCATCGGAACCGACAGGTTGTAGAGGGCGCTCCCTGGCGCCAGCAGGTCGAGGAACCACAGGCGCTGCTGCGCGAAGGAGAGGGGACTCTGGAAACGTTCCCCCTCTCCCACGAGGTCAGGGGGAGAGGGCCTGCGGAGGCCGCCGATTTCCGCCAGCCGAGCCGCCATCTCCGCCACCGTCGGCGCCGCGAAGACCGCCGTCACGGGCACCTCGAAACCGCAGGTCTCGGCGATCCGGAAGGCCATCCGCACCGCGAGGAGCGAGTGGCCGCCCAGGGCGAAGAAACTGTCGTGGATCCCGACGCGCTCGACCCCCAGCACCTCGCGCCAGACGCCGGCCAGCCGCTCTTCGAGGGGCGTGCGCGGCGCCACCGTCTCTCCCCGCTCCCGAGCCTCCGGAGCCGGCAGGGCGCGACGGTCGACCTTGCCGTTGGGGCTGCGCGGGAACGCGTCGAGCACCACCCAGGCGGTCGGCACGAACGCGGCCGGCAGTCTGGCGTGCAGGAAGGCCTCGGCCTGCTCGGTGATCGATCCGCCCTCCCCTGCCGCGGCCACCAGATACCCCACCAGGCGCGGCTCGCCCGCCGCTCCGTCCGTCCGCATCATCACCACCGCTTCGTCCACCACCGGGCAGCTTTCGAGCGTGACCTCGATCTCTCCCAGCTCGATGCGCTGGCCGCGCAGCTTCACCTGCTGGTCGAAGCGGCCGAGGAATTCGAGCTCGATGCCGGCGCCCTGGGCGCGCAGGCGGGCGCGGTCGCCGGTACGGTAGAGACGGTCTCCCGCCGCGCCGAACGGGTCGGGGACGAACCGCTCGGCGGTCAGCTCAGGCCGCCCCAGATAGCCACGGGCGAGGCCGGCGCCGCCGAGGCAGAGCTCTCCCGGTACCCCCACCGGCAGCGCCTCTCCCCGGCGCCCGAGCACCCAGGCCCGGGTGCCGGCGATCGGCCGCCCGATGGTCACCGCCGTCACGCCCCGCGGCACCACGGTCCAGGTGGAATAGGTGGTGTCCTCGCTGGGACCGTAGAGGTTCACCACCCGCTCGACCTGCGGATGGGCGTAGATTTTCTCCACCAGCTCGGGCTTGAGCGCCTCCCCCGCCAGGTTCACCGTGCGCAGGCCGGGCGGCAGCCCGCCGCGCACCAGCTCGGCCATCGGCGACGGCACGGCGTTGACCAGGGTCACCTCGCCGAGCGCCGCGAGCTGCGGCAGCTCCAGCACGCCGGGCGCCAGGATCACCCGGCCGCCGGCAGCGAGCGGCACGAAGAATTCGAAGATCGACAGGTCGAAGCAGACCGAGGTGGCGGCGAGCACGCCGCGCAGATCCTCCGGCGGGAACACGCCGAGCGCCCACCGCACCAGCGCGACGGCGCTCCGGTGCTCGATCCCCACCCCCTTCGGACGCCCGGTGGAGCCCGAGGTGTAGATGATGTAGGCGAGCCCCTCACCCCCAGCCCCCTCTCCCACCCCCTCCCAGCCTCCGGGAGAGGGGGAAACCACGGCGTCCTCGGCGAGCAGGACCGCGCTCTGGAAGAAGCCGAAGCGATCGGCGAGCTCCCTTTCGGTCCACAGCGCTCGGGCTCCCGAATCCGTGAGCATGAAGTCCAGCCGCTCTTGCGGATAGGCGGGATCGAGCGGCACGTAGGCTCCCCCGGCCGCGAGGATGCCGAGGATCGCCGCCAGCAGGTCCGGGGTGCGGCGCAGGCAGAGGCCGACGCGCGCCTCGGGGCCCGCGATTCCCACCGCGCGGAGAGCGTGCGCCACCCGCGCCGCCCGCGCCATCAGCTCGGCGTAGGTGATCCGCTCGTCCTCCCCGACCACCGCCTCGGCGTCCGGCGTGCGCGCCGCCTGTGCCGCCACCAGGTCGTGCAGGCGGAGACCGGGGGAGATCGGGGCGGCGGTGTCGTTCCACTCGGCGAGCTGCGCCTGCTCGGCGGCGGTCAGCAGCGGCAGCGCGGAGAGGCGGGTGGCGGGATCGGCCGCGGCGCCGGCCAGCAAGGTGGCGAAATGCCCGAGCAGGCGGTCGACGGTGGGCGGCTCGAAGAGTGCCGCCGCGTGCTCGGTGACGGCGGTCCAGCCGCCCTCCGCGGCCGGCGTCACGGCGAGCATCAGGTCGAAGCGGGAGGTGCCGGAGTCGGCGCGCCGCGGGGTCAGGGCGAGAGCGCCGGCGCGCCGCGGCGGCAGCGGCTCGTCGAGCACGAGCATCACCTGGAACAGCGGGTTCTGCCCCAGGTCGCGCTCCGGTTGCAGCTCCTGCACCAGCCGCTCGAAGGGGACGTCCTGGTGCGCGTAGGCACCGAGGCAGGCTTCCCGCACGCGCGCCAGCAGAGCGTCGAACCCGGGATCGTCGCCGGTGCGGGCGGTGAGCACGAGGGTGTTGACGAAGAGGCCGATCAGCGGCTCGGCCTCCAGGCGCCGGCGGTTGGCGACCGGCGAGCCGACCGGGATGACGTCTTCGCCGGTGATCCGCGCCAGCAGGGTCTGGAAAGCGCCGAGGAGGACCATGAACGCGGTGCATCCCGCCTGCCGCGCGAGCCGCGCCACGGCGACCTCGAGATCCGCCGCCAGGGGCCGCGACCGGGAGCCGCCGCGCGGATCGCGCACCGCCGGCCGCGGCCGGTCGGCCGGCAGGTCGAGCACCGGCAGGCCGGCCAGGCGCTCGCGCCACCAGGCGAGCTGGGCTGCCAGCTCCGCCCCTTCCATCCAGGCGCGCTGCCAGGCCGCCCAGTCGGCGTACTGCACGGCCAGAGCCGGCACCGGCCGGGTGTTTTGATCGTCCAGGAGCGCCGCCAGCTCGTCGAGGAACAGCCCGAGCGACCAGCCGTCGGCCGCGATGTGATGCAGTGTGACGAGCAGGCGGTGCTCCGCCGCCGCCAGGCGCAGCAGAAGAGTCCGCAGCACCGGACCGCGCGCGAGGTCGAACGGCGCCCGCGCCTCGCGCCGCCCCTGCCGCTCCGCCTCGGTCGCCCGGAGAGCCGGCGGCAGGCCGGCGAGGTCGATCACGGGCAGGGCAGGCGTGAATCGCAAGATCCGCTGCACCGGCTCGCCGCGCTCCAGCGCGTAGACGGTGCGCAGCGGCTCGTGCCGGGCGGCGAGGGTGGCGAGCGCCGCGGCGAGCGCGGGCACCGCGAGCGGACCGGCGAGGTCGACCGCTCCGGGCAGGTTGTACACCGCCGTCCCGGGCTCCAACCGGTCGAGGAACCAGAGCCGCTGCTGGGCGAAGGAGAGCGGCAGCGGCGCGCCGTCCCGGGGCAGCGGCCGGATAGGCGGCAGGGTCGGCGCGGCTGCGAGGAGATCGAGGCGGGCGGCGAGCGCGGCCACCGTCGGCGCCTGGAAGAGGGCGCTCACCGGCAGGTCGGTCCCGAACAGCCGGGCGATGCGCGACACGGCGCGGGTGGCGAGGAGCGAGTGGCCGCCCAAGGCGAAGAAGTCGTCGTGGATGCCGACCCGCTCGCGCCCCAGAAGCTCGGCGAAGAGCCCGGCGAGGATCTCCTCCGCCGGCGTCCGCGGCGCCGCCGTGACGGTCCCCGTCTCCCCAGGCACTGTCTCAGGCGCCAGGCGGGCCAGGGCGGCACGGTCGACCTTGCCGTTCGGATTGAGCGGCAGCGCGGGCAGGCTCACCCAGGCGGACGGGATCATGTAGTCCGGCAGGCGCCCGGCCAGGAATCCGCGCAGGTCCTCCGGGATCCGGTCTCCCGCTCGCGGCACCACAAAGGCCACGAGGCGGCGTTCGTCGGTCCCGGCGGCGCCGAGCGCCAGCACGGCGGCGTCCCGGATTCCGGAGTGGCCGCTCAGGGCGGTCTCGATCTCGCCCGGCTCGATCCGGAAGCCGCATACCTTGACCTGGTCGTCGAAACGGCCGAGGAACTCGATCTCCCCGTCCGGCCGCCGCCGTACCCGGTCGCCGCTCCGGTACAGGCGCTCCCCGGGAGCCGCGGCGAACGGATCGGGCACGAACCGCTCCGCGGTGAGGTCCGGCCGGCCCAGCCCCCCGACATAGCCGCGCGCGAGCACGCCGCCGAGGCAGAGCTCGCCGGGCACGCCGACCGGCTGCGGCTCGCCGCCGCGGCCAAGGACACGCGCCACCCGGCCGGCGAGCGAGCGGCCGATGGGGACCGGCGCCGCCATCGCTCCGGCAGCGGTCTCCACGGGAGGCACGGCATACAGAGTGGCGGAGACGACCGCCTCGGTCGGCCCATAGCTGTTGAGCAGCGGCACCCGGGAGAGCGGCGTCGAGCGCCACAGGCGCGCCGTCTCGGCGCGCAGCTCCTCGCCGCCGATGCCCACCAGGCGCAGCCGCGGCGGCACGCCGTCTGTCGCATTCGGCCCCAGGTCGGCAATCCAACGGCTCCAGAAAGCGGTCGGGAGATCGGCCACGGTGAGATCGAGGGCGGTGAGGCGGCGCGTCAGGTCGAGCGTCCCCCACGGCTCGCGTCCGCGGAGCACCAGGGTCGCGCCCGCGAGGAGGGTCGCGAAGATCTGCTCGATCGAGGCGTCGAAGCCCGGCGACGCGAACTGGAGGACGCGGTCCCCGGCGCTCAACCGGTAGGCGGCGGCCCAGGTCAGACAGTGCGCGAGCGCCGCGCCATGGCTGACCCCGACGCCCTTCGGACGGCCGGTCGAGCCCGAGGTGTAGATCAAGTAGGCCAGGTTGTCCGGCAGCGCCGCCGAGACGCTCTCCAGACCATCCGCTCCGTCCAGCTCTTCGAGGACGACGAGCGGCGCCGCCGGGAGGTCCAACCGCGCCGCGACGCTCCGCTGGGTGACCAGCGCCGCCGCTCCGGCGTCGCCGAGCACGAAGCCGAGGCGCGCCGCCGAGTGCTCCGGGTCGAGCGGCAGGTAGACCCCGCCGGCGCTCAAGATCCCCAGAAGCCCCACCACCAGGTCGGCCGAGCGCTCGACGCAGAGCGCGACCGGCACCTCCGGCCCCACGCCCATCGCGCGCAGCCGGCGCGCCAGGGCCGCCGACCGCTCGGCCAGCTCGCGGTAGGTCAGGCTCCCCTCCTCCACCTCCACCTCCAGCGCCGCCGCCTCCGGCGTCCGCGCCGCCACCCGCGCGACCGCCTCGTGAAGGGTCACCGGCGGCACCTCGACCGCCGGCGCCGTGGACTCGCGCCACTCGGCGGCGAGTTGCTCGCGCTCGGCCGCCGCCAGGAGCGGCAACCGGCCGGCCGGCCGCTCCGGATCAGCCGCCGCGGCGGCGAGCAGGGTGCGGAAATGGCCCAGCATCCGGTCGGCCGTGGCGTCGTCGAACAGGTCGGCGTTGATTTCGATGGAGAGCCCGATCCCGCCGTCCGGAAGCTCCGCCGCGGAGAGGCTCACCTCGAATTGGGACCGCCGCTCCGCCAGCCGCACCGATTCGAGATCCAGACCCGCGACCGCGAGCCGCGAGCCGTCCTCTCCCAGCGCGAAGGCGGCGAGGCCGGGCGGATCGCCGGGACGCTGGCTGTGCAGGGTGAGCATGACCTGGAAGATCGGAGGCCGCGCCGGATCGCGCGACGGGCGCAGCCGCTCAGCCAGAAGGGCGAACGGAAAATCGGCGTTCTCCAGCGCGGCGACGGCGGTCTTCCGCGCTCTCGCCAGCAACTCGTCAAAGCCTGGATCGCCGGCCAGATTGGCGCGCAGAGCGGCCGGATTGACCAGGTAGCCGACCGTCTCCTCCCATCCCGGAGCCGCGCGGCCGGCGGTCGGCGTCCCCACCGCGAAGTCGTCCTGCCCGGCATAGCGGCCGAGCTGCGCCTCGAAGACGGCGAGAAGCGCCGCGAACAGCGTGGCGCCGTGCCCGGAAGCCAGCGCCCGCGCCGCTGCCGCCTCGGCGGCGGAGAGAACCGCCTCCCGCGACGATCCGCGCCAGGTCTGGACCGGCGGCCGCGGCCGGTCCGTGGGCAGGTCGAGATCCGGAGCGCCGGCGAGCGTCCGCCGCCAGAAGTCCCACAGCGCCTCGCCGCGCGGGCCGGCCAGCATCTCCGCCTGCCAGCGGGCGAAATCCGACGCGGCTCTCCCGCCTGCTCCTGCGACGGCCTGCCCGCGATACAACCGCCCCAGGTCGCGAGCCATCACGGCCAGCGACCAGAAGTCCGCGACCATGTGGTGGATGCTGAGCAGCAGAACCTGCTCTGCCGCCGCACGCACCACGCGCACCCGCACCAGCGGACCCGCCGCGAGGTCGAACGGGCGCCACGCCTCCGCCGCGAGCAGCTCCGCGAGAGGCCGCTCGTCTCCGCTCACCACGCGGAAATCCACCGTCGCGGTGCCCGCCGGCAGCACGCGGCGCACCGGCACATCCCCCAGCAGCGGAAAGATCGTGCGCAGCGCTTCGTGCCGGTCGGTCAATGCCGCGAAAGCGAGTCGAAGAGCTTCCATATCCAGCGCGCCATGCACGCGAGCCGCAATGACGATGTTGTAGGCCCCCGCGTCCGGAGCCAGCCGGTCGAGGAACCAGAGCGCCCGCTCGCCGAAGGAGACCTCACCCCCCTGGCCCCCCTCTCCCATCGCCCCCCCTTCCCCCGGGAGAGGGGGCCGGGGGGTGAGGCCCTCCGCCAGCTTTGCCGTCCCCGCCCCCTCCAGCAGCTCCCCCAACGGCAATGACACTCCGAGAGCCGCCTCCACGCTCCCCTTGAGCTCCAGCGCAGCCAACGAGTCGAGACCATAGACCGTCAGCGGACGCTCCGGCTCGATCGCCGCGGCGGCGATACCGAGAGCGGCGGCGGCACGGAAGCGCAGGAACCGCTCGATGGCCGCCCTGCGCTCCGCCGCCGGCAGGGCCGCCAGTCCGGCCGCGTCGAGCCCCGCATCCGTCTCATTGTCGGAGATCGCGGAGACCGCGGCCTCGATCCCGCTGCGCGCGAGCACCGGCAGCTCCCCGGCCTGCAAGGCGGCGCGGCAGGCGCTCCGCCGTACCTTGCCGCTGGAGGTCTTGGGCACTCCCCCGACCCGCACCAGCACCACCTCGCCGGCCTGCACCTCGTGCTCCTCGGCGATGGCGCGGCGCACCGCTTCGGCGATCACCCCCAGATCGTCGTGCCGCCGCCGCTCGACCTCGGCCACGATCACCAGCCGCTCCTCACCGCTTTCGTCGCTCACCGAGAACGCCGCGGCGCCGCCCGGCCGCAGCTCCGGATGCGCCGCTTCGGCGGTGCGCTCCAGGTCCTGCGGATAGTGGTTGCGGCCACGCAGGATGACCAGGTCCTTGATGCGGCCCGTCACATAGAGATCGCCGGCCGCCTCCGATCCAGACATCGATCCAGACATCAGGCCGAGATCGCCGGTGCGCAGGAACGGCTCGTCGCTTCCGATCAGCCGCGCCCGGAAATCCCGCTCCGTGGCCTCGGGGTTGCGCCAGTAGCCGGCGGCCACGCTCGGCCCGGCCACCCAGATCTCCCCCTCGGCTCCCGGCGGCAGCTCGACTCCGGTCTCCGGATCGGCGATCGCGATCCGCTGCCCCCCCCAGGCGTGGCCGCAGCTCACCAGCGGCCGTCCGCCGGTCGCCACGACCGGCTCGGTGTGCGGCAGGCGCCCCGCCTCGCCGCCGCTCACGAAGAGCGTCGCCTCGGCCAGGCCGTAGCAAGGATAGAACGCCGCCGGATCGAAGCCGCAGGGAGCAAAGGCTGCCGCAAAACGCTCCATCGTGTCGGCCCGCACCGGCTCGGCGCCGTTGAACGCCAGGCGCCAGCTCCGCAGGTCGAGCCCCGCGCGCTGCTCCGGCGGAATGCGGCGGACGCACAGCTCATAGGCGAAGCTCGGGCCGCCGCTCGTCGTGGCACGGTGCCGGCTGATCGCCTCCAGCCAGCGCCGCGGCCGTTGCAGGAACGCGGCCGGCGCCATCAGCACCGCCCGCGAGCCGGCGTGCAGCGGTTGCAGCACGTTCCCGATCAGCCCCATGTCGTGGTAGAGCGGCAGCCAGCCCACCACCACCGAGCTCTCGTCCTGGCGGAACGCCTCGCTGATCGCCGCCTCGTTGTGCATCAGGTTGGCGTGGGTGACCATCACCCCCTTCGGCGTCGAGGTCGAGCCGGAGGTGTACTGCAAAAACGCGAGCGCTTCAGGATCTTCCGGCAGATCCTCGTCGAGGGTGTCGGGAGCCTCCAGGGTGTCGGTGGCGATCCAGCGGGCGCCGGCCAGCTCCGGAGCCCGGCCGGCAAGCGCGAGGAGGCTCGCGGTGGTCAGCGCGGCGCTCGGCTCGGCGTCGCGTGCCACCGCCCGCAGGCGGTCGAGCGTCCGGTCGTTCGGGCGCGGCGGATAGGCGGGCACCGCGACGACTCCCGCGTAGAGGCAACCGAAGAACGCCGCCACGAAATCGAGCCCCGGCGGATAGAGGAGCAGAGCCCGGTCGCTGGGACGCAGCGACGCGCGGAGCGCCCGGGAGATCGCCCGCGCGCGGCGGTCGAGCTCGCCCCAGGTGAGGCGCTCCCCGTCCGCCTCGCCGTCGGCGAGGAACAGATAGGCCTCACGGTCCGCGCTCTCGGCGGCACGCAAGCGGAGCAGCCCGGCCACGGTGACGGGCCGGACCCGCGCGGAAAGAACCGGCATCAGACGAGCTCTCCTGGCGGATCGGAAACAGGCGGTAAGCAGAATCGCATAAGCACTAGAGAGACAACAGCATACGCGGCACTCTCCGGAGCCAGGGATGCTAGCACGATCGATGCCGACATATCGTCGAACATCGATGTATCATCCTGACGGGCGGCGACTGTCCCGCCGCTCCGGTTTCGGGGCACCTGAGACTTGACGGCGCCACGTTGTCGCAGACTGAATGGAGAGATCATGGCCAGTAAAATGACAGAGCAACTCGAAGCCAATCCCCTCCGCAAGGAGCTGATCCACCATCCGTTCTTCAAAGAAGTGCGCAATTCGGACCTGACCCGGGACAAGGTCGGAGTTTTTCTTGGCCAGTGGTGGCATCCGCTGCACTACTTCCCGAACTTCCTGTCCCGCACCATCGACGCCGTACCCGTCCTCGAGATGAAGACGGCGATCTGCAAAATCCTCAACCAGGAGCTCGGGGAAGGCGATCCGGCGCGCGCCCATGAGCAGCTCTACATCACGACCATGCAGGACGCCGGCTTCGACCGCGCCACCGTCGCCGAGGCGGCGCCGTTCGAGGAGACCCGCCGCCTGGTGCAGCGCTACCGCGAAGCCTCCGCCGACCGTCTGAGCGCGCTCGGCTTCGTCTACGGCACGGAAGTGGCCGACCTCGCCATGGTGGGAGGCATCGGCCAGGCCGTGACCCGCGTCTCGGGCATGAAGAGCCTGCCCTGGGTGGACATCCACATCCAGCAGGAGCCGGAGCACGTCGAGCAGGCGACCGAAGCCCTCGACACCAACTTCACCCCCGAGGAAGTGAAGTCGATCGTCGCCAGCGCCGAGGAGATGTGGCGCCTGTGGATCGCCTTCTTCGATCGCCTGCGCACCGAGCTCTTCGCCGAGAGCGAAGCCCCGGTCGCAACCGCGGTCGTCTGATCACCGCCCAACCCCACGCACCCTCACACCCCACACCTCTTCTCTGGAATCACCCGAAGAAGAGATGCCGGGGGTGAGGGCGCGCCGGAATGGCGCGTCTCTTCCCCGGGCAGACCACGGACCGGCGCCAACGGCCGGCAGTCTGCCCATCTCACAGGATTCAGTTGTCAATGAACGCCATTCTGCCTCGCCCAGGCTTCGGCCGGCTTGCAATGGACGGCGGGCGTCTTGCCCGGGCCCATTCCGCGTCAGCCACCGCTCTGCCGCGTTGCAGAGTCCTGCACTGCTTCAGATCCGGGCCTTCCGGGCTGACCTCGCCAGGAGCAGGGCGGAACGGCGCTCGCCAAGCCGCCGGAAGCTTCTGATCCTCCAGAATCGTCCTGCTCAAGCCGTCAGAACCTTCTGACAACCCGGAATGCCGCCGTTCCAAGCAGAATGACCTTCTGATGAGCTGGAACGGCGCCGTACAGAACAGAATCGACTCCTTCTAAACAGTAATTGTCCTATTCAGAGCGTCGCTAGCCTCTTGTGGCGAAGAATCGATCTATTCAAGCCATCGTCTCGCCCTATACGACCACAAATCTAAATGAAAATCAAGGATCGAGCTTGACAAAGCGCCGTCCGGAGTGCACTCTAGGCTTATCCTGACTCTCTGGTGGCAGGTGGGTTCATTGACAATTCAACGTTCGACCGAACGGAGGGCTTGAGCACCCCTCTGTTCGGCCTTTCTCGGCCCGCGTCCTAGGAGAGGAGCGCCAGGTCCACCCTTTCCACCTCCTCCGGCACGGGATCCGCGAACGGCAGGTCGGCCAGCGGGTGCTCCGGGTTGGCGACGACGGCGGCGAGGATCCGCAGGAAGCGGTCTCTCATGCCTTTGACCCTGGTTTCGTCGAGCACGTCGCGGTTGTAGCGGAAACGCCCGGCGAGCCGGTCCGCCTGGGAGAGGAAAAGGGTCAGATCCAGGCGCATCCGGCCGGTATCGACGGACAGCGGGGTGACGCGGACGTCGAAGGGGATCTCCGCCTGAGGCGGAGCCGGAGCCGAGCGCGGCACTTTGAGGAGTTGGAGCAGAACCCGGAACGTGGTGAGACCTCCCCGGTCTCCCTCTTCGAGGAAGCTCATGCCTGCCACCACCGGCTCCCAGAAGATGTCCGGATGATCGTGCGCCAGAAGCGTCACGTCCCGCACCCGCTGCAGCAGCTCACGGAAGGTCCGCACGCCGGAAAGCCGCGTCCGCAAGGGCAGGGCGGTGGCGAGGTTGCCGATCAGCCTCTCCGTCGCGAGCTGATTGCGGTTGGCGAAGCTGCATGGGACGACGAGGTCGTCCTGCCCCGTCTCGAAATGCAGCAGCGCCTTGAAGGCGGCGAGAAGCGTCATGAACAGAGTCACCCCTTGCCGCGCGGAAAAGGCATCGAGCTGCCTTTCGAGCTCTTGCGGCACCTGGATCTCCTCCATCCCGGCGGTGAACGACCGCTGGCGCGGACGCGGCCGGCCCTCGCTGCGATTACAGAGATCGACCGGCACGGCCCCCTTCAGATGCTCGCGCCAGAAGGCCACCTGGCTGGCCTGCTCCTCCTCGGAGGAGAGGCGCCGCTGCCAGCGCGCGAAGTCCTGGAACTGCGCGGCGAGCGGCGGCAAGGGGGAAGGCCGGCCGGCGCAGAAGGCGGCATAGAGAGCCGCAACTTCGCGGATCAGGATGGGGGTCGACCACCAGTCCGAAGCGACGTGATGGATGGTGAAGAGCAGGACGTGCTCCTCGGGCCCGCCGCGGAACAGAGTCGAACGGAAAAGCGGTGGACGCTCGTAATCGAAATGCATCCGGCCGTCGAGGGCGCTGAGCCGCCGCAGCTCCGCCATCCGCTCGGGAGCTCCGAGCCGCTCGAGATCGACTTCACGGAATGCCACGGGCACTTCGGGGTGAATGACCTGGACCGGCCCCTCGGGACCCTCCCGGAAGCTCGTCCGCAACAGCTCGTGGCGATCGACGACCGCCGCGAGCGCCCGCCGCAGAGAGGCGCGGTCGAGCGGGCCCGCGAGGTGGATCAGCATCGGGATCGTCGAGGCCACCGAGCGCGCTTCGAGATGCCGGCCCGACCAGTAGCGCTCCTGCGCGAACGACAGCGGCGGCGGCGCGCCGCGGTCCTGGCGGAAGGAGGCGATCGTCGGCCGCTCCGGGGTGCCGCCGGACCGCAGGCGTTCGATCTCCGCGGTCAGTCCCGCCAAGGTCGGGCTCAGGAACAGGCTCCGCAACGGCAGCTCGACCCCGAACACATCCCGGACCCGCGACGCCATCTGGGTGGCCATGAGCGAGTGACCGCCCAGCTCGAAAAAGCTCTGGTCCACGCCGATCTGATCCACCCCGAGCACCTGCGACCAGATCCCCGCCAGGAGGTCCTCGGCCGGTGTCCGCGGCAGGGTCCGGATCGACGTCCCTCCCAGCTCCGGCGCGATCCGCAGCAGCGCCCGCCGGTCCAGCTTGCCGTTGGCGGTCCGCGGCAGCTTGTCCAGCCGGACGAAGGACGCGGGCACCATGTAGGCGGGCAGCCGCGCTTCGAGCTCGCCGCGCAGCGACAGCTCCCGATCCTCCTCCGTCCGGACATACGCCACCAATCCCGCTCCTCCGGGCAGGTCCGTGCGCAACAGAACCACCGCCTCCAACACGCCGGGGAGCCCCGCCAGCACCCCCTCGATCTCCCCCAGCTCGATCCGGAACCCACGCACCTTGACCTGCTGGTCGAGACGGCCGGCGAACACCACCTCGCCATCCGCCCGGTAGCGCCCAAGGTCGCCAGTGCGGTAGATCCGGTCGGACGGCGGGTTACCTGGGAACGGGGTGAATGGATTGGCCTGGAACCGCTCGGCCGTCAGCTCCGCGTTGCCGAGGTAACCCCGCGCCAGGTGCGGGCTCCGGACCGCGATCTCGCCCAGCTCGCCCAGACCGGCCAGACCGCCGGCCGGGGTGAGCACCAGGAGCTGCACGTCCTGCACCCCGCGGCCCAGCGGCAGCACCTGCTGCGCCCTTTCGGTGATCGCGACCGCCTCGGCCTCCTCCGGCGTCACCGGGTGGAACGCCACGGCCCGCTGCGTCTCCGTCGAGCCGTAGAGGTTGATGCAGCTCACCCCGGGAGCCAGCGCGCGCAGGCGGGCGACATCCTTCCGGGTCAGTGACTCGCCCACCAGCAGCACGCGGCGCAGGCTCGGCACCAGCTCTCTCGTCCCGTCTGGAGGCAGCTCGGTCAGGAGCTGGCCCAGCGTGGGCGTCAGGTGCGAAACCGTCACCTGCTCACGGCACAGCCAAGCCGCCAGCCGGCCGCTGATGCCGTAGTCCGCGGGGTCGGGCACGGCGATCGCCGCGCCCAGGTAGAGAGGGGTGAAGATCTCCCGCTGGAGCGGGTCGTGGCCCAGCCCCGACAGCAGGGAGAAGCGGTCGTCCGGACCGAGATCGAACTGCCGGCAATGGGCCGGCAGAAAGTGCGACAGCGAGCCGTGCAGCCCCAGGATCCCCTTCGGCCCTCCCGTCGAGCCGGAGGTGAAGCCGATGCAGGCCACGTCGTCCGGACCGACGCGCACCTCCGGCGCTTCCCAGGCAAAAGGCGCCAGCCCTTCGACCGCAGCCGCGCCGCCCGGCGGGAGATCGAGGCAGGCGCACCCGGCTTCCCGCAGCCAGGACAGCACCTCGGCAGGAGCCGCCCCCTCGCTGCCGGGCGATGCGAACGAAATCCACGCCCGCGGGGACGCCAGACGCAGCATTTCGAGCTGCCGTAGGGCCGGGTAGGCGGCGTCGAGCACCACGAACGCGCCGCCGGCGCCGAGCACCCCGAGGACCGCCTCGACGAGCGGCGCCGTCCGCACGGCGAGAATGGCGACCGGATCGCCCCGCCGCACCCCCTGCGCCGCGAGCCAGCCCGCCACGCACCGGCTCGCCGCGAGCAGAGCGCCATAGGTCTGGACCCCGGCGTGATCGGCGCCATGGGCCACCGCCGTCCGCCCCGGGGCCCGCGCCGCCGTCGCCGCGAAGAGATCGTAGACGCTGCCGATCCAGCTCCCGTCGAGCGCCAGCGTGGGATCGGGAAGCACGGACCGCATCGCGGCGGTCACCAGCGGCAGATCCGTCACCGGCTGCTCGGGCGTCTCCAGCGCCTGGTCGAGGAACAGGTCGAGCTGCGCCAGGAAATCCTCCATGTGCGCCGCGTCGAAGAGATCGGCGTTGTAGACCAGATTGATCCCGATGCCCGCTTCGACCTCGGAAATGTAGAACGTCAGGTCGAGCTTCGAGGGGACCTCGGCCGGCATCAGCGCCCGCGGCTCGAGACCCGGCAGCGACATCTCCGCCGCCGGCAGGTTCAACAGGTTGAACAGCACCTGGAAGAGGGGAGAGCGCGACAGATCGCGGTGCAGATCGAGACGGGCGAGGACGGCTTCGAAGGGGGCGGTCTGGTGCGAGTAGGCTTCGAGCGTCACCGTGCGCACCCGCGCCGCCAGCGCGCGGAAGCCCGGCTGGCCCGACGTGTCGGTGCGCAGCACGAGGGTGTTGAGGAAGCATCCGATCAGACCTTCCGTCTCCACCCATCGGCGGCCCGCCACCGGCACGCCGACCGCCACGTCGCTCTCGCCGCTGTGCCGCGAGAGGAGCGCCTGCGTCGCCGCCAGCAGGGTCATGAAGAGCGTCACGCTCTCCTCCCGGCCGAAGCGCTTGAGCCGCGCCGCCAGGTCCTCGGGCAGCACCCGCTCGCACCGCCCGCCGCGGAAGGTCTGGACGGCGGGGCGCGGCCGGTCGGTGGGCAGCTCGGCGGAGGCGATCTCTCCGCCCAGCCGGGACTCCCAGTAGGCCAGCTCCGCTTCCTGCGTCTCCGCCAGCCACCGGCGCTGCCAGACCGCGAAGTCGGCGTATTGGATCGGCAGCTCCGGCAACCGGCCGGGCCGCCCCTCCACCGACGCGGCGTACAGCTCCCCCAACTCCTGGGCGAGCACCTGGATCGACCAGCCGTCCGCGATGGTGTGATGGAGGTTGAGCAGGAACCGGTGGCGCTCCTCGCTCAGGCGGACCAGGAGCGCCGCGAACAACGGCCCGCTCTCCAGATCGAAGGCCATGCCGGCGTGCTCCCGGCCCAGGCGCTCCGCCGCGAAGACGCCGTCCGCGGCGGACAGAGCCGAGAGGTCGACGAGCGGCAGGGGGAAGGCGGAAGCCGGCGAGATCCGCTGCCGGGGAACGCCGGCAGCGACCACGAAGGCCGTGCGGAGAGACTCGTGCCGGCGCACGACCTCGGTCAACGCCGCCGGCAGGGCGCCGCAGCGCAGAGACCCGGAGAGCTCGACCTGCAGCGGCATGTTGTAGGTCGCCGAGCCGGGCTCGAGCTGTTGCAGGAACCAGATCCGTTCCTGGCTGAACGAAAGAGGCGGCGGCCCCTCCCGCTCGGCGCGGGCGAGAGGCAGGGCCGCGGCCGGGCGGGCCTCCACGCCCGCCGCGGCGACCTCTGCCGCCAGGCTCTCGACCGTCGGCCTCTCGAACACCGTGCGCACCGGCAGCTCCAGCCCGAACACAGAGCGCACCCGCGAGGCCACCTGGGTCGCCAGCAGGGAGTGGCCGCCCAGTGCGAAGAAGTCCTCGGTGACCCCCACCCGCTCCACTTTCAGCACCTCGGCGAAGATCCCCGCCACCAGCTCCTCGGCCGGTGTCCTGGGGGCCACCCCGGCGCTCGCCGCGCTCTCGGCAGGCCGCTCCAGGTCCAGCAGCGCGAGCTTCCTGCGGTCCACCTTGCCGCTCGGTGTCAGCGGCAGAGACTCGACGACGACGAACGCGGCCGGCACCATGTGGGCCGGCAGGCGTTGCCGGAGGTGGTCGCGCAGCTCCGCCGGACCGACCGCGGAGGCGGCCGAGGCGGGCACGACATACGCCGCCAGGCCGGCGCCGCCCGGCAGGTCTTCGCGCAGCAGGACCACCGCCTTCTGCACCGCCGCATGCCGGGACAGCACCGACTCGATCTCTCCCGGCTCGATCCGGAAGCCGCGGACCTTGACCTGGCGATCGACGCGGCCGAGGAACTCGACGTTGCCATCCGGCAGAGAACGCGCCAGGTCGCCGGTCAGGTACAAACGGCGTCCGAGCCCGCCGCTCCAGGGATCCGGGATGAATGCCGGCGCGGTCATCTCCGGCCGGCCGAGGTAGCCACGGCCGAGGCCCTCGCCTCCCACGCAGAGCAGGCCCGGCACTCCCAGCGGGACCGGCTCCAGGCTGCGATCCAGCAGATAGATCCGGGCGTTGGCAATCGGCCGGCCGATCGGCACGCGGCCCCGGACCTGCCCCTGCCGCGCGCTCCAGAACGAGGTGTCGATCGCTGCCTCGGTGGGCCCGTAGAGGTTGAGCAGCTCGGCCGCCGGCAAGACCGTGGCAAAGCTCTCCGCGAGCTCCACGCTCAGCGCCTCGCCGCCGCAGTAGACGCGGCGCAGGCTCGTGCACGCGGCGGCGCGCGGCTCTTGGAGGAAGAGATGGAGCAGCGCCGGCACCGCCTGCAGCGTGGTCACTCGATGGAGCTGGATCTGCTCCACCAGGTAGGCGGGGTCCTGATGCCCTCCGGGACGCGCCATCACCAGACATCCCCCCGCCAACAGCGGCGCCCAGAATTCCCACCCGGAAGCGTCGAAGCTGAAGGGGGTCTTCTGCAGGACGGAGTCGGCGGCGGTGAGCGGCAAGGCCTCCTGCATCCAGAGCATGTGGTTGCAGACCGCGGAGTGCGAGATCATCGTCCCCTTGGGACGGCCGGTCGACCCCGAGGTGTAGAGCAGGTAGGCGAGATTCTCCGGCGACACCGGGCTCCCCGGGTTGGCGGCGCTCTCCTCGCCGATCGGCTCCGACACGGCGTCCAGGTCGACGAGCAGAACCCGCGACCGCGCGAGCCCCGAGCACAGCTCCGGCCGGGCCGCCCGGGTCAGGACGATCGGTGCCCGCGAGCTCTCCAGCATGTCGAGCTGGCGCTCCTCGGGGTAGGCCGGATCGACCGGCAGGTACGCCCCTCCCGCCTTGAGCACGCCCAGCAGCGCGACGACCAGCGCGGCGGAACGTTCGAGGACCAGGGCGACCGGCACCTCCGCTGCGACCCCGAGCCGCCGCAAGTGACGGGCGAGCCGGTTGGCGCGCGCGTTGAGCTCTCCGAAGCTCAGCCGCGCATCGTCCGCGACCACGGCGACGGCCTCCGGCGTCCGCTCCGCCTGCCGCTCGAAAAGCTCGTGCAGGCAGGCGTCGAGGGGATAGACGGCCCGCGTGTCGTTCCACTCGGCCAGGAGCTGATGGCGCTCGGCCGCGCTCAGCAGAGGAAGCTCCGGCAGAGGACGGAGCGGGTCCGCCGCCGCGGCGGACAGCAAGCGCACGAACCGGCCGGCCAGCCGCTCGATCGTCGTGGAGTCGAAGAGGTCCCGGCTGTACTCGATCGCCCCCGCCAGGCCCTGCTCCCTCTCCGTCAGCGTGCAGGTCAGCTCGAACTTCGCCGTCCCCGTCGCCACCGGCGAAGCGGTGAGCGCGAGAGCGGGCAGATCCAACGGTCCCCAGGGGGCGTTCTGAACGGAGAACATTACCTGCACCAGGGGCGGCCGGCTCAGGTCCCGCTCCGGACAGAGCTCCTCGACCAGACGCTCGAACGGCACCTCCTGGTGGGCATAGGCGGAGAGCGTCGTCTCCCGCACCCGGCCCAGGAGGTTCGCCAGCTCCGGAGCCCCCGCGCCATCCACCCGCAACGCCAGAGTATTGACGAACAGGCCGATCAGCGGCTCCGTCTCCATCCGGATGCGTCCCGCGATCGGCGTCCCCACCGCCAGGTCGTCTTCACCCGTCATGCGCTGCAAGAGCACCGCGAACCCGGCGAGCAGGGTCATGAACAGCGTCGCGCCGTGCCGGCGGGAGAGCCTCACGAGCCCGGCGGCGCCCTCGCCGCCGATCGCAAAGTCATGGACCGCCCCGCGCACGCCGCGCACCGCCGGGCGCGGGCGGTCCGCCGGCAGCTCCAACACCAGGGGCATCCCCGCGAGCGCCCCGCGCCACCAGGCGAGCTCCGCCTCCAGGAGCGCTCCCGACAGGCGCCGGCGCTGCCAGACGGCGAAGTCGGCGTACTGGACCGCGAGCTCCGGCAGCGGGCTCGGCCGGCCTTCGACGAAGGCTCCGTACAGCGCTCCAAGCTCCCGCACCAGCACGCCCATCGACCAGCCGTCGCTCACAATGTGGTGCACGTTGAGCAGGAGGACATGCCGCTCGGGCTCCAGCCGCAGCAACGGAGCCCGCAGCAGGCTGCCCGGACCGCCGAGATCGAACGGCCGCCCCGCCTCGGCGGCGGCCAGACGGCCCTCCTCTTCTTCCCGCGCGCCCGCGGGCAGCCCTTGGAGATCGATCTGCGGCACGGCGAAACCGGCGGGCTCCACGACGAGTTGGAGCGGCCGGCCCCCGGCCGCCGGGAACACGGTGCGCAGAATCTCGTGCCGGCGCACGACCTCGCCGAGCGCCGCGGCGAGCGCTCCGCGGTCCAGCCTCCCGGTGAGCGTGACCGCCACCGGGACGTTGTAGAGCGGGCTCCCCGGCTCGAGCTGATCCAGGAACCAGAGCCGCTGCTGCGCAAAGGACAGGGCCGCCGGCTCCTCGCGGGCGGCCCGCTCGAGAGGGGGGGCAGGCACGGAAGGCCGCTCCTCGCCCCACATCGAGCCCTGGATCAGGCGGGCCAGGCCCGCGACCGCCGGCGCCTCGAACACCGCCCGCACCGGCAGCTCCAGACCGAATATGGAGCGCACCCGCGAGGCCACCTGGGTCGCCAGCAGCGAGTGGCCGCCCAAGGCAAAAAAGTCGTCCTCCAACCCCACCTGCTCCAGGCTCAGGACCTCGGCGAAGATCCCCGCCACCAGCTCCTCGGTGGGCGTCCATGCCGCCACCCCGGCGGAGTTGCCGCCGACCGACACCACCCGCTCCGGCCGCAGCTTGGCGAGCGCCTTACGATCTACCTTGCCGTTGGCGGTCAGCGGCAGGGACGGGAGGAGCACCCAGGAGGCGGGCAGCATGAAGGCCGGCAGCCGCTCCAGCAGCCACTGTCGCAGCTCGGGCGGTCCCGGCGCCCCCTCTTCCGCCGCCGCCACCACATAGGCCACCAGACCCAGGCCGCCCTTTGCGTCCTCCCGGGGCAGCACCACCGCCGACCGCACCTGGCGCCGGGAGAGCAGCACCGCTTCGACCTCCCCGGGCTCGATGCGGAAGCCGCGGATCTTCACCTGCTGGTCGATGCGTCCCAGGAAATCGAGGGCGCCGCCCGCCGGCCGGCGCACCAGGTCTCCGGTGCGGTAGAGCCGGCCGCCGGCCACCCATGGATCCGGCACGAACCGCTCAGCCGTCAGCTCGGGCCGGTTCCAGTAGCCCCAGGCCAGACCGTCGCCGCCGATCCACAGCTCGCCCGGCGTGCCGGGGGGCGACACCGCGAGCCGGCGGTCCAGCACATACAGCGCGGTGTTGGAGAGCGGCGCGCCGATGGGCAGGGACGTGGCTCCTGGCGGCACCTCGCGCAGGAGATGCCAGGACGCGAAGGTGGTGCTCTCCGTCGGCCCATAGACGTGGAGGAGACGGCGCGGCGGGCGCGACGCCCGCGACTCCAACACCGCCCGCGCCGCCGACGGATCGGCCGCCTCGCCGCCGAACAGCAGATCGCGCACGCCCGCGAAGGCATCCGGCACCTCGCGCGCCATGCGGGTGAACAGCGCCGTGGTCAGGAACAGCGAGGTGACCTCCTGCTCCCGCAACATCGCCGCGAGATCGGGAGGAGAGAGCGCCACGTCGCGCGGGATCACCACCACCGTGGCGCCGTTGAGCAGGGCGCCCCAGATCTCCCACGTCGCCGCGTCGAAGCTGATGCTCGCCACCTGCCCCACGCGGTCGCCGGGGCCCAGGCGGACGAAATGGGTCTCCCGCACCAGCCGCACGATCGCCTGGTGCGGCACGGCGACGCCCTTCGGCTGGCCGGTCGAGCCCGACGTGTAGATCACGTAGGCCGGACTCTCCGCCGGAATGAGCACACCCAGCGGGCCATCCTCCTCGCGCTCCCAATCGCCTTCGTCGACCGCGACCATGGTGATCAGGCCGACCCATCCGGCCAGCCGCGCCCTGGTCTCGGCATGCAGGAGGACGACCGTGGCGCCCGCATCCAGAAGCATGAAGACCAGACGCTCGTCCGGATAGCCCGCGTCGAGCGGGACATACATCCCACCCGCCTTGAGGATCGCCAGGATGCCCACGATCAGCTCCGGGGAACGCTCCATCGCGAGGCAGACCGGCGTTTGCGGACCGACGCCCTGAAACTGGAGATGGCGGGCCAGCCGGTTCGAAGCCGCGTCCAGCCGGCCGTAGGTCCAGACCTCGGCGGGCTTCTCGCCAACTGCCGGCACTACGATCGCCGGCGCGTCGGGCATCGCACGCGCGACGGCCGCGAAAAGCTCCGGCAGGCACGCCTCCCGCGGGTAGGCTGCCGCCGTGTCGTTCCACTCCACCAGCGCCTGCTGGCGCTCGGCGGCGCTCAGCAGAGGGAGCTCCGACAGCGGCCCGCGCGGCGCCGCCACGATCCCGGCCAGCAGCCGCTCGAAGCGGCCGGCCAGCCGCTCGATCGTCGCGCCGTCGAAGAGGTCCCGGCTGTATTCCACGTCCCCCGCCAGCCCCTCCGCCGTCTCGCGGAGCACCAGCGTCAAATCGAACTTCGCCGTGCCGCTGGGAAGCGAGGCCGCTCTGAGCTCGAGGCCGGGCAGCTCCACAGGACCCGCCACAGCATTCTGGAGGGCGAACACTACCTGCACCAACGGCGCGCGGCTGCGGTCGCGCTCGGGCGCGATCTCCTCGACCAGGCGCTCGAACGGCAGGTCCTGATGGGCGTAGGCCGCCAGGGTGGTCTCCCGCACCCGGCCCAGGAGAGTCACCAGATCCGGGTCTCCCGAGAGGTCCGCCCGCAGCACCAGCGTGTTGACGAAGAAGCCGATCAGAGGCTCGATCTCCACCCGCGTGCGCCCCGCGATCGGCGTCCCCACCGCCAGCTCGTCCCCGCTCCCCTCGCCCGCGACGCGCCGCAGGAGCGCCGCGAACCCGGCGAGCAGCGTCATGAACAGCGTCGCCCCGTGCCGCCGGGAGAGCCGCGCCAGCCCGGCGCGGGTCTCCCCGTCGACCGCGAAGCTGTGCGCCCCCCCGCGCGCGCTCAAGACCGCGGGGCGCGGATGGTCCGCCGGCAGCTCGAGCACCGGCGGCATCCCCGCGAGCTGCTCACGCCACCAGGCGAGCTGCTGCTCCAGGAGGTCGCCCGCCAGGTACCGGCGCTGCCAGGCGGCGAAGTCCGCGTACTGGATCGCCAGCTCCGGCAGCGGGCTCGGCCGGCCCTCCAGGAAGGTCGTATAGAGGGCACCGACCTCGCGGATCAGCACGCCCATCGACCAGCCGTCGGAAACGATGTGGTGCATCGACAGCACCAGCACCTGATCGCCCTCTCCCCGGTCCAGGAGGAGCGTGCGCAACAGCGGACCCCGCGCGAGATCGAACGGCCGCAGCGCCTCCGCGCTCGTCAGCCGCGCCTCCTCCCGCCGGCTCTCCGCCCGCGGCAGGCCGCTGAGATCGGCCACCGCCAGGGCGACGGGAGCCGCGGCGTCGATCACCTGCACCGGGCCGGCCGCGAACCGGGTGCGCAGCGTCTCGTGCCGCCGCACCAGCTCGCCGAGCACCGCGGCCAGCACCCCGGGATTGAGCCGGCCCCTCAGCTCGACCGCCAGCGGAATGTTGTAGAGCGGGCTCCCCGGCTCCATCTGATCCAGGAACCAGAGCCGCTGCTGCGCAAAGGACAGGACCAGCGGCTCGCCGCGAGAGACCCGCACCAGGGGCGCCCTGGCGGACACGGAAGAACGCTCGTCGATCCATGCGGCCAGGCTCGCGGCCGTCGGCGTCTCGAAGACCGTGCGCACCGGCAGCTCCACACCGAGCACGGAGAGCACGCGCGAGGTCAACTGGGTCGCCAGCAGCGAGTGGCCGCCCAGGACGAAAAAATCGTCCTCCAATTCCACCCGCTCCAGCTTCAGAACCTCGGCGAAGATCCCCGCCACCAGCTCCTCGGTGGGCGTCCGCGGCGCTGCCCCGGCGCCCGCCGTCGCCACCCGCTCCGGGCGCAGCTTCGCGAGCGCCTTGCGGTCCACCTTGCCGTTGGCGGTCAGCGGCAGGGACGGGAGGAGCACCCAGGCGGCGGGCAGCATGAAGGCCGGCAGCCGCTCCAGCAGCCACTGCCACAGCTCGGACAACCCCGGCGCCGCCTCTTCCGCCGCCGCCACATAGGCCGCCAGGACCAGCCCACCGCCGGCATCCTGCCGGGGCAGCACGACCGCCGACTTGACCTGGGGGTGAGAAAGCAGCGCCGCTTCGATCTCCCCCGGCTCGATGCGGAAGCCGCGGATCTTCACCTGCTGGTCGATCCTCCCCAGGAACTCGAGGGCGCCGTCCACCGGCCGGCGCACCAGGTCCCCGGTGCGGTAGAGCCGCCCGCCGGCCGCCCATGGATCCGGCACGAACCGCTCCGCCGTCAGCTCCGGCCGGTTCCAGTAGCCCCAGGCCAGGCCATCGCCGCCGATCCACAGCTCGCCCGGCGTGCCGGGCGGAGCCGCGGCGAGCCGGCGGTCCAGCACGTAGAGCGAGGTGTTGGCCAGCGGCGCGCCGATGGGCAGGGACACGGCTTCCGCCGCCACAGCGCGCAGGAGATGCCAGGACGCAAACGTCGTGCTCTCCGTCGGGCCATAGACGTGGAGCAGGCGCCGCGGCGGTCGCGACGCCAACACCGCCCGCGCCGCCGACGGATCGGCTGCTTCGCCGCCGAACAGCAGGTGGCGCACGCCCTGGAACGCGTCCGGCACCTCGCGCGCCATCCGGTGGAACAGCGCCGTGGTCAGGAACAGCGCGGTGACCTCCTGCTCCCGCAAAGCCGCGGCGAAAGCGGCAGGCGAGAGCACCACGTCGCGCGGGATCACCACCACGGCGGCGCCGTTGAGCAGGGCGCCCCAGACCTCCCAGGTCGCCGCGTCGAAGCTGATGTTCGCCACCTGCCCGATGCGGTCGCCGGGGCCCAGGCGCACATAATCGGTCTCCCGCACCAGTCGGACCAGTCGGATGACGGCCCGGTGCGGCACGGCGACACCCTTCGGCCGGCCGGTCGAGCCCGA
>DATARD010000238.1:0-20824 GCA_036264355.1 Thermoanaerobaculia bacterium
CCTCGCCAACGCCCGCTCGAAGAAGGAAGAGGAGGACGGCGGCGAGGCGCTCGCCGGCGCCACCATGTTCACCCTCTACCATGAGCTCGGCCACGCCATGATCGACGTCTACGACCTGCCGGTCACCGGCAAGGAGGAGGACGCGGTCGACCAGCTCGCCACCATCCTCCTCGTCGAGGGCGGAGACGACGGCGAGGCCGCCGCTTTGAACGGCGCCATCTCCTTCCTGGACCAGAGCTCGGGAGACGACGACGCGGAGGAGCCGGAAGAGCCGGTGTACTGGGACGAGCACTCCATGGGCGACCAACGCTTCTACAACATCATCTGCTGGACCTACGGCAAAAACCCGGACGGCTACGCGGACCTGGTCGACGACGGCACCCTCCCCGAGGAGCGTGCCGGGCGCTGCGAGGACGAGTACGAGAAGATGACCAGGAGCTGGGACACCCTGCTCGCGTCGCACATCAAGGCGAATTGAGGATAGGCTGCGCGCAACCGAACGGCGGAGGGCGTCATGCTGGAGACGGCGGCGGAAGAGAAGGACGGCTCGGCGCGGCTGGTCCGCGGCCTCGGAACCTGGGACGCGGCGCTGCTCACCATCGGCTCGGTGGTGGGCACCGGCATCTTCATCACCACCGGCGACATGGCGAAGGTGCTGCCGAGCGCCGGCCTCATCCTGCTCGTCTGGGCCGCCGGCGGGCTGCTCACCCTGGCCGGCGCGCTGACCTACGCCGAGCTCGGCGTCCTCTTTCCGCGCGCCGGCGGCATCTATCACTACATCCGCGAAGCGTATGGGCCGCTGTGGGGGTTCCTCTACGGCTGGATCGCCTTCCTGGTCATCATGTCGGGCGGCAATGCGGCCTTGGGCGTCGCCTTCGGCGAGTACCTGGGGAGCTTCCTGCCGTGGTTCTCCACCCAGCACATCCTGCTCGCCGTGCCGATCGGTCACTGGACGTGGTCGCTCTCCGGCGGCCAGGTCGCCGCGGTCGCCGCGCTCGTCGTGCTGACCGCAGTCAACCACATCGGATTGAAAGAAGGCGCCTGGGTGCAGAACGCGCTGACCGCGCTCAAGGTCGGCGCCATCGTGCTGATCGGCGTCTTCGGCCTGCTGGTCGTGGCGCCGGCGTCGAACGCGCTGACCGAGCCGCGCCATGCCATTCCGGGCGGCCTGCTCGCCGCGTTCGGGGTCGCGATGATCGCCGCGCTGTGGACCTACGACGGATGGTACGGCCTCACCTGCTCGGCGGGCGAGGTGCGCAATCCGGCGCGCAGCCTGCCGCGCGGGCTGATCCTCGGCACACTGGCGGTGATGGGTCTCTACATCCTGCTCAACATCGTCTACGTGCGCGCGCTGACGATCGGCGGCATGACGCTCACCTCGCGCATCGGCGAGACCGCGGCGGCGGTGCTCTTCGGGCCGCGCGCCGCGCGCTGGGTGTCGCTGGCGGTGCTCGTCTCCACCTTCGGCTGCCTCTCCTCCACCATCCTCTACAGCTCGCGCATCTACCTGCCGATGGCGGAGGACGGCCTGTTCTTCCGCTCGCTTGCCAAGGTCGATCCGCGCTTCCGCACGCCGGTGCACTCGCTGTGGGCGCAGACCGCCTGGTCGATCGTGCTCACGGTGTCGGGAACCTACGATCAGCTCTACACCTATGTGGTCTTCTCGTCGGTCGTCTTTCACGCCGCGACGGCGGCGGCGGTGTTCGTCTTCCGGCGCCGGCTGCCCGACGCGCCGCGGCCGTACCGCACCTGGGGCTATCCCTGGGTGCCGGGGCTGTTCATCCTCGCCTGCCTGCTGCTGATCGGCAACACGCTGCACGAGAAGCCGGTCGAATCGCTCCTCGGGCTCGGTCTGCTGGTCCTGGGAGTCCCCGCTTTCCTGATCTTCCGTGCCCGCTCGTTGAAGCGACTGGAGTGAGGCGTGCTCCGGCGCGCGGCGCGTAATGTGCGCCGCAACCTCCGGTCGATATGGTCACCCTCGACCGATGAATAAAATACGAGTCCTGATCGCCGATGACCACACCCTGCCGCGGGCCGGGCTGGCCAGCCTGCTGCGCGCGCAGCCGGACCTCGACGTGGTCGGCGAGGCCGGAACCCTGCCGGAGGTGATCGAGAAGGTGAGCCGTCTCGCGCCGGACGTCGTGCTGCTGGATCTCTCGATGCCGGCCGGCGGCGGCTTGGGCGCCATCGCGGAGGTGCGCAAGACAGGGAGCCGGAGCCGCTTTCTCGCCCTGGCCGGCCACGATGAGCCCAGCCATCTGCTCACCGCGCTGGCCGCCGGGGTCTCCGGCTACCTCCTCAAGACCGCCGATCTCGCGGACCTCGGCTCCGCCATCCGCGCCGTCGCCAAAGGGAGGACCTTCGTCGCCGCCACGCTGGACGGCCCCCACCTCTGGGAGGCCCTCGCCACCCGCACGCGCCATGCGGAAGCCCTGCCGCCGACGCCGCCCCTGAGCCCGCGCGAAAAGCAGGTCCTCAAGCTGCCCGCGCTGGGCCACACCTACCGCGCCATCGCCGCACAGCTCAATCTGAGCGAAAAAAGCGTCGAAACCTACCGCTCCCGCGCCGGCGACAAGCTCGGCATCCGCAAGCGGGCGGCCCTGGTGCGCTACGCCATCGACAGCTGGCTGCTGGATCAGGAGATGGGCGGCGGCCGGACTGGCTGACCGGCGTGTGGGCGCGGCATGATAGGCTCCCCCGCTCGGACGAACGATGCCGTCCGATCGGGGCAGTATGACTCAGCAGAAACCGGACAACGTTTACGTCCTCTCGCCGTTGCAGCAGGGACTCCTCTTCCACAGCTTGCAGGCTCCGGACGCCGGGCTCTACATCGAGCAGACGGTGCTCACGCTGTCGGGCGCGGTGGACACGGCGGCCTTGCTGCAGGCGGTGCGCTACACCGCGGCCCGCCATGGCGCGTTGCGTACGACGTTTCATTGGAAGGACCTGGACAAGCCGCTCCAGGTCGTGCGGCGCGAGGTCACGGTGCCGGTCGAGGCACACGACTGGACGGCGCGGAGCGGCGAGCCGGCCGCGGCGAGCCGTGAGCGGCTGGAGAGCTTTCTCGCCGCGGACCGGCGGCGCGGGTTCGATCTCTCCACGCCGCCGCTGTTCCGGGTCTCGGTGATCCGCCTCGACGCGGCGGCTTCGCTGCTCATCTGGACCTATCACCACATTCTGCTGGACGGCTGGTCGGGCAACATCCTCGACGGCGAGACCCTGGCCGCCTATGCCGCTATCCTCGCCGGGCGGACGCCGGACGGGCCGCCGGTGCGCCAGTTCGGCGACTACATCCACTGGCTGCGCGGGCGCGACGCGGGCGCCGCCGAAGCCTTCTGGCGCGCCCGGATGGCGGGCTTCACCGCGCCGACTCCGCTGGGCCCTAACCCCCCCGGCCCCCCTCTCCCATCTCCCTCCCAACCACCGGGAGAGGGGGGAGATTTACATGGGCAGCGGGAGCTGTCTCTGAGCCCGGTGGCGACCGCAGGTTTGCGCGCGTTCGCGCGGCGCCATCAGCTCACCTTGAACACGCTGGTGCAGGGCGCCTGGGCGCTCCTGCTGCACGCTTACAGCGGCGAACAGGACGTCGTCTTCGGCGCCACCGTATCCGGCCGGCCGGCGGAGATTCCGGGCGTCGAGTCGATCGTCGGCCTGTTCATCAACAGCCTGCCGGTGCGGGTGCGGATTCCTGAAGAGATCGGCAGTGGTCTGGTGGGCTGGCTCCGCGAGATCCAGAGCGCGCAGATGGCGGCGCAGCCGTACGAGCACGCCTCGCTCGCCGACATCCAGCGCTGGAGCAGCGTGCCGGCCGGAAAGCCACTGTTCGAGTCGCTGGTGGTGTTCGAAAACGTCCCCATGGATCTGCATGGGACGGCTACGGTGTCTGAGACGACCCTGGTCTCCCAGCGCTCGGTGCTGCTGACCCACTATCCGCTCGTGCTCAAAGTGATGCCCGGCGAGAGCCTGGCGTTTCAGGTGACCTACCAGGGACGTCGCTTCTCCGCGGTGATGGCCGTCCGCCTGCTCGCGCACCTGGCCGCGCTCCTGACCGGGCTGGCGTCCGAAGCTCCGGCGCTCCCCACGCCGCTGACCGCGGCCGAGCGCCACCAACTGCTGTGGGAGTGGAACGACACCGCGGTGGATTTTCCGCGCGAGCGCACCCTGCCTGAGCTGTTCGCCGAGGTGGTGCGGCGGCAGCCGGAGGCGGTGGCGGTCGAGCTCGACGGTGTGCGCTGGACCTACGGCGAGCTCGACGCGCGGACGGACCGCCTGGCCGGCGCGCTGCGGCGGCTGGGGGTGGGAGCGGACGGACCGGAGATTCGGGTGGGGCTCGCGGCCGAGGAGACGCCGGCCCTGGTCGCGGGGATGCTGGGCATTCTCAAGGCGGGCGGCGTCTACGTGCCGCTCGACTCCACCTATCCGGAGGAGCGCCTGGAGCGGATGATCGCAGCGGCGGAGCTGCGCGTGCTGGTGGCCGCGGAGCACGCTCCGACCGCGTGGCCGGAGGACCGGCCGGTGGTGGTGATGTCGGAGCTGGGAGAGGCTGAAGAAATCGGACCGATCGGACCGATCGGTCGGATGCCACCCACCCGCCCGGAGAACCTCGCCTACATCCTCTTCACCTCCGGCTCGTCCGGCCAGCCGAAAGGGGTCGGCGTGCCGCATCGGGCCATCGCCCGCCTGGTGCTCGGCAGCGGCTTTGCGCGGCTGGGGCCGGCGGCGCGCATCGCCCAGGTGTCCAACACCGCCTTCGATGCCGCGACGTTCGAGGTCTGGGGAGCGCTGTTGACCGGCGGCACGGTGGTAGGCATACCGCGCAACGTCGTGCTGGCGCCGGCGGCCTTCGCCGAGCGGTTGCGGAGCGAGCGGATCAGCACGCTGTTCCTGACCACCGCGCTGTTCCACCTGATGGCCCGCGAAACGCCGGACGCCTTCCGCGGCCTCACCGATCTGCTGGTCGGCGGCGAAGTGGTGGACCCGCGCGCGATGGCCGCGGTGCTCCACGGCGGCGCGCCCGCGCGGCTGGCCAACATCTATGGCCCCACCGAGAGCACGACGTACGCGCTGACCTGGCCGGTGGATCAGGTGGACACAGGTGCGGTGCCGATCGGCCGGCCGATTGCCAACACCCGCGGCTATGTGCTCGACCGCGCGATGCGGCCGGTGCCGGCGGGAGTGACCGGCGAGCTGTGGCTCGGCGGCGACGGCCTCGCGCGCGGCTATCTCGGCTTCCCCGAGCGGACGGCCGAGAGCTTCCGGCCCGATCCGTTCGCGGCCGAGCCGGGCGGCCGGCTCTACTGTACCGGCGATCTCGTCCGCCGGCGGCCGGACGGCGCGGTCGAGTATCTCCGCCGCAACGACTTGCAGGTCAAGATCCGCGGCTTCCGCATCGAGCCGGGTGAGGTCGAGGTGGCGCTCATCGCCCTGCCCGCGGTCACCGCGGCCGCCGTGGTGACGCACGAGGAGTCGCCGGGCGAGCGCCGGCTGGTGGCGTATGTGGTGCCGGCGGGAGGGGGCGGGTGGGAGGACGCCGCGGAGGCGGATCTCATCGCCGATATCCGCCGCGATCTGGCGCGCAAGCTGCCGGCGTACATGGTGCCGTCGGCGTTCACCCTGCTGCCGGCGCTGCCGCTCACCGCCAACGGCAAGATCGACCGCGCCGCCCTGGCCGCGCTGGCGGTGGCGCCGCAGGCGGCCGAGGGGGCCCGCCGCGGTTTCGTCGCGCCGCGCACGCCGATCGAGGAGCTGCTCGCCGGCACCTGGTCCGCGGTGCTCGGAGTGGAGCAGGTCGGCATCCACGACGACTTCCTGGAGTTGGGCGGTCACTCGCTGCTCGCGACGCAGCTCCTGTCGCGGGTGCGCGAGGCGTTCCGGGTGGAGCTGCCGCTCGCCAGCCTCTTCGAGGAGGCGACGGTGGCGGGCCAGGCGAGCCGGGTGGCGGCGGCGTTGCTGGCGAAAGACGGCACGGATAGCGCGGCTCCTCCCCTGGTGCCGGTGGGGTACGGGGACGAGGCGCCGCTCTCGTTTGCACAGCAGCGGTTGTGGATTCTCGATCGGTTCGATCCGGGGATGCCGGCGTACAATATTCCGCTCGCGGTGTCTTTGACCGGGCCGGTGCGGCCGGGGGCGTTGCGCGGCGCCCTGGCGGCGGTGGTGGCGCGGCATGAGGCGTTGCGGACGCATTTCGCGGTGACCGCGGCGGGGCCGGTGCAGCGGATCGAGCCGGCAGGCGAACCGGCATTGCCGTGGATCGACCTCACCGGCCTGCCGGCGGCGGTGGTGGAGGCGGAGTTGGAGCTCCGGCTCGCGCTGCTCGGGATCGAACGCTTCGACCTCCAGCGCGGGCCGCTGCTCCGCGCGGCGCTCTTCTCCACCAGCTCTGAGGCGCACACCCTGCTGCTCAACGTGCACCACATCATCGCCGACGGCTGGTCGCTCGGCATTCTCTTCCGCGAGATGGCAGCCTGCTATGCGGCGGCTTGCGAGGGTACGGAGGCTGCGCTGCCGCCGTTGCCGATCCAGTACGCCGACTTCGCGATCTGGCAGCGCGGTTGGCTGCAAGGCCCGGTGCTCGAACGCCAGCTCGCCTTCTGGCGCGAGCGCCTCGCGGGCCTCCCCGCCGGCTCCCCGCTGACCGCCGACCGCCCCCGCCCGCCGCTCCAGACCTTCAACGGCGCGCTGACGCCGGTCGCCTTCCCCTCCGATCTGGCCGCGGCGGCCCACCGGTTCGCCCGCGCCGAGCGGGTGACTCCTTTCATGGCGCTCCTCGCCGTCTTTGCCGAGCTGCTCGGCCGCGCCAGCGGCTGGGAGGACCTCGCCATCGGCACGCCGGTCGCCAACCGCAACCGGCTGGAGACCGAAGGGCTGATCGGCTTCTTCGTCAACACCCTGGTGCTGCGCGCCGACGTCGGGCCGGAATCCGGAAGCGAGCCGACCGTGCGGCGCTTGCTGGCGCGGATGCGCGAGGTGACGCTCGCCGCCACGGCGCACCAGGATCTGCCGTTCGAAAAGCTGGTCGAGGAGCTGCGGCCCGAGCGCAGCCTCGCGTTCTCGCCGTTCTTCCAGGTCTTCTTCACCCTGGAGACCGCGGCTCCCGCTCCCGAGCTCGGTGGATTGACGCCGGACCTGGCCGGAGTCGAGACGGGAGCGGCCAAGTTCGATCTCACGCTGTCGCTCACCCGCCGCGACGAGAGGATCGGCGGCGCGGTCGAGTACAACACCGACCTCTTCGACCGCACGACGGCGGCGCGCCTGGGCGGCCATCTCCTCACCCTGCTGGCCGGTTTCGTGGCGCATCCCGAGCGTCCGGCGGCGAGCCTGCCGCTGCTGGCGGAGGGTGAGCAGCAGCAGATCCTCTGCGAATGGAACGACACCGCCAGCGAGACCGGCGAGGAAACGCTCCCCGCTCTCTTCGCGCGGCAGGCGGCGCGCACACCGGAGGCCGTCGCGCTCGTCTCCGGCACGCGGGAGCTGACCTACCAGGAGCTCGCGCGGCGCGCCGCCGGCCTGGCGGACTGGCTGCGCCGGGCGGCGGTCGCGCCGGAGGTGCCGGTCGGCGTCTTCCTCGACCGCGGACCGGCGCTGGTGACTGCTCTGCTCGGCGTGCTCGCAGCGGGCGGCGCTTATGTGCCGCTCGATCCGGCCTATCCGCGCGAGCGGCTGGCCGCGACGCTCGACGACTGCCGGGCACCGTGGATCGTGACCCGGGAAGAGCTGGCCGGGCGGCTGCCGGCGGGGGCGGCTCGGTTGGTGTTGCTGGATGGCGAGGGCGAGGTGGCAGAGCCCCATGCGACCGATCCGACGCATCAGACCGATCTGTCCGCGGCGGTCCCGATCGACCCCCGCAATCTCGCCTACCTCATCTACACCTCCGGCTCGACCGGAAAACCGAAAGGCGTGGCGATCGAGCACCGGAGCGCCGCCGCGCTGCTCGCCTGGACGCGCGAGGTGTTCCCCGCCGCCGATCTCGCGGCGGTCTTCGCCTCGACCTCGGTCTGTTTCGATCTTTCGGTCTTCGAGATCTTTGCTCCGCTGACCCGCGGCGGCACCGTGGTGCTGGCCGAGAACGCGCTCGATTTCGCGGCGCTGCGCCATCCGCGCGGCGTGACGCTGGTCAATACGGTGCCGTCGGCCGCGGCGGAGCTGCTGCGCGCCGGGGCTTTCCCGCCGACGCTCCGTACGCTCAACCTGGCCGGGGAGCCGATCCCGGCGGCGCTCGCGGCACAGCTCGCGCTCCTGCCCGGACGGGTGCTCAACCTCTATGGCCCTTCGGAGACGACGACCTATTCGTCGTTCTCTCCGGTTAGCGGCGTGGGCCGCCAGCCGCCGATCGGGCGGCCGATCGCGGGGACCGGGATCCTGCTCCTCGACCGGCGGCTGCAGCCGGCGGCGATCGGCGTGCCGGGCGAGGTGTACATCGCGGGCGCCGGCCTCGCCAGCGGCTATTTCGGAAATCCCGAGCTGACCGCAGTGAGCTTCCTGCCGCATCCCTTCGGCAACGAGTCGGGGAGCCGCGTCTACCGGACCGGCGACCTCGCGCGTGCGCTGCCCGACGGCCGGCTGGAGTTCCTCGGCCGCCGCGACCACCAGGTCAAGGTGCGCGGCTTCCGCATCGAGACCGGCGAGATCGAGACGGCGCTCGCCCGCCAACCCGCGGTCGCCGAATCGGTGGTCGTGGTCCGGACCGACGCCGGCACACCGCAACTGGTCGCCTATGCCGTGCCGCGCGCCGGCTTGGCGTCGCCGGGGGTCTCCACACTCGCCGCCGAGCTGCGTGCCGCGCTGCGCCAGCGGCTGCCGGAGTTCATGATCCCCGCGGCGATCGTCGAGCTCGCCGCGCTGCCGCGCACGCCGACCGGCAAGGTCGACCGCGCCGCCCTGCCGCCGCCCGGCGAGACGCTCTCCCCCACCATGCCGGGTCCGGCCGCCGCGCCGCGCACCGCTCTCGAACAGGCGATCGCCGCCGCGGTGCGCGCGGTGATGAACGTCGAGCGGGTCGGGGTGAACGACAACTTCTTCGACCTCGGCGGCAGCTCGCTGCTCCTCGTGCGGCTCGCCGCCCGGCTGGAAGAGCAGTTGGGCCGCCCGGTGCAGCCGCTCGATCTCTTCCGCGCTCCGAGCGTCGCCGCCCTCGCGCGCTTCCTGTCTGAGACGGGCGAGACGGGCGAGACAGGCGAGGCGGCGCAAGCGGAAGAGACCGCGGCGCCCGCGCCGGTCGAACGCCATCAGGCCCGGGACCGCCGCCGCGAGATGCGCCGCGCCGCCGCGGCCGCCGGGGATTTGCCGGAGTAGAGGACCATCGATGACCAGACCGCAACCCGAGCAGGAACCGGAGCAGGACCAGGAGCAGGAACGGATCGCCGTGATCGGCATGGCCGGGCGCTTTCCCGGCGCCGAGGACGTGGCCGCGCTGTGGCGCAACCTGCGGGCGGGCGTCGAATCGATCCGCCGCTTCTCCGCCACCGAGCTGGAGGCCGAGGGGGTTCCCGCCGACCTGCTCGCCGATCCCCGCTACATTCCGGCCAAGGGGGTGCTCGACGGTATCGAGTCGTTCGACGCCGAGTTCTTCGGCTTCCCGCCGCGCGAGGCGGAGCTGCTCGACCCGCAGCAGCGCCTGTTCCTCGAATGCGCCTGGCAGGTCTGCGAATCGGCCGGCTACGATCCGCAGACCTATCCGGGGCGGATCGGCGTCTATGCCGGCGCGGGCTACAGCAGCTACATGACCAACCAGCTCCTGGCCAATCCGGAGCGGCTGGCGGGATCGGACGGCCTGCAACTGCGGCTGCTCAACGACAAGGACTTCCTCGCTACCCACGTCTCCTACAAGCTCGACCTGCGCGGGCCGAGCATCACCGTGCAGACCGCCTGCTCGACCTCGCTGGTGGCGGCCCACCTCGCCTGCCAATCGCTGCTCGAAGGCGAGTGCGACATGGCGCTCGCGGGCGGCGTCACGGTGAGCTTTCCACACCGCACCGGCTACCTGTTCACCGAAGGGGGCATCCTCTCCTCGGACGGCCACTGCCGCGCCTTCGACGCGCGCGCCGACGGCACGGTCGAGGGCAACGGCGCCGGAGCGGTGCTGCTGAAACGGCTCTCCGACGCCGTGGCCGACGGCGACACCATCCTCGCCGTGATCCGCGGCTCGGCGGTCAACAACGACGGCGCGCTCAAGGCGGGCTACACCGCGCCGAGCGCCGAGGGGCAGACGCGGGTGGTCGCCGAGGCGCTCGCCATGGCGGGCGTGGCGGCCGACAGCATCCGCTACGTCGAGACGCACGGCAGCGGCACGCCGCTCGGCGATCCGATCGAGGTCGAGGCGCTGACCCGCGCCTTCCGGTCCGGCGGCGCCCGCCGGCAGGGTTTCTGCGCCCTGGGCTCGATCAAGACCAACTTCGGCCACACCGACTGCGCCGCCGGGGTCGCCGGCCTGATCAAGACGGTCTCGGCGCTGCGCCACCGGCAGATCCCGCCCAGTCTGGGCTGCGAGCAGCCGAATCCGCGCCTCGGCCTCGCAAGCAGCCCGTTCTACATCAGCACCGAGCTGCACGACTGGCCGGCGAACGGCAGCGGGCCGCGGCGGGCCGGCGTCAATTCGCTGGGCATCGGCGGCACCAATGCGCACATGGTGCTCGAAGAGGCGCCACCGTCGCCCGCGCCGTCGCCGTCGCGCCCCTGGCAGCTCTTGCTGCTCTCGGCGCGCACCCCGGCGGCGCTCGCCGCGGCGCGGGAGAACCTGGCCCGCCATCTGGCCTCTCCGGAAGGCGAAGAACAGGATCTCGCGGACGTCGCCCACACGCTCCGCGCCGGCCGCCGGGGGTTCCGCTACCGCGCCGCCGTGGTCTGCCGGGATCGCCCGGAAGCGGTCTCTTCTCTCACCGCGCCCGGTGTTCAGGACTTCGACAGCGAAAGCCCCGGCGGCAGTTCCGCAGCGTTCCTCTTCCCCGGCCTCGGCGATCACGCCGTCGGCATGGCCGCCGGGCTCTACCAGCAGGAGCCGGTGTTCCGCCGGGCGATCGACACCACGGCCGGCCTGCTCATGCCGCATCTCGGGCAGGGTATCAGCGACATCCGCGACGTGATCTGGCCGGCCGGAGACAAGACGGCCGCGAAGACCACATCCGCTGGTCCGGATCTGCGCCGCCTGCTCGCCCAGCCGGCGCCGGAAGACGAAGACGAGGCGACCCGGCGGCTCAACCGCACCGCGTTTGCCCATCCGGCTGTCTTCGCCGTCGAGCACGCCCTCGCCACGCTGTGGATGGACTGGGGCGTGCAGCCGGCGGCGATGCTCGGCTACAGCCTCGGCGAGTACGTGGCCGCCTGCCTGGCCGGGGTCTTCCCGCTCGCCGGCGCGCTGGAGCTGGTGGCGCTGCGGGCGCGGCTGATCGACGCCCTGCCGGCCGGCGCGATGCTCGCCGTGCCGCTGCCCGCCGCCGAGGTCGAGGCGGTGCTCCAGGGTCTTCCCGATCTCTGGCTGGGCGCCGCCAACGGTCCGGGCCTGTCGGTGGTCAGCGGCACGCTGGAGGCCGTCGCCGAGCTCGAACGCCGGCTGGGCAGCCGCTCGGTGAGCTGCCGGCGGCTGCAGACCACGCACGCCTTCCACTGCCCGCTGATGGAACCGATCGTGGCGGAGCTGACCCGCTGCGCCGCCGGTCTGGCCCTGGCACCGCCGAAGATCCCGCTCATTTCGAACGTCACCGGCACCTGGATCACTCCGGGCGAAGCGACCGATCCCGCCTACTGGGCGCGCCATCTCTGCCGGCCGGTGCGTTTCGCGGAGGGGTTGGAGACGCTGCTCGGCGGCGAGCCGCTGCTGCTGATCGAAGCCGGCCCCGGGCAGACGCTCGGCACCCTCGCCCGCCAGCATCCGGTGCGCCGGCCGGGGCAGGTCGCCGTCGCCTCGCTGCGCGACCGCCGCGAGGAGGGCTCGGACCAGGCCTTCCTGCTCGCCGCGCTCGGCCGCCTCTGGCAGGCCGGCGTCGCGCCGCGCTGGGACCGTTTCGCGGCCGGCGAAAAGCGCCGCCGCGTGCCGCTTCCCACCTACCCCTTCGAGCGCCGCCGCTACTTCATCGAGCCGGCCGCGCCCGGCATCGCGCTCGCGGCTCCCGCCGTCCACCGCGGCTTCGAGGACTGGTTCTCGGTTCCTTCCTGGGAACGCGCGCCGCTGGCAATGGCGCCCATCGCCACGCCGCCGCAGCGTTGGCTGCTCCTCCTCGACAGCACCGAGCCCGAAGCCCTCGGACCACAGCTTGCGGCGTGCCTGGAGGCCCGCGGCGACACGGTCCAGCAGGTGGCTTTTTCATCGTCCCTGGATTACCAGTCCCTGCTGCAAGGCGCGGCCTTCGACCGGATCGTCCATCTGTGCAGCCTCCGGTCGGACTCCATCCAGGAGACGGGCTTCGACAGTCTGCTCGCGCTGGCCCAGGCGCTCGGCGGCACAGCGCGTTCCGGTCCCCTGCACCTGACCGTCGTCACCAGCGGTCTGCACGACGTGATCGGCGGAGAAACGCTCCTACCGGAGAAGGCCACCCTGCTCGGCCCCTGCCGCGTGCTGCCGCAGGAGGTGCCCGGCGTGACCTGCTCGGTGATCGACGTTACGACGGATGCCACCGATCTCGCGGAGCCCCTCGTGGCGGAGCTGCTCGCACCAATGCCCGCGCCCGGCTCTCCGGCGGCGGTCCTCGCCTTGCGCGGACGCCACCGCTGGACGCAGAGCTTCCGGCCGGCGCAACTGCCGTCTCCGGCGCCCGGCCGTCTCCGGCAAGGCGGCGTCTGCCTGATCACCGACGGTCTGGGTGAGACCGGGCTCACCCTCGCGGAGCACCTGTTCCGCACCCTCGGAGCGCGGCTCGCCCTGCTCGCCGCGTCCGGCGCGCCGCCGCGCGACGAGTGGGCCGAGTGGCTAGGCGCCCATGATGCCGAGGAGCCGCTGGCGCGGCGCCTGCGGCGCGCCCTGGCGCTCGAAGCGGCGGGCTGCGAGCTGCTGGTGCTGCCAGTCGACCTGGCGCGGCCCGAAAAGATCGAGACGGCGGTGGCGCGCGTCCGCGAACGGTTCAGCAGTCTGCACGGTGTGGTGCACATCGCCGGTGAAGCGGACTCCGGCGCGATGCACATGATGCAGTGGACGTCGCGCGAAGCCGCCGCCGCGGCGCTCGCTCCCGCGCTGCGCGGCACCCTGGCCCTCGCCGCCGCCACCCGCGATCTCCCCCTCGATCTGTTCGTGCTCTTCGCCTCCAACACCCTGGCGACCGGCGGCCTCGGCCAGATCACCACCACCGCGGTGGGATCGTTCCTCGCCGCCTTCGCCGCCGCGCGCGAGGGGCGCGCGCCATTCACCCAGGCGATCGGCTGGGATCTCTTCCGCTGGCAGCCGGTGAGCGTCGCCGATCCCAACCTCGCCGCTGCGCTTCAGGCCGGCATCGAGGAGATCGGCATCACGTCGGACGCCTTCACCACCGCGTTCGACCGCCTGCTCGCCAGCCCGTTCCCACAGGTGGTGGTGGCGACCCGCGACCTCGCCACGGTGGCGATGCAGCTCGATCCGGCGGCGATCGCCCCGGTGGAGAGTGCTGCCCCGGCGACGGCCCATCCGCGCCCTGCACTGGAGGTGCCCTACACTGCCCCGGCGAGCGACAGCGAACGGCTCATCGCCAGGATCTGGGGCGAGGCGTTCGGGATCGATCAGGTCGGCGTCCACGACAACTTCTTCAGCCTGGCGGGGAGCTCTCTCCTGGCGTTGCAGATCGTCACCCGGCTCTCCGGCGCATTCGGCGTCGACGTGCCGATGGTGGCGCTGCTCGAATCCCCGACGGTCGCCGAATTGGCGCAGCGGATCGACGGTCTGGTGAGCCCGGCGCGCGCAGATTCGCCGCAATCGGCGGCGGATCCGGCGGCGGCAGCTATCATCCCGCGCCGCCAGGAGGCCGACGTCTATCCGCTGTCCGTCGATCAGGAGCGGCTGTGGTTCGTGCAGCAGCTCGATCGCGAGAGCCCGATCTACAACATCTACAGCGCCCGGCGCTGCCGCGGACGGATCGCCGTGCCGGCGCTGGTGCGGGCGCTCAACGAGTCGGTGCGCCGCCACGAGGTGCTGCGCACCTCCTTCCCGGCGCTGGACGGCAAGCCGGTGCAGCAGATCGCGCCGCGGATGGAGGCGGTGATTCCGGTCTTCGATCTGCGCGCGCTGCCGGCCGCACGGCGCGAGCCCGAAGCGGCGCGGATCGCCGCCGTCACCGTCCGCATGCCGTTCTACATCGACCGCCTGCCGCTCTTCCGCACCCTGCTGATCCAGGTGGACGACGAGGAATTCATCTGGCCGATCGTCATCCATCATCTGGTCACCGACTGGATCTCCTACTACGCGCTCGAAGGCGAGCTGACCACGCTGTACCTGGCCTTCGCAGCCGGCCGGCCGTCGCCTCTGCCCGAGCCTACCCTGCAGTTCGCCGACTTCGCGGTCTGGCAGCGCCGGCGGCTGCTGGACGGCGGCGGGCTCGAAGCGCAGCTCGACTATTGGCGCCGGCACCTGGCCGGCGCTCCCGAGCTGCTGCCGCTGCCCACCGACCGGCCGCGCCCGCCGGTGCAGACGCCGTGGGGAGCGCGGCGGCGTCTGGCGCTCAGCCTCGGCCAGTCCGCCGTCCTGCGTTCCTACGCGCGGCAGCAGGAGGTCACCCTGTTCACCGCCGTGCTGGCGGTCTTCAAGGCGCTGCTGGTGCGGGTGAGCGGGCAGGAGAAGCTGATCGTCGGCACGCCGCTCGCCTACCGCCAGGGGCCGGAGTTGCAGAACGTCCCGGGGTTCTTCCTCAACCAGATCGCCCTGTACACCGATCTCACCGGCGATCCGCCGTTCCAGGAGGTGCTGGCGCGGGTCCGCGAGACGGCGCTCGCCGCCTACGCGAACCAGGACCTTCCGTTCGCCCGGCTGGTCGAGGCGCTGCGGCTGGAGCGCGACCTGTCGCACACCCCGCTGACCCAGGTCGTCCTCCTGCTGCTCAACCCGGAGGAGCAGACGCGCCAGACCGCCGGCGGGCCGAATGAGCCGGGCGATACCGGCTACGAGATCGAGAGCGAACCCTACTGGGTCGACGCGCAGCGGACGCAGTTCGATATCACCTTCTCGCTGTGGGAGGACGCCGGCCTCGAAGGGTGGATGGAGTACAACGTCGACCTGTTCGACGCCACCACCATCGACCGTCTGAAGGAGAGCTTCCGCATCCTGCTCGCCGGAGCGCTGGAGAATCCGGAGCGCCGGCTGTGGGACCTCCCCCTGATCTCCGCGGCGCAACGCCAGCAGTTGCTCGCCGAATGGAGCGGCGCCGGCGCGGAAACGCCGGCTGGGGACCTCTGCCTGCACCAGCTCTTCGCGGCACGGGCCGCGGCAGCGCCGGAGTCTCCGGCGATCGTCTGGGACGGCGGGCGGCTGAGCTACGGCGAAGTCGCCGAGCGCGCCGCGCTGCTGGCGGACCGGCTGGCCGCGCTCGGAGTTGGACCGGACCGGCTGGTGGCGCTCGTGCTGCCGCGCGGACCGGCTCTGGTGATCGGGCTGCTCGCGACGCTTCAGGCCGGCGGCGCTTATCTGCCGCTCAATGCGGCGACGCCGGCTGAGCGGGTGGAGGCGATTCTGGCGGATGCTCGGCCGGTGGCGGTGATCACAGAGGACGGGACGAGCACGGACAAAAGAACGGACAGGAACACAAAAGGCGATGCGGAGCAGCTTGCCTATGTGATCTACACGTCGGGGTCGACCGGGCGGCCCAATGGGGTGCTGGTGCGCCACCGATCGATTGTTGAGCGAATTCTGGCGGCGCAGGCGTTTTGTGGCATCGGGCCGGCCAGCCGGGTGTTGCAGGTGGCGTCTCCCGGGTTCGATGCGTCGGTGCTGGAGACCTGGCTGGCCCTGGCGAGCGGCGCCTGCCTGATCATTCCTTCGGAGGAAGCGCGCTCCGGCCCAGCTCTCGCGGAGGTGATCCGCCGCGAGCGGGTCTCCTGGATGATCCTGACCCCCGCGGCGCTGGCCGCGGTGCCGGAGGAGGACCTGCCCAGCCTGCGCAGCCTCGCCGTCGGCGGCGAGAGTTGCCCGGCGGAGGTGGCGAACCGGTGGAGCACGGGCAGAGATCTGCTCAACCTGTACGGCCCGACCGAGGCGACGATCTACGCCACGCTCCACCGCTGCTCCGGGACCTATCACCGCGAGCCACCGATCGGGCGGCCGGTCGACGGTGTCCGCGCCTATGTGCTCGATCCCTATGGCGGCCTGGCTCCGGAGGGGGTGGCGGGAGAGCTGTGCCTCGCCGGCCGCGGTCTCGCCCGCGGCTATCTCGGCCGCCCCGAGCTCACGGCTGAGCGTTTCGCCCCTGACCCGTTCGGCGGCGCGGCGGGAGCGCGGCTCTACCACACCGGCGACCTCGCCCGCTTCCGTGCCGACGGCGTGCTCGAGTTCCTCGGCCGCGCCGACCGGCAGGTGAAGATCCGCGGCATCCGTATCGAGCTGGGCGAGATCGAAGCCGCGCTCGCCACGCAGCCGGCGGTCCGCGAGGCGGTGGTGCTGGCGCGGCCCTTCCGCTCCGCCCTGCGCCTGGTGGCCTATGTGGTACTCAGTGACGCAACGGCCGATCTCAATGCGGTCGACGCGATCAAAACGGCGCTGCGCCGGCGGCTGCCGGACGCCATGATGCCGGCCGCCTGGGTTGTGTTGCCGGCGCTGCCACTCACCGCGCAGGGCAAGATCGACCGGCGCGCGCTGCCGGAACCCGAGATGCCTACCGGCGCGGCGGCGCAGACGCCGCCGGCCAACGCCGTCGAGGCGGCGCTGGCCGAGGTGGTGGCCGGCGTGCTGGGGCTACCGCGGGTGGGGGTGCACGACAACTTCTTCGCGCTGGGCGGCGACTCGATCCTGAGCATCCAGGTGGTCACGCAGGCGCGCCGTCTGGGGATCGCCCTCACGCCGACGCAGCTTTTCCAACAGCAGACGGTGGCCCAAATGGCGACCGTGGCAACGATGGCGACGACGGCCGGCACTCTCCTCGAAACCAAAATCGAAGAGGAGCCGGGCAGCGGCGCGGTGCCGCTCACCCCGGTGCAGCGCTGGTTCTTCGCCGAGGTCGTCGATCGCGAGCCCGGCGCGGCCCACCACTTCAATCTGTCGCTGCTGCTCGCGGCGCCGGAACGCCTCGATCCTGCACGGCTCGCCGCGGCCCTGGCGCTCCTCACCCGCCGGCACGACGCGCTGCGCCTGCGCTTCCGCCGCGGGCCGGAGGGCTGGGAGCAGTGGACGGAGGCGCCCGGCGTGGCGGCTCCCGATCTCCCGGTGATCGATCTGTCGCGTCTGGCGCCGGACGCCAGACCGGGAGCGCTCGCCGCCGCGGCAGCGCAGGCGCAGGGCAGCCTCGACCTGACGAACGGTCCGCTCCAGCGCGCCATCGTCTGCGATCTCGGTCCCGGCCAGGAAGGCCGGCTGCTCTGGGTGATGCATCACCTGCTGGTCGATGCGGTCTCCTGGCGGGTGCTGGTCGAGGATCTCGCGGCGGCCTCTGCGTCTCAGGATCTGCCGCCGCGGACCACCTCCTTCAAGCGCTGGGCCGAGCTGCTCGCCGCGCACGCCGCCTCGCCGGCCCTCACCGCCGAGCTGCCGTTCTGGCAGGGGCTGCCATGGACAGAGGCGGCACCGATCCCGCGCGATTTTGGATCACCCACGGCGGGCACCGTGGCATCCGAGCGGGCGGTCACCTTCGAGCTGGACGAGGCGGAGACCCGCGCGCTGCTCGAAGAGGTGCCGCGCGCGTATGGCACGCGCATCCAGGAGGTCCTGCTCACCGCGGTGGCCCGCGCCTTCGCCGGGTGGGCGGCGTCGCCCGTGCTGCTGCTGGACCTCGAAGGGCACGGCCGGGAGGAGATCTCCGCCGCGGCCGATCTCACGCGGACGGTGGGCTGGCTGACGAACGTCTACCCGGTAGTGCTCGATCTGCGCGCCGGCACCGATCCGGCGAGCGCGCTCAAGGCGGTCAAGGAACAGGTGCGGCGCGTCCCCGGCGGCGGCTTGGGGTACGGCCTGCTGCGCGAAACGGCGCTCGCCGGTCTCCCGAAGCCCGAGGTCAGCTTCAACTACCTGGGGCAAATCGGACCGATCGGACCGATCGGACAGGGACCGATTGCACAGGAGGAGGCACCCGCCTTCAGCCTCGCTCCCGAGGAGAGCGGTCCGCAGCGCGACCGCCGCCTGCCGCGGCTCCACCTGCTCGCGATCGAAGGCAGCATCGCCGGTGGCCGGCTCTCTCTCTCCTGCCTGTACAGCGCCGAGGCCCACCGGCCCGCCACCGCCGGGAAGCTGCTGGCGGATCTCGGCGCGGCGCTCCGCGAGCTGATCGACCACTGCCGCCGGCCCGAGGCGGGCGGCTTCACCCCGTCGGACTTCCTGGCGGCGCGGCTCAGCCAGACGCAGATCGATCGGCTGGTCGATCGGCTGGGCGGGCACCGGTCTACGCTCGAAGACGTCTACGAGCTGTCGCCGATGCAGCGCGAGATGCTCGCCCAGACCCTGCGCTCGCCCGGCTCGGGCGTCTATTGCGTCCAGCTCCACGGCCGGCTCTCCGGTCCGCTCGACCGCGCCGCCTTTGCGCGCGCCTGGGCGGCTGTGATCGACCGCCACCCGGTGTTGCGCACGGCCTTCCACTGGCGGGAGCTGGAGAAGCCGGTACAGACGGTCTGGCGGCAGGCTTCGCTGTCCTTGCACCAGGACGATTGGCGCGGGCTGCCGGCGGCGGAACAGGCGAAGCGGCTGGAGGACTTCCTGCTGGCCGACCGGCAACGCGGCTTCGCGCTCGACCGGGCGCCGCTCCTGCGCATCGCCGTCTTTCACGCCGGCCCAGATTCCTGGCGGTTCGTCCTCTCGGTGCATCACCTGCTGCTCGACGGCTGGTGCGTCTCACTGATCTTCACGGAGGTGCTGGCGTTCTACGCCGCGTACTCCTCAGACGGCGAAGCGCCCCGGCTGGGCCATCCGCGGCCCTACCGCGATTACATCCTCTGGCTCCAGCAGCAGGGCTCCGGCGAGGTGGATCTCCGCGATGGAGCGGATCAAGGGGAATCTCAACCCGCTTCGGAGCAGGCCGACCGCGAGCTTTCGGCACCGTTGACCGCGGCGCTGGAGGGGCTGGCGCGCCGTCACCGGCTGACTCTCAACACCCTGGTCCAGGGGGCCTGGGCGCTCCTTCTCGCGCGCGTCTCCGGTCAACGCGACGTCCTCTTCGGCACTACCGTCGCCGGCCGGCCGCCGGAGCTGGCCGGCTCCGAGTCGATGATCGGCCTGTTCATCAACATCCTGCCGCTGCGCGTCGAGGTCGAGCCCGAAATGCCGCTGGTCGACTGGCTGCGCCGCTTGCAGGAGCGCTACGTGGCGGCGCGTGAGAACGAGCACGTCCCGGTGGGAGCGCATCTCTTCGAAAGCGTGCTGGCGTTCGAGAACTACCCGCGAGGCACACAAAGCAGCGGGGAGGAGGGCGACTTTGCGCTCGATGAGCTGGAAACCGTGGACTTCAATCATCATCCGCTGACTTTGGTGGCGGTGCCCGGCGAGCGGCTGCTGTTGCGCCTGGCCTATGCGCCCACGCGGTTCACGGCGGAGAGCGCGGCGCGGATTCTCGAACAGCTCGTGGGACTGCTCGCAGGGATGAGTGAGGAGACCTGGCCATGAGCTCGTCCGAGCGGCGCCTGGACAATCTGTCGCGCGAGGACCGCGCCCTCCTCTTCGCACGGTTGCGCGCCAAGCGCCAGGAGACCGCGCCGGAGGGAGGCAGCTTGCAGATCCCCCGCCGTCCCGGCGCCGCGGAGGGACAATCGGCACCGCCGCCGCTCTCCTTCGCCCAGCAGCGGCTCTGGTTCCTCGACCGCCTGGAGCCGGGCGAGCCCACCTACAACGCCCCCGCCAGCCTGCTCATCGAGGGATACCTGCGGCCGGACCTCCTGCTGCGGGTGCTCACCGACCTCGTGGCCCGCCATGAAACGCTGCGCACCACCTTCGCGGAGGTGGATGGCGAGCCCGTGCAGGTGATCTCGCCGGTGGCGCGGATCCATCTCCCGCTCATCGACCTCTCCGGCCTCGCGGCGTCGGCGCGGACGAGCGAGGCCGCGCGGCTCGAGCTGGCGGAGGCGCGCCTGCCGTTCGATCTCGCGGCCGGACCGATCCTGCGCACCACCCTGCTCCGCCTCGCACCCGCCGAGCACATCCTGCTGCTCACCGTGCACCACATCGCCTTCGACGGCTGGTCGCAGGGCGTGTTCATGCGCGACCTCAACGCGCTGTATGTGGCGCACGCGACCCGCACCCCCGCCGCGCTGCCCGAGCTGCCGATTCAATATGCCGACTTCGCCGTCTGGCAGCGGAGCTGGCTGAGCGGAGCGGTGCTCGAAAAGCAGCTCATCTATTGGCGGGACCGGCTGGCGGGAGCGCCGCCGGCGATCGACCTCCCTCTCGACCGGCAGCGCCCGCCACGGCCGACCGGAAACGGCGCGAAGGTCATCTTTGCCCTGGAGCCGGAGATCAGCGAGCGCCTGCGCGCGCTGGCACGGCAGGAGGGGGGGACGCTCTTCATGGTGCTGCTCGCGGGGTTGTATGCCCTGCTCGCACGCACCAGCGGCCAGGACGACGTCCTGGCCGGCACCACCGTCGCCAACCGCACCCGGCCGGAGACCGAAGGCTTGATCGGCTTCTTCGTCAACACCCTGGTGCTGCGCGGCGACGTCTCGGGAGCTCCCTCGTTCGCCGGGCTGCTCGGCCGGGTGCGCGAGACGGCGCTGCTCTCGTACATGCACCAGGACCTGCCGTTCGAGCGGC